>CAIYDX010000083.1 GCA_903925005.1 uncultured Geobacteraceae bacterium
CAGGTCTACACGACGCTTGAAAACCGGATGAAATGCGGCCTGGGCAAATGCGGCCGCTGCAACGTGGGGAATGTCTACGTCTGCAAGGACGGCCCGGTCTTTACCGCCAAGCAGGTTAAGGCGATGCCGATGGAGTTCTGATCTACTTCACCATGCATTATGACAGATACTATTTACAAGGCCCGGACGGATATCTGTTCGGGCCTTGCTACATTTAAACGAGGAAGCATTTGTTACGGAGATCGGTGAATACAGTGTTCCGGATAGCTCATGCTAGATATGGTGTGGTCACTTTGAAACGGGGATATCAGAACTAACTGTCAGCCTTAAATCTTTTCCTGATATGGCCGCAGGGAAAAGATAAGTCAGTGGATGGGCTGCGTTACCGGCGTTGGGCAACACCCGGAAGGAAATTCCCAGGCCGGCAGCCACTCCTTCTATTACCATACGCGGCGGCTCATCGGCCTTGAAGGTCAGCAATTTAATGCCATGCTGTGTCAGCAGCCGTTTAAGTGTATATGTTTCGGCCGGAGTACGACCGCAGACAATGACCGCTTTCACGGTGTTGTAAGATACACTGATGCTCTCTTCACCCATGAAGGAATAAAACGTGGGGACATGCACTCCCAGTTGATCCGCTGCTTTGCGCGCGAGCAGGCAAGGTTGTGCCGGGTGCGCCACTACTTCACGTACAAGAGGTGTTTCAGTGTCATGAGAGGGCACGGTTGTTGACTCTGGCTGAGGAGAGTGGCGTGGTTTATGGGGACTGCTCTGCGATGTTGTGTTCGTTGCTGGTGGCAGCGGGATTGTCAGCTGCTGTCCCACCGTCAGGCTCTTTGGGCTCCGAATGCCGTTCAGGCGCATTATCTCCGGAATAAGCTGTTCGGCGGCATTGTTGGATAGTCCATAGCGTTGCATCAGAATGAGAAACAGATGGTCTCCCGGTCGAACGATATAACTGCTGCTCTCTCCCTTTTCGTTGGAGGTTGCGGCAACAGACTCAGGATGTTCATGGGGCGCTCTTTTTACCTTCTCCTTGGCGCGCCGAACCGGAGGGCGTTGAAGCTCTTTCAAATCGATGTCGTACGGCTCCTGCGCGGCGTCTGCTACAAAAACAGACAATACGATGCCTGCTAAAGATATGAATAGGGACCGAATCAGCTGACGTCTGTTACATGTCGTTTTCACGCCGTCTGCAACCTCATGCTAATATGATGCTTACTTGCATACTCTATAGCGTATATCACCTCTGTCTGGCTATTAATTAAATGACTTGAGCAGAGTTTTAAGTTCATTCAGTGTGTATGGTTTGGGTATAACACCCTTGAAGCCGTATGAACGATAGTTGGACATTACAGCCTCATTCGTATAACCGCTGGATACGACGACAAAGGCATTGCTGTCATATTCAAGCAGCTTTCCGACCGCCTCAACGCCTCCCATCCCCCCTGGAATAGTCATATCCATAATGGTGATTTCAAAAGGGGTCCCGGCTTCCTTGGCCTCCCGATACATCGAAATCGCCTCGGCGCCGTCACATGCGAGTGAAGCTGAATACCCGAGCGTAGTAAACATTTCATAGGCAACATCCCTGATAATCTGCTCATCATCCATTATCAACACACGTGTAAACTCTTTTAATACATCAGTTCCGTCACCAAGTGCTGTAATAACAGGTGTTGCCAATGATTGAACGTAACGCGCCGCCGGCAAAAAGAGTGTGAAGGTGGTACCTTTATCCAGCTCAGACGAAACGGAAATCAATCCGCCATGGTTTTTGATGATGGAATAGCAGGTAGCCAGCCCGAGTCCGTTACCAGATGGTTTTGTGGTAAAATAAGGGTCAAAAACACGATGAAGATTTTCTTCTGAAATGCCGCATCCGGTGTCTTCAACAGTTATTTCAATGTATTCACCGGGTGTTATTGGGAAAACAGTATCGTTGTCGATGTATATATTGTCAACCCGTACGACTACAGAACCCCCGTTCGGCATGGCTTGGCAGGCATTGACCATAAGGTTGTTCAGTACCTGGATTATCTGTCCTGTATCGATGTCAGCCGAATTGAGCTCTTCAGCTATTTGGGCATCGCAGATCACATTGGAACCGGCGAAACTGATGTCAATAGCTTCTCTTATGACTGGCGCCAGCGTAGTAACTCTGCGAACCGGTTTACCCCCACGAGAGAAGGTCAAGAGTTGCTGCGTAAGTCCTTTTGCTCGGTAACACCCCTTCTCGGCGTTTGACAGAAATCCCTGAACCTTTTCATTGTCCTTTGTTCTGTTATTGGCAAGCGAGATGTAGCCGACAATGGAGGTAAGGATATTGTTGAAGTTATGCGCTATCCCACCAGCCAGAACTCCTATTGATTCCAGTTTTCTGCTCTTGAGCAATTCATCTTCCATCAGTTGCCGGGCTTTTTCAGCATTAATGCGTTCTGTGATTTCAAGTTTTAGGTGTGAATTAGTCGTTTCAAGTTCGCACGTCCGCTCTGCAACCTGTTTTTCCAGCTGCTCATGGTATTTTAAAAGCAACCCGTCACGTTCCTGTATCTGAGCCAGCATCTCATTCAAACTGTCGGAAAGAGCACCGATCTCATCTGCATTGAAACGTTTCGCACGGATGCTGTAGTCTTTATTGAGCGAGATGGAACGTGCCACTTCAGACAGGTTATTCAGTGGTTGCGCAATGAATCTCATCAGTCGCGAAGCGATAATATATGAGAAGCAGGATGCCAGAAGCACTACCAGCAAAACCAGAGATAAAAAATTAAGTTGCCGTGTTGCCAACGACGTGAGGTTATATCGGAGGTAAATCGTGCCGATTTTCTCGGTTTCAAGATTAATCGACCGGAAGACATGGATGAAGCTCTGATCGAAACTCTGATTATTGTCCCGTGCGGAAGGCACAGGTTGCCCGACAGTCCGCTGGCGGACATAGAGGGCTATTACTGTGCCGTCTTTACGGTAAAGCGCCGCCATTTCAATATGTGGATGGGCTTTCAGGGCCTGGAGAATTTCTCCGGCGCTCTTTTTATCATCAAAGACAAGAGCGGCTGTGCTGGTATTTGCTATAGTATCGGCGAGAACCGTCGCCCCACCAATCATGTCATTTCGCTCAGACACATAGTCATGTATCATGAAGATGGAACACGCAAGTACTAGAGAGGCACTGCTGGTCAACATAAAAGAGACCAGCAGTTTCTGCTTGAGAGTCAGGCCGCGGATATAATTACGTAGAGAAGTCATGGCAGATCACGCGCTGTTTTTGACAAACCGAGCAGTTTGGAGCTTATTTCAAGACCGTTCCGTTTGGCCGCCACGGGATTTATTTCAAAGATCAATCTATTGTCGGAGGTGATAAACCTGATTATGCCCCCCTGCTTAATGAACGCAGAAGAGTCGCCGATGGTAAGAACCGGTTTGCTTGCAACAGCTCCCAAAATTTTTTTAGCTTGTGCCGGGTCTGTTGATTCTCCAATAAAAAGGAGGTGGCATTTATCCGCACCCAATATACCTCGATATCGGATGGTTTGAATTTGACGCCCTTTGGTGACGCTTTGTACAAGGGATTCAAGCGCTTCGTCCAGCATCCTGTCATCCACAACACATGCCCGGAATGGAGAGTAATCGTTTTCAAAAGCGGTTGACGGCCATAATACGAACTTGGTGAAATTATAGATGAAAGCGGCTTTAACTTCGTGCGTTGCCGCACTTATGGATGTTTCATACGCTGCCAAGACCGGAGCCGGTGCAAGGAGTGTCATGGCAAACAATGGGAGTAACAGCGTAATCACCGGTATGGCTTTTAAAATGTCCATGCCGCCTTACCATAGAAACTGCGTTCCGTCTGTGCAGCAGGATTTCCGAACATGTCCGGGCCAAATTCCAGGCGCTTCGGCTCAAGCAGGTTTTGCCCCACCAGCGACAGTTCCAGATTTTTGAGAGGTTTCCAGGCGATTCGGGCATCCAAGGTGACATAGTCTGACACGGCGGGATCAGGAAGAGCTCCAACATATCGGAGCCAGAGGTCACATTTCACATTGCCGGGAAGATTCAGCCCCGGCCGGAAGGATAACTGGTGGCGTGCCGACGTGTCGGCATATGAGAATGCCCTGTCCTGAGGTAAAGAAGAGGTGGAGCTGACGGAAAGATCAAGATATGAGTATAAAAGTGCAAGCTCAAGCCAGGCCAGCGGGTGCCAGTCAACTGACAATTCGCCGCCTTTGCCTGTTGCCGTGGATGTGGCAGCTGCGTTTATAGGGATAACTGTCGGCGGTGTCCCCCCTTGCGGTGTGCCCTGGACAACGCCGATCAGGGAACTGTAATCGTTGTAGAAGAGCGCCAGGTCAAATGAAAGTTTCGGCAACGGCTGGTAGCGATATCCGGCTTCGTAGGCAATCAATTTTTCAGATGGAAGCCTGCTGTCCCCTAACAGACGAACTTCCGTCACCGGCGGAATAAAGCCGATCATAGACGAAATAGTGGTCTCTGCCCGCGAGGGGGTGCGCACGGCGCGAGAAACGGCACTCCAGAGAGTGTGTTGTTCGTGAGGGGTCCAGAGCAGCCTGGCGGTCGGCATCATCTCCCATCCGGTTGTGTCGTTATTCTCAACACGGGAACCAAGAATAAGATGGAGTGCTTCGGGCAGCAGAGTTATGTTGTCCTGCAGAAAGGCGCTGAAGAGATGATCTGTCCTGCCGCTGGGGATGAAGGCCGGGATGATGGTTGGATCGCCGTTCAACCGGTCTGAGTTCAGCCGGTATCCGGCACCCCAGACAATCTTCTGTACGGCGCCGACGGCAAAGGTGTGCTGCAGATCGAGGTCGGCGGTATCCCTGGCCTCATGATGGTTCAGGTCGGAATCAAACCTCTTTCTGTTGGAGTTCCGGTCATAATAGAGTTGTACCGAGAGATTTGAAGTGTCTGAAAATGTGCTGTTCCAACGCCCCAGTATATTTCCACCCTGATATAGCTCCACACCGGCTCGGCCGTAATAAATGTCCCCCTGCAGGGTAACGTCGTTCCTGGAGTTCAAGCGCCAATCGCCACGGAAGCCTCCCCGCCAGTCGCTCCAGTATCCGTCCATGTCAGGAGTATCTACAGGTGGCTGACCATCCCGGTAAAAGTATTTGCCGTATGCCCGCAGATAGCCGTTTTCGCCGCTTTTTCCACCGTACCGTATTCCGGTTGCAGTCCGCTCCCAGGTCCCGCCGGAAGCGGTTATCAGGCCGCCTTGAGTATCGCGGGCATGTTTGGTGGTTATATTGATTACTCCGTTTACCGCGTTGGCACCCCAGAGGGTGGCCCCCGGACCACGTATTACCTCGATCTTTTCGACATCTTCCAGCATGATTTCCTGTGCATTCCAGTAAACGCCGGAAAACACCGGATTGTAGAGGGTGCGGCCATCTTGAAGCACCAGCAGCTTATTGGAAAATCGTCCGGCAAAACCGCGGATGCTTATCGCCCACTTGTTGCCGTCCATTCTTGAAACCTGGACGCCTGGTGCCAGTCGTAGAGCTTCCGGCAGCGAAGTGACTCCGGAGCGGATAATGTCATCATTGGTAATGACATAGATGGCGGCCGCTGTCGTAAAGATTTTTTCCGGTTGTTTTGAAGCCGAATAAACCTCTACCTGCATCAGTTCCTCAAGAGATAAATTTGCCAGTATATTGGTTGTTGTTGCTTCCGGAGTTTCTCCGCGAGCTTCGTGCGGCGGCAGCTGAAACGAAAAGAATATTGCAAAAGCCGCAATATGAGATATAGAGAGGGTTAGCGAGATCGAACGAATGGAGGCAGGGAGTTTGTTGAGCATGGTATCCTCATGTCGGGACCGGCTTTCGACGAATTAACCATTATGAACGGAAAACTATTTGCCGAGGGCTTCTTCAATTTTTTTCTGATCAAACCCAACAATGATCCTGCCGTTAATCAAAAAAGTCGGGGTGGAATCTACCTTCTGTCTGCGCGCGGTTTCGAACTGTTCTTCCTGTAATTTTATTCCCTTGGCGGTTATCCCCTCAAACTTCTGGACAGAATCCATTCTTCCGGACATGACTTCACGATAAGCAGCGGCGCGATCTGTTTGAGATAAAGCGTATTGGGCTTTTTCCTTCGCTTTGGGATGGCGGGGGAGCGGAAAGAAGAGTACATGGCGGGTGACATCGCTCCGTCCGTCAAAATATTTGGATGCTTTGCGGCAGTAGGGGCAATCGGGATCGGTGAACTCAACGACCGTCTTGGGACCGTTCCCAATGGTAATTGTTTTGCTGAAATCAAGATCGTTTGCATCTGCAGGTATTGATGTCGCGGCAACAATCAGCAACGTCAGAATCAGAAGTATCAGTTTCATTACATATCCCACCAGTACAAGTTTGTAGTATTATGGACAGCAGGGCAAAAGAATGACAAATTCGCTCCCCTGTCCCGCTTCACACTCTGCCCAGATTAGACCGTGAAAACTTTCAATAGACAGTCTGCAATATGCCAGTCCCAACCCGGCCCCGCTCCGTTCCCGCTCCGTTTTACGTGGAAACTGTGTGAAACGGTCAAATATGCGTTCCAGCTCTCCCTGGGGGATGCCATTGCCGGTGTCACTAACCGCCAATTTGACAAAACAGGCATTATCCAAAGTACCGGGTGGAATCGGCGCATAAGATGGTATTTTCAGCGCCAGCATTTCATCTTTGGTAATTCGTTTGCTTGAAACTACAATTTTGCCCCATTCAGGGGTGAATTTCAAGGCGTTGCCGAGCAGATTCCCCAATACACGGGAAAAAGCGTTTTTGTCTACAGCAATATTCGAGGAGTGCGGTTCCAGCTCGACAGTAAGTTCAATGCCGTCATGTCTGGCTGCCCTGGCAAATTGATCGGAAATTTTGCTGATGAGTTCCTGAGCGTTGTAACTATTGATCGCCATCTGGATTTTTCCGGCTTCAAACTTCCTGATATCAAGAAGGTTGTCGATCATGACGACAACTTCATTGCAGCTGTCGATAGCCGATTGCAGATATTCCTTCTGCTCCTCGTTGACATTGCCGAGGCACCCCTCGCGAACGATATCGATTGATCCTATTACGGCGGTCAGCGGGTTTTTCATGTCATGCGAAAGCATCAGGATGAAGTCTTCTTTTTCCTTCTGCAATAACTGTTTCTCTAATCTTTCCAAGCGATGTGCACGAGCCCGTTCAATCCTCTGCAGCATATCTTCAAAGGCAAATGGTTTGGAAATATAATCTTCCGCGCCATTTCTCATGCATTTTACGGCCACCTCTTCGCTGCCCTGTCCGCTCATCATGATAACCGCTGCGTCGCATCCCGAATCTTGAAGGCGGTTCAGAACCGTTACACCGTCGAGTCCCGGCATATTGATGTCGAGCAGAATAACCGAGAAATCATTTTCGGTCACTATCATATCGAGCGCTGCTGAACCATCTAATGCCAGAGATGAATCAAACCCTTCATCGTCCAGATACTCTTTCAGAACCAGGCCGACTTCCTGTTCGTCATCAACAATCAAAATCTTATCCGGCGTTTTGGGGGCTAGCATTGCTTTCGCTCTCTTTCCATAACTGTCAGGAATGCTTCAGCCAGAACCAGATCTTCAGGCGTTGTAATTTTTATATTGCGATAATCGCCCGTAATAATATGCACTTCTCCTCCTATACGTTCAACCAGAGATGCGTCATCTGTGCCGATGAAACCTTCTGACTCTGCAGATAAATGAGCAGTGAAAATTTTATCGAAACGGAAAGACTGCGGCGTTTGCGCCTGCCAGAGAGATTCCCGGGGAGGCGTGTCACTAACGATTCCGTTGCTCGCTATTTTAATTGTATCTTTAACAGGGACGGCCGCTAATGCGCCATCATAGAGCCGGGCACTGTTTATGGAATTGATCAGCAGGCTTTCAGTTATCAACGGCCTGACACCATCGTGAATCAGGACGACATCATCGTCGGAAATCTGCTCCCGCATGGCCCGCAACCCGTTCATAACCGAGTTCTGACGTTCCTTGCCGCCAGGAATGATAGCAGCAATCTTCAGAAATCCACAGGCTTCGACTACATGCTCCCGGCAGTAGGGGATCTCATCGGCGGGTATGACAAGGTAAATGGAATCGATAAGCGGCGACGCTTCAAATACAGAGATAGTACGGGCAACGATCGGAAGGCCGTTCAGATGCAGATACTGTTTGTTGATGGAAGCGCCCATGCGCTTCCCCATGCCGGCGGCCGGTATTAGTGCTATAGATTTGAATGTAGCCATTAAATAATTCTCCGCAAGCAGTATATCAGCTTCTTGCAGAGATGCAATATCTGAGTTGGCATCAGGCGGGATCAACTAATTTTATCTGCTGTAGCGCCGTCCATCAGCACCCGGCCTCCATACTCGGCGTTCTTACGAACCAGGGTTTCGGCCAGATCGGCATCTTTTCTCCGGAACGCATCGATGATTTTCTCGTGTTCCTGTACTGAAACCACCATTCGCCCCGGAAGACTAAGTGAAGTAAAACGAAGACGTTGAAATTTTGTAACCAGCCCTGCTATTAATTCATGAAGTTTTTCGTTGTCGGCGGCTTTGATAAACAGCTCGTGAAAGTCACTGTGAACTTTGAAAAAATGCTTGATATCACCGATTTTAGCAAGTTCGGCCAGTTTGTCGTTGATTGCCTGAAGGCGATCCAGCTCTTTTTCGGATAAATTATCACAGGCCCTTCGTGCCGCATACCCCTCCATGATGCTTTTGATGGCGTAAAACTCCTCAACGTCCTTAGGGCTGAATTCGCTGACCACGGCTCCGCGGCGGGGAATTACCGTCAGATATCCTTCCGATTCCAGTTGGCGGAAGGCTTCGCGGATTGGAGTGCGGCTGATCCCGTAGCGATCGGCCAGTTCGGGCTCGGAGACCCGGCTGCCCGCCTTGAGACTGCCGGAAACAATGGCATCGCGGATATTTTCGAGAATTTTTTCGCGCAACGTGAGATGCTTTTCCATCGGCTTTTTCATGATTGGGTATAACTCCAGGGAAGATTTTGAAACATTGTATACAGTATGCAAAATTTGTCAATTGTAACAAGCCGTTTTTGACATGATTCTTTTGTGCCTGACCACTAGCCTGATACTGATATCCTTAATGTTTTTTTGACATAAACAAAATAAAGTACCTTGTTTTTTTGGATGCTAGCAGGTAATCTGCAGCAACTATGGATCCAGTCCGACACCTTAAAATATCGTTTTTCGTTCTCCTGATGCTGATATCGGGTGGGACGGCCGGTTATATGTCCATCGAGGGTTGGCGTATGCTCGATGCCGTTTATATGACGGTTATTACCCTGGGAACGGTTGGCTTCAAGGAGGTCCACGATCTTTCCGACGGCGGTAAGCTGTTTACAATGGGGTTAATTGTTGTCGGCGTCAGCGTGTTGGGTTATATCGTCGGGAGTCTTGCCCAGATCATGTTCGAGGGGCAGATTCAGCGGATCATGGGGAGGAAAAAGGTGGAAAAGAAAATAGGGGCGCTCACCGGGCACTACATCATTTGCGGCTTCGGTCGAATTGGTTCGCTGATATGCAAAGAGTTCAAAGCGAACGGGCTTAAGTTTGTTATCATTGAAAAAAACATGGATGCGGCCGAACGGCTTGAAGAAGAGGGTTACCTGTTTATGAAAGGGGACGCCACTCTTGACGAAACTCTGCTGAAGGCTGGAATCAACAGGGCCAAGGGACTTATTTCCGTTGTTACCTCCGACACCGAAAACGTATACATCACCCTGACCGCGCGTGGCCTCAATCCGGATCTTTACATCATGTCCCGCTCGGGTGAAGAGGGATCCGAGATAAAACTCAAACGGGCAGGCGCCAACAAGGTGGTCTCTCCATACACCATCGGCGGCCACCGTATGGCGCAGTCGATATTACGCCCGAACGTGGTTGATTTTATTGAAATTGCCACCGGTCATGAACAGCTTGAGTTGCAGATGGAGGAGATCAACATTCCGGCCCATTCGGCCTTTGTCGGAGAAACGCTGGTCAGCTCCGGATTCCGCAAGGAGATCGGTGTAATTATTGTCGGCATAAAAAAGAGTCACGGAAAGATGGTTTTCAATCCGCATCCCCAGACCAAGATAGAAGGGCACGACACTCTGATTGTACTGGGAGATCCGCCTTCCATTCACAAACTTGAGGATTTGGTCGCCCGCGCGGCTTCAGATGAGATCATTAAACAGCATAGGAAACAACATCATGAAAAATAAGATTCACGCCCATGTACCGTATGGGCGTTTGGCTGAACATCTGGAGTATGCCATTGCGAATGGTATCAACCCCGAGGTGTTTTTTTCCGCCGAGGCGCTTGATCATCTGGTTTGGGAAGAGCTGTATTCACTGGCAAGCGCGCTGCATGCCGCAGGGCTCAAAACGACAATTCATGCCCCTTTTCTGGATCTGAATCCGGGCGCCGTCGATCCGACCATCCGCGCTGCCAGCCGCCATCGCATTCAGCAGGTTATGCAGGCCGCTGAACAGCTTCGTCCGCGGGTAATTGTGGTTCACCCAGGCTACGATGACCTCCGTTACGGAGACAATCGCCTGGTATGGCTGAAAAACAGCATTGGTTTCTGGCAGGAATTTGTTCCGCAGGCTCGCGAACTTGGAACGATCCTGGCGGTCGAGAATATTTTTGAGAAGGAACCGTCCACAATCAAGGCGCTGCTTGATGCCGTTGATGATCCCTGTTTCCGGCACTGCTTCGATGTCGGACACTGGAATATGTTTACAACGGTAACTCTTGAGGAGTGGTTCGGCGAACTCGGTGCTTACATAGTCGAGAGTCATATCCATGACAATCATGGTCAGAGAGATGAACACCTCCCGGTTGGCGAGGGAGCAATTGATTTTGAACGGTTTTTTCCGCTTTTGACACAGTATGCCCCAGCGGCGGTATGGACGGTAGAAGCACACAACACCGAACATCTTCAGCGGGCACTGAAAAATATCCAAAACTACATTTCATAAAAAAGGCTCCCCCATGCTGGAAACCATATTAGTGACTGGCGGTTGCGGCTACATCGGCAGTCATGTCGTGCGCCAGCTGTCGGAATCCGGCCGCACGGTTGTTGTCTATGATAACCTCTCCACCGGATTTCGCAATGCCCTGACGCTGGGTGAAGAGATGGTCGAAGGTGAACTGGCCGATCGTGAGGGATTGGACGATCTCTTTCAACGCTATCGTTTTACGACCGTCCTGCATTTTGCCGCCGCTATTGTCGCTCCGGAATCGGTTTCGAAACCTCTAAAGTACTATGGCAATAATACCCGCAACACATTGGGACTTCTGGAAATGTGTGTGAAATATGGCGTCAGGCGCTTCATCTTTTCCAGTACTGCCGCCGTTTACGGCATTCCTGACGGTGGCGTGGCATCCGAAGAGAGCGCCATGGTGCCGATCAACCCTTACGGCGCTTCCAAGCTGATGAGCGAATGGATGCTGCGTGATGTCGCGGCGGCGCATGGCATGCGGTACGTTGCACTGCGCTACTTCAACGTGGCCGGGGCCGATCCGCGGGCTCGCATGGGGCAGCGCACCCCGGAAGCCACGCATTTGATCAAGGTCGCCTGTCAGGCCGCTCTTGGGATGAGGGAAAGCGTCACTGTATATGGCACTGATTATCCGACTCCTGACGGAACCGGTATTCGAGATTATATCCATATTGAAGATCTTGCTTCCGCCCACCTCTGCGCTTTAAACTATCTGGAAAAAGGGGGCAAATCAGCCGCGATGAATGTTGGGTATGGTCATGGCAGCAGTGTGCGTGAGGTGCTGGAGGTCGTAAAGAAGGTGAGTGGAGTTGATCTGAAGATTATCGAAGCGGGGCGGCGTCCTGGAGACCCTGCCACACTGGTCGCCAGAGCTGATAAAATCAAATCGTTGACCGGTTGGCAGCCCCGATTTAATAATCTCGAAACTATTGTGGCGGATGCCTGGCGCTGGGAAAGCAGGTTGGCAAATATTCAAAATTGATGCGTTTCGGCAGGACTGCATTCTGTCAGATGTGCTGAAGTGCCATATCCAGGCGATTGCGAGGTGCAGGTCGTGACGGAGAAAACTACATCCACAAAAGACAAGCTTCAACAGCTATGGGACAGCTTTGCGGAGCAGCTTCCACAGAAGGTGGAACAGATCAGGGAGGATTGGAGCAGGGTACAGAGTCTCCGGGTGGACTCGAAGGAGATGAAGAGTTTCACGCTCATGCTCCATAATCTGGCCGGAACGGCGCCATCGTTCGGATTTACGGCTATGGGTGTCGCAGTACGGGATATCGAATCACTCATCCAGAACATGGAGGGGGATTCGCTTCCCTCTCGGCATGTAAAAGAGAAGATCGGGACAAAAATAACTGAATTGGCGGCATTATCCGCCATACGTTCTGAACCGACTGATCTTCAGACCGGTGCGCTCCAGGTTGAAGCCCGGTATGCCACCTCAGGAGAAATCGGCAGGCTTATTTTTGTCGTTGATGACGATAAGGCGCTGGTCGAACACCTTGCAGTACAGATAGAATGCTTCGGTTATGACGTACATGCTTTTAATGACATAAAGGAGATGAAAAAAGCGCTCAAGTTCTCCACGCCGGAAGTGATAATCTCTGATATGAGTTTCCCGGATGGCAATTTTGCTGGTGCGGACGAGATAATGGCGCTGAGACGCGAAGAAGGTCTTGGCATTCCGGCTATCTTCATGTCCCAGCGAAATCAGCTTGAAGCTCGCATCAAGGCGGCTAATGCCGGTGGAGAAGCCTATTTCCTTAAGCCGGTAGCAATGTGCGACCTGATTGAGAAACTCGACAATTTGGTGTTCGGTGCAGTTCAGGAGCCGTATCGGATACTCATTGTCGATGATGACCAGGAACTGTCGGAACTCCATGCCGCTATCCTCAAAGAGCATGGCATGGTCGTCAGAGTAGTCAACGATCCGATGCAGATATTGAAACATATGGTTGGATTCAGGCCCGACTTGGTGCTGCTTGACATGTATATGCCGGGGTGCAATGGGGATGAACTGGCACGGGCGATCCGTCAGATAGAAGATTACAACGGTATTCCGATTGTTTTTCTTTCCGCAGAGACCTGTGTGGACAAGCAGGTGGACGCCATCCGTATGGGTGGCGATGATTTTTTGACCAAGCCGATTCGTCCTGAGTTTCTGATCTCGTCAATTAATATCAGAGCCGAGCGGATGCGGATTATGCGTACATTCATGGTGCGGGACAGCCTGACCGGACTCTTCAATCTGGTCAATATACAGGCTCAGTTGGAGACGACTCTGGCTCGAGCAAAAAAGAACAATTCCCCCGTTGTCTATGCACTCATAGAGCTGGACAATTTTCAGGCGGTGAACGATACACATGGCTATCTGGCCGGCAATCGGGCCATAGTCATTGCCGCCCTGCTTCTCAAACGGCGGGTCAGGTCCGCCGATGTGGTCGGCAGATATGGAGGACAGAAGTTTGTTGTGATCATGCCGGATATAGACGCTGAAGCGGCCTTTACGGTTCTAGACGAGATTCGCACCAGCTTTGCCAAGATCCTGCACCGATGCCATAGCGGTGAGTTTTATCTGACCTTAAGCGGGGGATGTGCCGTTTATCCGGATGCCAAAGATGTCGCCTCCCTCAATAGTTTATCCGGAAAGGCTCTTGCCGAAGCCAGAGATATGGGGAGGAACCGTATCGTGATGGCAGGGAGCCAGTAACAAGAGGGGAGCCGCCGAGCATGACGAGTATGTCCCGACTGTGATTTCCGTATCATTCCCACCGGTTGATCAGGCTACTTTATTTCTAAAATTTCGCGGGCCTTGGCGAGAACATCGACCGTATTGAAGGGTTTTGTCATGTAGTGATCTGCTCCGGCCTCCCGCCCTTTTTCCTTGTCCAATTCCTCCCCTTTTGCGGATAACAGTACAATGTAAGTGTCATGCATACCCAAGCCGTTCTTCACTTCATTGCATACCTCAATTCCATTCATTTCAGGCATCATTATGTCCATAAAAACCAGAGAAGGGCACTCTTTTTTGATTAGATTCAACGCGTCTTGACCATTTGCTGCGTTCAGCAGTTCAACCCCTTCATCCTCAAATTCTCCCAGAGTCAGCATCAAAAGCTGCCGTAGAAACGGTTCGTCGTCAACAACAAGGATTTTTGACATGTTCTCTCTCCTTATGTTTTCTGAAAGTTTAAAAAGCTACAGTGCCATCGTATCCGCACAGTAACGGACGCACCCGGACACCGGGCGCATGGACGGCAGCCGCCTGCCGTGCCCGATCGGAGACAAGTTCCATAACTGTTTTGTCAAATCCGGTTGATACGGCAATTTCGCGGGCGGTATTGGCTTGCGAAATAATCGCCAGATTATCCTCTGGAACGTGCGCTGCTTCTGCCCATTCCTTCAGTACGGCAAGATCAAGCTCAGAAGCCGCAGCATGGGTGTTTTTATACCCACAGGCAATTTTGAGCATCTTGGCGAACTGGCAGGCGATGATCGGGTGCATGTAACTGCGTATGGAGCAGGCCTGCAGGGCATACGCGACATGATCTCCCATCATTATGAAGGCTTCTTCAGGCAGGGTCAAGGGGCAAGGGGCAAGGGGCAAGATAGAGTCAATAACCCTTGACTTTTGACCCTTGACCCTGAAAAAGTTCTGTGCTGCCATCTCGCTGCTTCGGCCGGTGGAAAGGACAACCGTTTCGCAGCCGCAGGCCTTGGCGACATCCAGGGCGGCATCGATGGTATCGGTCCAGGCTTTGACTGATATGGGGCGCACTATGCCGGTAGTTCCGAGGATCGAAAGTCCTCCGATGATCCCTAGTCGGGCGTTGAGGGTCTTTTTGGCACGTTCTTCGCCGTCCGGAATGGAAATGACGACTTTTAGGGGCAAGGGGCAAGGGGCAAGGGGCAAGGGTGAAAAAACCGAATGAACAGCCTCTTCGATCATTCTAAGCGGCACCGGATTTATGGCCCATTCACCTGGTGGAATTGCCAGGCCTGGTTTGGTGACCTTGCCGATGCCGATGCCGCCGGAGATTGTAATGTCCCCTCCCCCCTGGCGGGGGAAGAGTGAAACAAGTGCGTGCACTTCTGCTCCGTTGGTAATATCCGGATCGTCTCCGGCATCCTTAACTACGAAACAGCTTGCTTCGTTCGCCGAAAATGTCTGGCCATGCAGCTGGAAAGTGGCGCTTACCCCGGCCGGGAGATCGATGCTGACCTCGGAAACAGACGACTGGAGTGCAAGCATCAACGCCGCGCCTTTGGCGGCTGCGGCTGCGCAGGCTCCGGTGGTGTACCCGGAACGAAGGAGTTTTTTCATACCATCCTCATAAGAAAAAAGTGCCAGGCATGCAATGTGATAAACGAGAGCGGGATGCCGATACCGACCAGCATGCCGACCAGCTCCGGACGGAGGTCGTGGTCGATGGCGATAATTCCGGCGGTGATCATCGGTGCCATGGCCGCTTCAAAGATTGTTACCTGAGTTACGGTTCCGGTAGCCCCGATAATGCCGCTATACAGCAGGAAAATCAGTGCCGGGCCAAGCAGGAGTTTATACGCGAGTCCCGCTGAAAGCGGTTTGAGTACTTGCCGCATGCCGCCGAACTGAAGCTGGAAACCTACCGAAACAAGCGCCAGCGGCGTCAAGGTGCTGCCAAGTTTTTGCAGGATCTGGATGCTCCATTCGGGGAAAACAACCGGACGCAGCAGCAGCGCCAGGATCAATGCTTGAAAGGGGGGGAACAGCAGAATCTTGCGGGCCATTTGCCGGGGTGTAACATCCCCGGACGAATGTAGTGTTGCCGCAAGAATGCCGAGCGTAGAGAGCACCATGAAGGAACCGAGCTGATCGGCGATAATTCCGATACCCAGGAACTCTTTTCCGTAATATGCTTCAATCATCGGCAGGCCGACAAATGAGGTGTTACCCAGGCCGGCGACCAGTATCAGTGCGCCCGTAGTCTTTCTGTCAAGATCAAACAATTTCCCGGCGACTCCGAAAATCAGCCAGGCGGCCCCAAACAGCAGCCAGGCCATTGTGGCCGTAAGCAGCAGCGATGCATCGATCGCGAGGTTGTGGATATGCAGGATCGTCAGGGCAGGAAGCGATATGTGAATAATGAAGCCGTTCAGCGCCGCAGGGGTTGGGGCGGGGAAACGCCCCGTTCTCCTGAGCCCGATGCCTGCCAGAAGACAGACCGCCAGTAAGATGATGTTGGACATGGCGTTATTTCATCAGGCTTGCGTGGCCAGAATGGTCAGCGCATTCACTACCGCCGCAGCCACGTTAGAGCCCCCCTTGCGACCGATGTTTGTTATAAACGGTATGTCATGAGTGTCGGAGGCCAGGGCATTTTTGCTCTCTTCCGCTCCGACAAAACCGACCGGCAGGCCGATAATGAGAGCCGGCCGAGCGGCTCCGGCTTCCATGAGCCGGAGCAACTCGAACAGTGCTGTCGGGGCATTGCCGATCACAAAGATACGATTATCCGGGTTGGCAACAGCCTTGCGCATCGCAGCGATGGAGCGGGTGATCCCTTCGGCTTTTGCCTGTTTGGCTACATCCGGATCAGCGATATGGCAGGATACCGAACATCCGAGTGGAAGCAGACGGGGCTTGCTGATTCCTGAAAGAGCCATGTTTGTATCGGTAACAATGCCGGCTCCACTCGTGAGTGCCGCAACCCCCTTTTCAATCACATCTTCGGAAAGTACCATGGATTGGGCATACTCAAAGTCGGCGCTGGTGTGTATCGCTCGGCGCACAATTTGCCATTCACTCCTCGGCCAGCCATGGTCTCCAGCCTCGGCGTCGATGATGCGAAATGATTCCTCTTCAATCTCTTCAGGTTTCATGTTCAATGAATCCATTTAGCGCCACCCAAGCCTTTCCAGTGACTCGCCAATCCGTTCGGCTTCAATCTCCGCCAGCTTACGATGCACCCCCAGATGCCCCCCCATCTCCATAATGAGTTTTGGATACCGTTTTTCAGCTTCAGCGATCTCCTCCGGCAGATCATGCAGTACATGTGCTCCCATGAAGAGGAAATAGGGCATCAATAGAATCCGCTCGGCCCCTTTTGCGACACATGCATCAATTCCTTGCTGGATGTTCGGCTCGTGCAGTTCCCGAAACGAGACTTCAACTATCTCAAAACCGGTAATCTCCCGCACCATCACCGCGACTTCGCGAGCAGCGTCATTTGCCTCGGAAATACGGCTGCCGTGGGCCATCATCAAAATTGCTGTTTTCATGTTAATTGTCATGCCCCTATTGGTAGTATTATTCATGTGTCCTGATTTTAAGGCGTTGGTGCAACTATTTCTTGAAGGTTTTCATGATATAATCGGCCAGCAGCTTGGCGTTGGCATCGGAAATAGCCTTGGTATCGAAGGCGGGCATTCCGCCGCCACCCTTACGGAGCTGAGTGATGATTTTTTTGGGATCTTTTATACCCTTAAGGGTAGCTGTCGGTTTAATGATATTACCACCAGCCGGGTGACAGGAAGCGCATTTCGCTTTGAAGATTGCTTCTCCACCATCGCCTGCAGCAAAGCCTTCGGTTGATAACATGCCGACGCCTAACAAAACTGTTGCCATTAGAGTGCTTTTCTTCATAGATTTCTTCCTTTCAATACGTGTAATTCTCCTCTTTAGTTGAGGAGTTTTTAGTCTCTGCACAATACCACTCCGGAAGTATACCGGCAAGAAGTCGTTTTGTCTAATAAGTGGTCAGGAGAGCCTTTCGTAGTAATGCCGCTAATATATACCAATATTTTGTCTGACCTATAGAAATGCGGCAAACACCCGGTTTGAAAGCAGCATCCCGCGTCTTGTCAGGGTAAGCATATCCCCGGTTTGTATTAAAAGCCCGATGCCGACCAGATCTGCCACAACGGCACCGTAAAAGGATGCCAACGGCTGACCGAATTCCTGTTCAAAGTCGTGCCGGCTCACCCCCTCTGACAGGCGCAGCCCCAAAAACATATATTCAGCCATGGCTTCGCGCTCTGTCAGCCGATATTCTCCGCTTCGAACCAGCTCTCCGGAGGTCACTCCACGGCGATATTCATCAAGGGTGTCTGGATTACTGAAACGTACCCCATACCCATCACGCAAAAATGAATGCGCCGCTACACCCAGTCCCAGATAACCATCGCGTCGCCAATAGCCGCTGTTATGCTCCGATCGAAAACCGGGACGGGCGTAATTGGCAATTTCGTAATGGTCAAAACCGGATGATGTCAGAAGTTCGTCCGCAAGTTCAAACATATCAGCCGAAAGGTCCTCATCAGCTAATTCCTGGCTGTCTGCAGGATAACTGTGCGCAAAAGGCGTACCCTCTTCCACCGTCAGTCCGTAGATCGAAATATGTTCCGGGGATAGCGCTACTGTTTGCTGCAGCTCAGATCGCCACTGTTCCAGACTTTGGCCGGGAAGGGTGTGCATTAGATCCATGCTGACGTTTTTGAATCCGGCCGAGCGCGCATCTTGGTACGCTTGGTGAGACTGCTCAGCGGTATGAATGCGCCCCAGACACTGCAGAAATCTATTGTCAAATGATTGAATTCCCAGTGAAATCCGATTGAAACCGGCGGTTCTGAACGCCTTCAGGGAAGTGAGGTCCACGGTTCCGGGGTTTGCTTCGAGGGTGATTTCCGCATCAGGCTGGATGCCGATCAGTTCGGAGATTCCCTCAAGCAGCAGGGCCAACTGCAGCGGAACGAGCAGCGACGGGGTCCCGCCACCGAAATAGATCGAAGCGATCGGCCCAGCGGCAAGGGGATGGAGTTGCAACTCCCGCAGCAGAAGTTCAGGGTACTCCGCAAGTTCGCTTTCTCGCGGAGTGCGGGAGACAAAAGCGCAGTAGCCGCATTTATTTATGCAGAATGGCACATGAACATAGAGTCGGTTGAACGTTCGGTTGAACATGGGGCTCCAGCAGGGCACATTTTCTGATAGTTGAAAGCCGGGCGACATCCTGTTACAGTGCGGCATGGCCAATCCGGTACAAGAACATTACCAGAAATATCCCTATCCGCACTATCCTCTTATTGCCTCGGTTCGGCGCTGCGATACCTACGCGCTCAATCTTGAAGCTCTCTGGACCCGCTTTAACCGCGCCCTGCCGCCGTCAGAAGCTAATAAAATTCTTATTGCCGGATGTGGAACCTTTGCCCCGTACCCGTGGGCAGTTGCCAATCCGAACGTGCCGATTACCGCACTCGATCTGTCGGAGCGCAGCTTGCGAAGAGCCCGATGGCATTGTCTTCTGCATGGACGCCGCAATGTTGCTTATCGCTGCGGCGATCTTGCAGATCAGGAAACAATAGATGAAAAATTCGGGCTGATTGATTCTTTCGGGGTGTTACATCACCTTGAGAACCCGCTTGCAGGCCTGAAGATGCTGGAAAGGCGGCTAGTATCTGGCGGCATACTGAGAGTCATGCTTTACAGCCGCTATGCCCGCCAGGAAGAGGAATCTATTCGCCGCGCTTTCAGGTTTATCGGAGTAGATTCGCCCCAAAACGCGCGGCGTCTGCTGCAGAGAGCCGCACCCGGATCACGTCTGGCGAACTACCTTGCCGCTTCCGATGAGCCTGTAACAGTTTCCGGTCTTGCCGACGCCCTGCTTCATCCGTGTGTACAGACCTATCGTATTGATGAACTCCTTGAGATGATAGTGCAAACCGGGCTTGAACTGTTGATGTTCGCCCATCGGGGTGCTTGCGAAGACCCGATGGAGGAAATTGAGCGTCTGAAAATTATGGAGAAAGACCATCGGTCACCCGGTAACTTCGTACTCTATCTTGGCAAAAACGTTAAACAGGCGGATAGCAGCAGTGACAGTATGATTATGCTCAACCCATGTCTGGAGTCATCGGTCAGCAGATTTAAATTTGGAACGGTTATGATCCACCAACGGATCGGGATCGAAAATCCACAGCTCACATACCGTGACAGGAGTTTTCTGCGGCTGTTTGCTACTCCGGTCCGACGTAGCGAACTGTCACGTGATATGGCCGCAAAGGTTGCTTTGTACAAACGTCTGTTTTTTTTGTCCGAGTACTCTTAGTTGTTAAGCCGGATCGGATTTATTTGCTCCCAAGCCCCGCCAGGTTGAAATTCACCGTATATGATTGATCCCCGGGGCGCTGATGGACCGCAAGGTTCACGCTCCAACATTTATGACGATATTCGGCGGCATACACCGTTTCAAGAAAATCATTTCGGTCGAACGAGTAGCGGGCTGTATAAGAAAGCATAAAAGGTTTAACCAGCTTGGTAGAAAATCGTCCTTCGAAATACTCCACCTGATTGCGGGCCATCTGGTAGGCGACGCCGATCGTGTTTCCTTGCCGGTCGTCAACTTCAGCTCCTGTCTCTACCGTTGACAGGCGATTCTGGTAGAGGTCGTAGCGTGCGTCCAAGGTGATCCGCAGAAATTTGGTCAGCCACGTATCCGATTCCAGTATCAGATCGCTCCATGGATGTTGAGTCTCTACCAGTGATAGAAGATCGCGTTGTTCCCCGGCAATCGAATAACGTGCTTCAAGTTTGATTCGGGAAATGTCGCGATATTCGCTCGTGTCTCCTGACACAAACTTGCCGTTGATCAAGTTGGTAGCCGACAAAGAAATCATATTCTGCTGGATCATGCGATCTGTGTAATCATAGAGCGGAAGCCGCTGCTGATTAAGTCCCGGAACCAGGCTATAACGAAATTCCGGGATGATTTCATGCCTGATTTTCTTTAACAGCTGGAAATCGGTGTCGTAGATGCGAGACAGTGATGTTGATAAACGTACGCCCGCTTCCGGCAGCAGATCTCCGTCACTTGCTTGAACTCCGCTGCCGCTGTCCCGCTTGTCGGTGGCATAGCCCCTGATATGTGTCCCCGCGAAAAATGTCGCCTGGAGGAAGCTGCTTTGGAATGGCAGCAGGGTGACTCTAGGGAAGAGATACAGGCGCTGGCCGCTGGGGGCGGATTCGCGGTAAAAATTGTTCACGGAGCTGTCAATATCAAAATAGAGTGGAAGCGATAAGATCGATTGACGAACGCCGGTCATACCGACTGACGGCATAGTCTGCACTGTTGTCCGGTTATCGGACGCATAGAGATCTACGTTATATCTCAAAGTGGAAGTCACGGCATAGTTCTGCCAGGTTTTCAGCGTGTTGATTATCGTATCATTCGATTGACGGTTATAATCGCCACTTTTTTCACCTAAATCACCCAAAAAAGAGCGGTCGCTGGTGGCATTGACAGACATGCGCAGATTTGCGCTACTGGAAAATATTTCTTTGTGCTCCTGGGCCATTTGCCAACGCCACCGGTTCTCTATCTGGTCGTAGATCGGATAAAGATTGATATGACCTTCACTCCCGCGCGTTCGGATGTAGCGATAGTCCAGTCCGGTGCCTACGCCGCGGCGCGACATGATGTCCAGGTCAAACAGAAGATCCTGACTGGGTGAAATAACCCAGTAGACCGGAATATCGAGCTGAGTCCCGTTGATTTTAGAATAGCCGATTCGTGGAAAAAGGAGGCCTGATCTTTTCTCCGGCACGACCGGGAAAGCGATCCAGGGAAGATAGAGTACCGGAATGCTTTTGACGTAGAAAATTACGTTACGCCCGGTGGCATACCCGAGCAAGTTGACTTTGAGCCTGTCCGCCCCTAAATTCCAACTTGGATCAGGCATATCGCAGGTCGTCAGATCCGTGGTCGTTGCCGTAAACTCGTTTTCATTTATCCGGACAAGCTTCTCGGCGGTGAGCGTCATGCTTGATTCGGGTACCGTCATCCGCGTGGTATTCATTTCAGCCCGGCCGGTATCCATATCCAAATCCAGCGTTTCACCCTTCAGGACAGAGGAATCTTTCGTCAAAACAACCGATCCGGTAGCGTGCAGTATATGAGTCGTTATTGCATAGCGGACCTTATCGGCAACGAGATTGAGCCCCTGCCAAGTTACGACCACATTGCCTTCGGCGGTATACACGCCATCAGATTGGCTTTGGCTCATTCGATCGGCGTTGATATGTATGTTGTCATCGGAAAACGGCAGTGTGGCAGCGCCGGCAGATGGAGTCCAGCAGCAGAGAAGGAAGAAATATAAAAGATAGCGGATGAGCTTCATCGGAGAAATCAGCCCCTGATCCCGGCGTAATCCACCTGTTCGAGCCATGCCTTAACTTCGCCCACCACAAAAAGCGAGCCGCATACCAGAATAAGATCCGCTTCGGATGCGCGGCTGCGGGCTGCGCGGATCCCATCGGTTACGGAGCCGCATGGCTGGGATGCTATCCCAAGTTCGTGAAAAAAATGCGTGAGTTCTTTGTCTTTCATGGCTCGTTCAACGGCTGGAGTGACCGTGTAAATATCATCAACAAGCGGTATGAGTGGTGCATATATCCGGTCTATCTCCTTGTCATCGCAGACCCCCGTCACCAGCAGCAGCCGCTTGTAGGAGTACTCTCCCAGAGCTTCGGCCAGAGCGGCCGCGCCTGCAGGGTTATGCGCCCCATCAAGCAGCAGCGGTGGAGTGCCGGGCACCAGCTCCATTCGACCTGGCCAATACGCCGAGGCAATACCCGTTTTGAATGCTGCAGGGGTTATTTTAATTCCGGCGGTCTCAAGTGCCTCGGCCGCGGCAAGCGCAACCGCCACATTTCCTGATTGATAACGACCGGAAATGCCAGGCAGGAATTGGGCAACGGTCCTATGCATACCCCGGTAATCAAGGGTGCCGTCCGGATTCCAGCCGATAGAAAAATCATTACCGAGGGTCTTTAAAGTACAATTACCGGCACGACTTAACCCTTCAAGCGCCAGATGCACCGCATCAGGCTGTTCGGCGCTGATAACGACCGTGCCCGGTTTGATGATACCCCCCTTTTCCATGGCAATATCTTCAAGGGTACCCCCCAGATATTCGGTATGGTCGAGAGAAATAGGGGTGATTATCGTCATCTCGCCGGCAAATGCGGCTGTCGCATCGGAACGGCCACCCATTCCGGCTTCCATGACAGCCAGTTCAATACGCTCCTCGCTGAAAACAAAAGCCGCCAGAGCCGTTGTTATCTCAAAAAAAGTCGCTTCTTCCGGTGCGGCTTCCAGCACGATATTCAGGCTGCTTGCCAACTTTTCAGCTGAATATTCGTTGCCGTTAATCCTGAAACGCTCGGTAAAGCGCACCAGGTGAGGAGAGCTGAACTGGGCGACAGTGAGCCCGGCTTGCAGGAGAATTGAGGAGAGAAAGGCTGACGTTGAGCCTTTGCCGTTTGTGCCGACAACATGGATGGTGCGGAACTGTTTTTCGGGATTCCCCAGACGTCCGAGCAGTTTTTCGACCCTGTCGACGCCAGGGCGTATGCCAAAGCGCCGACGGGCGTAAAGCCTTTCCAGTACATCTGTCAGAGGCATGTCAGGCAGCGGGACGATGCAGCATCTTCAGTATGGAAGCCAGTTTTGAGCGCATTTCGTTGCGGGGTATGATCGCATCGATCATGCCATGATCCAGCAGATATTCCGCCCGCTGAAAGCCTTCCGGCAGTTTTTGGCGGATCGTCTGTTCGATAACACGCGGGCCTGCAAAGCCGATCAGTGCTTTAGGCTCGGCAATATTGACATCTCCCAGCATGGCAAAGCTGGCGGTAACCCCTCCGGTAGTCGGATCGGTCAGCAATGAAACAAACGGAATGCCGGCACTCTTGAGTTTTGCCAGAGCAGCGGATGTTTTGGCCATCTGCATCAGAGAGAGGATACTCTCCTGCATACGAGCACCGCCGGAAGCCGATATTATGATCACCGGCTGCCGCTTCTGCAGGCCTCGTTCAATAGAGCGGGTAATTTTTTCGCCGACTACGCTCCCCATGCTCCCCCCCATGAAGGAGAAATCAAAGCAGGAAACCTGTACCGGGAGCTCTTCGATAGCCCCTTCGACACAGATTACCGCATCCTTTGCCCCCCCCTTGGCCAGCGCCGCATCGATACGTTCCTGATAACTTTTGGCATCTTTGAATTCAAGAAAATCGACCGATGTCACACCGGCATCGAATTCCTGCCAGACACCGCCATCAAGCAAGGCTTCAAGGCGTTTGCGGGCAGAAATACGATAGTGATGACCGCACTTCGGGCAGACCTGCAGATTGGCTTCTACATCCTTGCTTAAAAGTGTTTCGGAACAGCCTGGACATTTGATCCACATGCCATCCGGAAACGTGACTTTTTTGCCGGCGGATTTTTCTATGCCGACTCTTTCTTTGGTAAACCAGCTCATAAACGACCTCGCATCTTTCGTAACGCTAAAATAGTTAAGTACAAGTAAAGCTGGTAGGTAGCAGAAGTGGCAAAATCTGTCAAGGGCGTCAATAAACTATTATAGTGCTTGTTTCAGTTCACTGACGTAGCGTCGCAACTGCTGTTTAAGTTCTACTCCGCTGTACTGCTCGAACAGTTTGACAATGGCACTGCCGACAACAACCCCGTCGGCAAGTCGGCTGACTTCGGCAGCCTGAGCCGGTGTCGATATCCCGAATCCTGCCATGACCGGAAGCGCTATGGTCTTCTTCACACGAGACAGCTCCAGTGCCAGAGTATCGGAAACTGAAGCTCTGGCTCCCGTTACTCCGGTAACCGTTACATAATAGATAAAACCGCTGCCAAGGCGGTCCACTGCAGCAATTCGAGCGGCATCGGACGTCGGTGTAAGCAGGAAAATTACGTCAAGTCCGTAGCGCCGGGCCGGTGCGGTCAGATCTTGCGATTCTTCAGGCGGCATATCCACCAGGAGGACACCGTCGACTCCCGCTTTCGCGGCATCACGGCAAAAGTTGTCGTATCCGTATGCATGAACCGGATTAAGATATCCCATCAAAATAATAGGAATCCGGGAACGGACACGAACTCTTGTTACGACCTCAAGAATGCCATGAAGCGTAGTTCCGGATGCCAGAGCCCTCTCGGAGGAGAGCTGGATCGTCGGCCCGTCAGCCATAGGGTCAGAAAAAGGTACCCCAAGTTCAATAATATCAGCCCCTGCGTCTTCAAGCAGATAGATCATCTCCTCGGTCGTGGGCAGGTCCGGGTCACCGGCGGTAATAAATGTTACCAGTGCTTTGGCTTGTTTAGCCTGAAGGGCTGTAAAGTGCGCTGCAAGTCTACTCATATATTTATCACACAGCCGGTCATAACTTAAATCCGGACAACTCCTTCTCAAGCAGATCAATCTGATGTGTCAAGCCGGTAACCGCCTCGTTCATAGTCTTTGAGGCGTGGCTGTTTGCAACCGTTGCACCTTCGATCTCGTTAACGGATTTCAAAATGAGGGCATTACCGTCCACTTGCGAACGGCACGCTTCGCGAATCTGGTCAACCATTGAGGTCGCATCTTCTGTTGATCTGGCGATCAAATTGCTGGCTCGGCTCTGTTCGCGAGTCGAAGTACGCACGTGAATAGTGAGGTCCTTCATGCGCTCAACCGCCGCTGAGATCATATCGGTTCCTTTGGAATGCTCGCGTGCAGAATTGGCGATGTTTTCAACCATATCTTCGACGCTTCCCATCGCCTCCCGAATGCTCTGACTTCCGCGCGCCTGTTCGACCGTTGCCTTGGCGATTTCGCTTACCTGTATTCCTGCCCGCTGTACACCGGCGACGATCTTCTCAAGTGCTGTGCCGGAACGTTGCGACAGTTTTTCGCCGGCGGCAATACTCTCCTCGGCTTGGCTGATTGCATCTACCGCGCGCCGCGTCTCTTCCTGAACTCCTTTTATAACCGCTGCAATCTCCCGGGTGGAGCTGCTGGTACGCTCGGCCAGTTCCCTTATTTCGTCGGCAACTACCGCAAACCCCTTGCCATGTTCACCTGCCTGGGCGGCTATGATCGCGGCATTGAGCGCCAGAAGATTGGTCTGCTCCGCAACTTCATCAATAACGGAAAGGATTGCTCCGATGTTGTTTACGCGTAAAGAAAGGGTTTCAACAACCTCCGAGGTTATCTGGGAAGAAGCTCTGATCGCCTGCATGCCGGTGATTGCTTCAAGAACGGCGTTTTTGCCGATCTCCGCGTCGCTTCGAACGGTTTCGGATATAGAGGCCGAGACCATGGCATTTTTTTCCACCTGTTTGATTGTTGCGTCCATTTCGGCAATTGATGAGGCCGTAGTAGTCGATGCATCTAATAAATTGATGATGCTTGTGCCGATTTCTTTGATCGAAACGGCCATTTCAGTTATTGAAGAGCTGACCTCTTCAACCGCTTCCTCAAGCTTTTCAGCGTTCATTGCAATCTCTTCGATGGTTGCGGCCATCTCAAGTGAAGAGGCGGATGTCTCGGTGGCGGACCCGGAGAGTTTGTCAATCCCTTCAAATACATCCTGAACGGAATCGTTGATTTGCACAACAGCCCGCGACGTTTCCAGGACAGATCTTTCCTGCATCTGCGCGAAACTTACAGCCTGCCTGGCAGCGCTTTCAAGATTGTTGTCGATGGTAGTGAGTACGTCGGAAGTAGAGGCGATCCGCGAAACCATATTATGAAGGTTTTCGGCCATGATGTTCAATGCATGAGCCAGATCGGCGGCCTCTCCTCTGCCGCGTACTTTCAGGCGGGCATCCAGTTTGCCGTTGGACATCGCCTTGGCAAAATCGACACAGCTTCCGAGCGTACCGGTAATGGAAGTTGTGATGAAATATGAAAACAGGGCGATCAAACCGATAACGATGATTGTAACCATCACGGAAATGGTGGTTTTTATTCTGATGCTTGTGGCAGCCTGTTGCTCTGTGGCGCTGACATCTTGTCGTATTCGATCAACCAACAGTACAACAGTTTCGGTGAATGTGCTGAATCTCTGTGCCTGAACTCCGGTCATAAGGTAGCTCGCTTTAAGAACATCACCTCTGGTCGCGGCCGGCAAGACTTCATTCAGTAACGTGTTCCGATATTCTTTCCAGATGGCGTTTGCCTTGGTTATGGCGGCATGCTTGCCCTGTGACTCAGCAGATTTAAGAACAATCCCGAAATTGAGCTCAATGTCATTTGCAAGTTTTTTAATAGTTGTAAGGTTTTTTTCGGCAGCGGCGGGGTCCGCTTCAAGCATGAAATTTTGCATTTCACTGTTGATCTGGAAAAGGTCCGATTTAAGCAGGGCGATGCTTTCAAGGGCATCCCTGTCCCTTTGAATATACCTGTAAGCGGTGCTTCCGATTCTGACTTCATTCATCATAAACAGGCTGATCGCACCGACCAACAGAATACCGACAAATGCGGACGCAAAAAGAAGTACCATTTTGGTGCGAAGGGTAAGACCGGTCAAGCCATCGGAATACGTTCCTCTCTCCACAAATAACTCCTCTTCGGGTATGGATACCATGAACAAAAAGCCGCTCGACTATAGCAGAGCGGCTACTTTTATATCAAGAAAAAACACCTGTGATCGCACTCTTGAGTTTATTCTTAACCGGAAGCTGCATGCGATTGGAACATGTTTCCGGAAATAGATATTCGAAACTGAAATTAGAGTAGTGGTGGAGTCGGGTCAGCGGATTCTTGATGTGGTATCGGCCAATGCCAGTTTATCGTTCTGCAGGGAGAGTTCAACCATCATCTCTCGCCTTATCATGCGGATTTTTTTCATATACGCATCGGCCTGCGGTCCCTGACCACAATAATATTTTTTGGCACGTTCCAGGTTTCCCCTGGCCATGTCAAGTTTGGCATAAAGCTCGCAAATTGCGGCTTCGGCACATTTGCCGTCGTCAAGCATGTCATTGGACGAATAGCCGTGGCTGCGGGCGCGAATCGGCATCAACTGCCATACCCCAAGCGCTCCACATGGCGAAACCGCCCGGTGAGAGAGCTGAAAACCGCCGGTTTCAGCCAGCGCAATCTCAGCCAGGTCAAACGGCATGAATACCGTGCCGTATGTCTTTTCAAAACATATAACCGCCAGACGATGCGCTCGTTCAGGTGACGTTATACGAGAGAACGCCGACTCGATAACCGCCTGCTGCTTTTTCCGCTGAATAATGGAAATTCTGCTTTTGTCAAGGATGGATAAGGCGGTGGCTTGAGATGTGGTAGATTGAATTTCCGTCTGCTTGAACGGGGCGTTTTCGCACGCTGTTAATATTAACAGGCATGTCAAATAGATAAGTTTTTTTCGCATAATAAATGAGTAGGGAAGTTGTAGTGGCTTTGCCGGAGTGGCGTCGTTGCCCACATGAATCGAGGGCGTAACTCCGGCGGGATGCTCCTTTCTAGTTATTTTGTTCTGACCCTGATAAACAGGATAAGTGCGTTAACGAAATAATTTTCTGAAAAAAACGCATAAAACAATTTCTAACGCACTAAAACGACAAAATCCCGATAAGCGGGACTTTGGAAGTTTTGTTCAGGTTGTCGGAACAGTACATCATTCGTTGAGGTCTGTCAACTTAATTTAAAAATTTATCAACAATATCAAAGTGTTGTGATTGCCTATTCCCCTATTGCCAACTCCTTGAGAGTCACTGCTTTCAATACACCGCGAACCTCTCCTTGAACCCGCCTCCAGACCGAATGTACATTACAGGTAGCGGAGCGGTCACAATCCGAAGGAGTAACGACACAACGGTTCGGAATTATCGGCCCTTCAACCGCTTCGACGACTTCCAGCAGGGTAATATTTTCCGGGGAGCGTCCGAGCATAAAACCACCACCGGTACCGCGGAATGATTTGACCAGCCCGATTTTACTGAACTGCTGGAATATTTTGGCAAGAAATGTGGGGGGAACGTCGACTGCGATAGCTATATCACTCAGCAGGCAGACTTTGTCAAGCGGTTTGCCTGCCAGATATACTATACCCCTGATAGCATATTCACCTTTACGAGTAAGCTCCATCATAGAAAACCCCTAACTATTACAAACAGGATAAGTGCGTTGAAGAAGACTTTTTCTGCCAAAATTACAGAGAACAACTACTAACGCACTAAAAAGACACTATATATCCTTTTAGGAGTTTTGCTGAAACTTGTCAACAGTATTTATTGTGCACTTTATGCCGCAGGCTCCGGTATCTCATCATTTACTATAACCCTCTTCTTGCCGAAGATCAGTGCCACCCAGATACTTATCTCATACATAAGGTAGAGTGGAATCATGATCACAAACATGGTGATCAGATCTGCATGGAATGCCGCTACTATCGAGCTGACAAGTAATGCATATTTCCGTTTTGGCGCAAGGAACTGATAGCTTACAATGCCGAAACGCGCCAGAAGAAGGGTCAGTACCGGCAGTTCGAAGATCAGGCCGAACAGCAGAATCAGTCGCAGGCAAAAGTTGACGTAGGCGCTGATATTGAACCAGCTTTGCAGCCCTTCGGCCTCATACGACAGAGAAAAATTGATAATTACCGGCCAGATAATGACCAAAAAAAACATTGCGCCGATACAGAAGGTAACTGTTGCAGCAAAGACAAACGGAACCACCAGTCGTTGCTCGCGCCTTGTCAGGCCTGGCGCTACAAATGACCAGATCTGATAGAACACGACAGGCAGAACCATGACAAATCCGGCCAGCATCGATATCTTGCACTGAATGAAAAACGGTTCCAGAGGTGCGCTGTAGTTGAGTTGGTGCTGTTTTTGCGGTGTATTGATCTCCTGGTCAAGTTTGTAGCGGGTGTACATTGATGGGGAAAGTTCTTTGACCTTGAGATAGACGCCCTTCTTGATCTCGGTAAGGTAGGTCTTGCCGCTCAGCGGTTTCTCGACGAATTTGAGAAGGTCGCTGGAGAAGTTCCATGCCACTCCCATGCCGACGACAATAGCAATAACGATTATGACCAGTCGCTTGCGCAGTTCAACGAGATGTTCTATTACGGGTATTACTCTTTCTTCGCTCATGCTTTCTTCCTATCACAGTGGTGTGTCGGCTTGCAACCCGGGATTTACAATAAACAATATTAACGGCGCTTTCTGCCGCCTGTTTTCCCCGACGTGGTGTGGCTGCTTTTCCCACTTTTTTTCACCTGATCGCACCCTTCACCTCGTGGCTGCAGACCGGCCAGCCGTTTGCCTCGGAGCGGAATGCGCGGATACTCTTCCGCTCCGATCACCTTGGCTCCCGACCGGGTGGCGGGTGTGGAGGCGGAGTGTGTTGCCAGTACAAACTCGATGCGACGTGTGCCGGGAGAAACTGCCGCCACGGTGACTCGCGCCGCATCGCCGATCCGGAACAAGGTGCCGGTGCGTCGCCCGATCAACGAGTGCTGTTTCTCGGCATGACTGTACAGGTCGTCAGTCAGAGTGGAGATGTGTACCAACCCCTCCACGAACAGCTCTTCAAGTTCCACGAAAAAGCCGAAGTTGGTTACCCCGGTGATGTATCCGTCAAACTGCTCTCCGACATGCTGCTGCATGTACTGGAGCTTCTTCATCTCCACGACATCCCGCTCCGCCTCCATGGCGACCCGTTCGCGCTTGCTGGTGTGCTCGGCGACTTCGCCCAGCCGTTCGGTGGCGATAGCAAGCTGCCGGGAGGCGTTGGCAAGCGCTGCTTTCAATATCCGGTGGACCACCAGATCGGGATAACGCCTGATAGGAGAGGTGAAGTGGCAGTAACAGTCCGATGCCAGGCCGAAGTGTCCGACGTTGTCGGTGGCATAGCGAGCCTGTTTCATGCAGCGGAGCAGTGAGTAGTTGATCATTCGCTCTTCAGGTTGACCATCGGCCTGGGCCAGCAGGCGCTGAAGCTCGGACGGTTTAACCTTTTCTTCGACCAGTTTGAATTCGTAACCGAAACCATGGATGAATTCCTGAAAGGTATGCAGCTTGGCCGGGTCCGGATTCTCGTGGACACGATAGAGAAAAGGGATGTTACGGGCGGTGATGGTGCGGGCCACCGCTTCGTTGGCGCCCAGCATGAACTCCTCGATCAACTGGTGTGCCAGGTTCCGTTCGGCGCGGATAATTCCCTCTGTCTGGCCGGTCAGTCCGATAATTATTTCCGGCTCGGGGAGGTCGAAATCGATGCTACCGCGTTTTTTTCGCATCGCCATCAGAATCAGGGCCAGCTCCTTCATTTCCCGCAGCATCGGTGACACCGGCCGAAATTTGTCGGCCAGTTCGTGATCGTCATCGACAATGATCTGCTTCACAATCGTATAGGTCAGGCGGGCCGTACTTTTGATGACGCTGGTATAGAAGGACGACTCCAGCATGGTTCCACTGCGATCAAAGAGCATTTCGGCGGTCATCGTCAGACGATCAACGTTGGGGTTGAGCGAGCAGATGCCGTTTGAAAGCCGCTCCGGCAGCATCGGAATGCAGCGGTCCGGGAAGTAGACCGAGGTGCCGCGCAGGTAGGCTTCGCGGTCCAGCGAACTGTCTTTTTTTACATAGTGGGAAACATCGGCTATCGAGACCCAGAGCCGGAAATTATCACCTTCGCGGCGCAGGGAAACTGCGTCGTCGAAATCGCGGGCGGTTTCCCCGTCAATAGTTACAGTCAACATCGAGCGCAGATCTACGCGTCCCTTCAAATCATCATCGGAGACCGTTTCGGTAATTCCTTCCGCTTCGGCCAGCACGTCCGGGCCGAAAACATGCGGCAGATCAAAACGGCGAATCACCGACTGTATCTCCACCTCCGGGTCATCCGGCCATCCCAGTACCTCGACGATTCGTCCTTCGGCCGGGCGCCCCCCCAGCGGATATGAAGTCAGCTCGGCCACGACTTGATGGCCGTCTTCCGCCTGACCGCGCCCTTTGGCCGGTATCGACAGTACCAGATTCAGCCGCTGGTCATCGGGAATGATGATCGCGCCGCGCCTGGTCTCCTCATAGCGACCGACGATGCGGCTGGTTGCGCGCTCCAGCACCGCAAGTACCCGCCCATCCAGTTTGTTCCCACCCATGCGGCTCGGCGTGGAGCTGGCCTCTACCAGGTCGCCATGCAGCGCACTCTTCAAAAACTTTGACGGGATAAAGATATCCTCGCCCCCCTCTTCGGGGGTCACAAAGCCGTACCCGTCGCGGTGTACCGAGATTCGACCGCGAGTGCTCTTTATTTTTCCCGGCAGGCTGTAACTGTTGCCCTTTAGTCTGACCAATTCGCCATCTTCGGCCATGTCGTCCAGCATGTTTTTCATCTCCCGCTTGACGTGACGACCACCAAACATGCGCTCAAGCTCTGCAAAACTTGTGGCTTTTTCCTGATTTTTGAAAAATGCCAATATATGTTTTTTGGTGAGATTCATTGACAGCTCCTTGATGATTCGTAGGAAAGTCGAGGCGGGAAAGCCGCACGTCAGGTTTAATAAGGGTGGGAAGGGAAGGTGCTCTCTACACTACCTCAACAATTAAATACGAAAATTTAGCGCATTTTCAGCGAATGGTGGCTAATCGTTCTGATCAGATAATTCTACATTTGTAACTTTAACCCGGTTACGCCCGGCAGCCTTTGCCGCATACAATCCCTGATCGGCAAGAGTGAGCAGTATTTCTGGTTTTGCGGCCTGATTGGGGATAATGTTGGCTACGCCAAGGCTTATGGTTACATGAGGCGCCACGTCGGAAGCAGAGTGGGGAATTGCCAGCGCCAGCACCGATCGGCGTATCCGCTCGGCCAGGTCGGTAGCGGCATTCAGATCGGTTGTTGGCAAAAGCAGGGCAAACTCCTCGCCGCCGTAGCGTACCGCAATATCTCCAGGGCGATGAGCTGATTGGTCAATTGCCGTGGCAACGGCTTTAAGGCAGGCATCTCCCTCCTGGTGGCCATAGGTGCCGTTGTAGCGTTTGAAGAAGTCGATATCCACAAGGATGATCGATAATTCCCCACATTCTCTCAACATGCGTCGCCATTCTCTATCAAGAGCCTCATCAAAGAAACGGCGGTTGCTGATCCCGGTAAGTCCATCCTTCATGGCCATGTTTCTGAGCTGTTCCTCTAACTGTTTCTGTTCGGTGATGTCACTGATGATCCCGGTAAACAGCATCTTGTTGTTTACGTGCATCTCACTCACACCCAGCCGCATCGGAAAGGTTGTGCCATCCTTGCGCAGGCCGGTCACTTCCTTGCCGACGCCTATGATTTGCGCTCGACCGGTCTTAATAAAATCATTAACATATCTGGCATGCTCGGAAAGATACGGGTCCGGCATCAGCACATCGATGTTTTTGCCAATTATTTCGTCCGCGCGGTAACCGAAAATACGCTCCGCGGCCTTGTTGAATTCCTCGACGAGAAGGTCAGTATTAATTACAAGAATTGCCTCAACAGCTGTGTCAACGATGGAACGAACCCTTTCGGAACTCTCCTGAAGCGCAGTTTCAACGGCTTTTCTACGCTCAATTTCTTTTATTGCCAGCTGGTGAAGCCGACGACTCTCTTGTGCTGTCAACATCAGATCGGTAACATCCTGAATGGACGCCAAGGCGTATACGCCATTATCGATAACAATCGGGGTTACAGTTGTCTGCTGAATTCGCTTCTGCCCGTCAGCCCGGACAGAGGGGATAAGATGAGGATGCAGCTGTGGTGAAAAAATCACCGGTGGCCCCCCCTCGAAAATCGGACGGATTCTTCCGGCATAGCGTATCGCGCCCAGGTCGGGGTACAAGTCTGTTACCGGATTGCCGACGATCTGTTCGCGTTGGACCCCGGTCCATTCAGTCAGCAGGCTGTTCCAGAACAGCACTGTCAAATCCGGAGCCAGCACCAGCACCCCAATCGGCAAGGTATCGAGCAGCAGACACATTTGAGCAAATATGTTTGTCAGCATACCGGTCCTTATCCGTTTATTGCCGTTTCCAGGGCTTCAACAAAGCTGTCGAATGAGCCAATCTCAAACAGCAACAAAAATTCTCCGGTTATATGCCGACTTTGAACCGTAAAACGGGTTGTTACCTCCATTGCCGCGCTTTCCTGTTGCAGTACCGGCAACAAGATGCCTCTCAGGTTCCCCTCCTGATACGTGGGAATTGCGTAATTGAGGCGGGAATCAAGTATGTTGCCGATGGAACCCATGACGGCATTCAACAGGATATTGCCTATCTCTGTCAGGGTGCCGGTCTTGATTGCATCCAGATCGGCACCGGGAATCTCCTCGCCCATCAGCAAATCCACCAGTTTTGAGGCGCTGTCCGGAGTGAAAAGCAGGGTCGAAAGTCCGCTGAACTTACCGCTGAATTGGAGTGAAACCAGTGAAACCGTCTCTTCGGACCGGTTATTGAAATGATTGTCAAAATCGTTCGGGTGGACAACAACAATCCGGGGAACTTCAAGAGTTATATGGTGAGCTAGAAGTTCGTTTAATGTACCTGCTGCTTTGCCGACGCCTATATTGATTATTTCACGAAGTGCATCCAGTAGGTCATCCGTAATTATTGCCATTTGATCTATACCCCTTTTGCCAGAATCCGAGCAATTAAAGCCAGTAGATCTTCCTCGCCTGGAGGTTTGTTGAGCAGGGCTGCCGCGCCCAGTTCAAGGCAGATTTTCGCGGTATCTTTCTGGACGTCGGCAGTCACCATGATGATCGGTATGTTGTTGCCCTGGTCCCGCAAAACCTCCAAAAAAGTGATCCCATCCATATCCGGCATCAGAATGTCACTGATTATCAGATCAGGTTTAGTGGTCCGCAACAGTTCAAGAGCACTTTTGCCGCTATCTGCCTGGATAATTTCATGTCCCCCCTTTTTGAGGGTCTTGCCGATCTGCATGCGGGAAAACGATGAATCGTCAACATGGAAAATAATTGCCATAACAAAAGCCTTTCTATCGCGATATAGTTGTATTGAAAATACTTTTTTTAAATTTATTGCTATTTAACAATGCATTTGTAACAATAAAAAACGTAGTTGTTCCTTAATTGTCGACAATACCACCTTGGGCCATCAACCGTCAAAACAATTACTGAAAATTTTGAGAGTATACCTGGTTCAAGCCGGGGATATATGTTTTGCGGACGTAATCAGATAATTTCCAAATTAACGACAAAACAGTGGTATCAATATACTGAAGATTCTGAGAAAATGATCGAAGTTTTTCCCAGGTATGGACGGAAAGGGTGAGTATGCGCGTTCTTGTGGTGGATGACTCGGATATAGGGAGAATGATGGTGATTTTCGGCCTTGATGGCTCCTGCGTATGCGATGAGGCAAGCGATGGGATGGAAGCGCTTGACCTGTTCACCAAGGCTTCGGCTGCCGGTCAGCCTTACGATCTGGTGTTTATGGATATTGTAATGCCCAACATGGATGGCAAAGCTGCTCTGAGGAAGATCCGGAAGCACGAAGAAGGCACCGGTTCCGGCAGAACGCCTGTCTACATGGTTTCCGCGAGCGAAATGATCGATGATGTGGCTGAACTTGCTGACGGACTTTTGAGGAAGCCGACTCCGAGGCAACAATTTCAGGAAATAGTGGCAGGCTTGCGAGACATTGTCTAATAGACCTGATTCCGTCCCACATGAAAAGGAAACTATAAGATGGGTGTGGAAGTTTATGTGGGACAGATTTCCGGTATGACCACGGAAACTGAAGTGCGGGGCCTGTTTTCGGTGGTGGGTACGGTTACGTCCGTTCATCTGGTAATAGATCCCGGTTCCGGCGAATTCAGGGGGTGCGGGTATGTCAGGATGTCGACCGAAGATGAAGCCAGAGAGGCGATTGATCTCTTGGATGGAGCCAAGCTCGGGGACCGCCTGATCGTTGTAAAGGCGGCCCCGCCAAAAAAAGGTAAGAAGCCGGGCTCCCACTACGGTGACCGGAGTAGGCCAGGTGAGCGCTCTGGTAATGGCGGACCTGATTCTAGAGGCTATCCGTTAAGAAAAAAACAGTAATTGTTCTTGCCGCTCCGTTTTACCTCGTACATGGCGGTATCCGCGCCATGCAACAGCCTCTCCGCGTCTTCGGCATCATCGGGAAAAATACTGATCCCGATACTTGCCCCTATCTTGCATTCGACATTACCGATAACAATGGGTTCCGAGAGCTTGGCAAGGATCTTTTGAGCCACATGAGCAGCATCGCTCCGCCCTTTCAGGCTGGTGAGGATGGCTGTGAATTCATCGCCACCCATGCGTGCGGCGGTGTCCGACGTTCGCAGGGTTGATCTGATGCGCTCCGCGACGAGGCAGAGCAGTTGATCGCCGGTCTCGTGACCGTGAGTGTCGTTGATGCTCTTGAAGCCGTCCAGGTCGATGAACAGTACACCGCAGCGCCTGCTCTCACGCTTGGCAAGGGAAATTGCCTGGCTGGTGCGGTCGAAAAACAGCGCCCGGTTGGGCAGCCCGGTCAGGCAGTCGAAATGTGCCATGCGCGCCATCTGCTCCTGAAGCAGCTTGCGCTCGGTAATATCCTCCTTCACCGCCACAAAATGGGTGATAACGCCGGAGCTGTCCTTGATCGGCGAGATGGATGCCTTTTCCCAGAACAGCCTCCCCTCCTTACTGAGGTTATGGAACTCCCCCTGCCACTCTCTGCCCGCTTCAATGGTTTCCCACATCTCTCTGTAATATCCCGACGACAGAGTGCCGGCTTTCAGGAAACGGGGGTTCTGTCCAATCGCCTCTTCTGCGGTATACTCAGTCAACGCATAAAATTTGGGGTTAGCGTATTCAATAATGCCGACTGAATCGGTAACCACGATAGCCGTAGGACATTGCTCAATGGCCTTGGAGAGTGTGCGCAGGGTGTTCTCAGTCCGCTTCCGCTCGGTGATATCCCGCCAATGGACCAGTTGCACCTTCCTTCCTCGCAGCGAAATCAGGTTCAGTGATACTTCGACGTAAAACCCGGTTCCGTCCAGGCGGTGATGCAGCCATTCGAAATGCATGTTCTGCCGCTCGAAAACCGTTCTGATTATCATATCCGCTTTTTGCGAGGAAGACTGACCATCCGGCTGTATTTCCGGCGAGAAGTAGGAGGGGTGTCTCATCAGCACCTGCTCCTTTGACGCAGCCCCCAACATGCGGACGGCCGCTTCGTTGCAGTCTACAAAACAGCTGGAATCGTCGATGAGTAAGATCGGGTCCGGTGCTTCGTAGAAAATCTGCCGAAAGGTATCTTCACTCTCTTTCAATGCCGCTTGGGTACGTTTGACGTATAGAGTCTTACGTGCTCGGACATTTAATTGTCTGCTCATGGAACATACCCTTTTGGTACAGAAATCATGGAAAATAAAGCTGCAGAGATCCTGTTGCAATTTATTTACTATTTTAATGAGGAACTAAATTTACTCGAAATAATAGTTTTAATCCACACAAAATAATGATCGCATCTGTATACGTTTTGATGCCGTTGCCACGCTCTACAGTAAAAGAGGCGACCCGCCAGGCCGCCTCTTTTTACTGTAGATTTAGAGCAATCTATTATTGCCGTGATATTTCCTCGAGATTGCTGGCAATCACGGTGGCCGTTGCCGCCTGCTCCTCCGATGCCGTGGCAATCTGGGCGATCATATTCTTGATCTCTTCGATTGACTCAACAATTGAGTTCAAGGATTCTTCCGCCTTATGAGAAAGCGCCTCCCCCTTTTCCGCTTCGGTCTTGCCCCGCTCAATCGAGTCAACCGCCAGTTTGGTGCCGTTCTGGATCTCGGCAACCATGGCGCTGATCTGCTTGGTTGATGTCATGGTTCGTTCCGCCAAACGGCGAACCTCATCGGCTACCACGGCAAATCCGCGACCCATTTCACCGGCCCTTGCTGCTTCGATGGCGGCATTCAGAGCCAGCAGGTTGGTTTGATCGGCAATTTCGTTGATGACATTGACAAACTCGCCTATTTTTTCCGATGTTGCCCCTAAATTGCCGACGATAACGGCAGATGATCTGACAACCTCGGCTACCTTCTGCATCTCATGAACCGCCTGATTGACAACTTTTTGCCCTTCATAGGCGTTCTCGGACACCTGTGAAGCGGAATCGGACGCATTGCTGGTGTTTCCGGCAACCTCGTTTACGGTCATGCTCATCTCTTCCATCGCTGTGGCGATCTGGTGAACACGCTCCTCCAGATAATTCTTCCGTTCAATCTGCTTGTACTGTTGCTCTTTAACCAGCTTTTCGGAGGTAATATCGCTCCAGCAGGCCATAAAGCAGAGCACCTTGCTGCTGTCGCTGCTGTCCCATATCGGGTAAGCCGTGGTTTTAAGTGTTACGGAGCCGATAGGAATTTCGGCTGAATGCGGCAGATCGGTACGTGGATTCGAAAAAAGCCGTTTCACGCGACCGGGATCCTTATGGTACTGGTGAATTGAATTGTCAAAGGCATTGCTGACATCTGCTCCCCGCAGCCCGGCATTCAACTCGGAGCGGTGTCGCTGCATCATCTCTTTTGCCCTGCTGTTCATGTAAAATATCTTGTTCTCCGGGGTAGCATCACAAAGAATGACTATATTGTCCACATTATCGATCATTTGCATTAGCTTCTTTATTTCGGTATCCTTCTCGAGCAACTCTGCTTTGTTATTGCCCCCAAATAAACCCATGATTGTGCCCCTCCCGATCGGTTAAGATATTTTATGACAGTATCAATATATGAAAATTACCGCAAGCGTTTGATAATCATTTCGTTAAGCTTGATATTCAGAACCCTGATATACAGGATATCGAATTAGAAAATATAACTACTCGGAGAATTTCTGCTGGATATTCTGCACTTCCGGCAGGATCGTCAGAAAATGTTCCACCAACTCCGGGTCAAAATGGGTCCCCTTCAGTTTTTGTATCTCCGCGACAGCCTCGTCTACCGGCCAGGCCTTTTTGTAGGGGCGCTCAGAGGTAAGGGCATCAAAGACATCGACAATGGCGGAGATTCGTCCCTCAAGAGGGATCGCCTGGCCGGCCAGCTTGCAGGGATACCCACTCCCATCCCATTTCTCGTGGTGAGTCAGAGCTATGATACGTGCGGTTTCAAGAAGCTCATTGTTAGATCCGGAGAGAATATCGGCGCCGATGGTCGTGTGGGTTTCCATGATCGTCCGTTCTTCATCCGTCAATCGCGCCGGCTTCAGCAAGATGGTGTCAGAAATGCCTATTTTACCCAGATCATGCATCGGAGATGCGTGCAGCAGCAAATTGCAGCGCTCCTCGCTCCACCCGATCTGTCTGGCCAACAGAGCCGCACAATGGCTCATACGGAGGATATGCCGACCTGTTTCATTATCGCGATACTCAGAAGCGCGTCCAAGTCGCTGTACAATCTCCAGACGGGACTGAACCACCTCTGCGGTACGTTTGCTGACCATCTCCTCAAGAATCCCCTTCTGGTCAAACATAAGCCTGAGTGCCGAGTGCGCATCCAGCAGATTTCTGACTCTTGCCAGAAGCTCATAACGGTTGAAGGGCTTGCTGAGAAAATCGCGGGCGCCTTCACTCAGTGCTTTCATCAGAAACTCTTTCCCAGTTTGGGCGGTTAGAACCAGTATCGGGGGGAGCAACGGGTCTTCCAGCTCTTTCAACTGTGCCATGACCTCATAACCATTCAAAAATGGCATATTGATATCCAGCAGGATAAGATCCGTCGGTTCGGCGCAATATGCTTCCCGAACCTGCCGGGGGTCAGATATTGAAACCAGGTTTATATATCCCTCAGCTCTCAGCATTTTATCCAGAAGCTTCAGGTTGACCGGCTCATCGTCAACAATCAAGATTCTGTTGTTATGAGTTGTTTCAGCTGGCGCAATCATTCATTATCTCCCTAAATTGGTTTCTCCAGCAGCGCGTCGATCACAGCAACGAAATTCTGCAAGTTGATCGGTTTGGTAATGCAGTCATTAAAGCCGGCCTCCTTTATCCGTTGTACCTGATCCGGCATGGCACTGGCCGTTACCGCCACTACCGGAATATTGCATATTTTCGGGTTTCCCCGCAAACAATCAAGCGCCTCGAAGCCATTCATTCCGGGCAGGTTGATGTCCATCAGGATAAGGTGAGGCCGGTAGGTATTCGTTAGTTCCAACCCTTCCTCGGCAGATTCGGCCGTTAACAGGTGAATCCCTCCAAGACCGGAAACGATTTTTTTAACCAGCCTCATATTGGCCGGATTATCTTCGATATACAGCATCCGGCGTTCGCGTGCAGGCGGAACGTGCAGAGGCGCCGTCGGAGCGTCCTGAGATGTTTCCACCTCGCCCATCTGTCCGGCTTGCGGCAGCTTTATCCAAAAAAGAGTGCCGCTGTCGAGGGTGCTTTCCACCCCGATAGTACCGTTCATCGCTTCAGTCAGGCGCTTTGCCAGGACCAGACCGATTCCGGTGCCTTCAATTTGGCCATCGACGGCGGCGGCGCGTTCAAATGGTTGAAACAGACGGGGCAGAAATTCCGGATCGATGCCGGAGCCGGTATCGCTGACCCAGATCCGGAGAAGGTCCTCCGGTATTATGTCGCAGCCAACTTCAACCCGTCCCCCATCTCGATTGTACTTGATCCCGTTAGAGATCAGATTGAGCAGTACCTGGCGAAGCCGTAAACGGTCCGCATGTATCCTCAAGCCTGCCGGCAATGTGTCAGCTATCGAAATTCCGCGCTGTTCCGCCAGAGGCATGAGCAGGCTGATACACTCCCTGCAGAGTTCCCCAACATCCAAAGGTTCAAGGGAAAGCGACAGCTGGCAGCTTTCTATCCTGGCAAGATCCAGCACCTCATTAATCAGCTCCAGCAAGTGCGCGCCGGCCTTGCCGATTTCGTGGAGGTTGTCCAGTTGATCATCGGAAAGAGGATTGTCCCGATCATCCTCCAATAGTTGCGTGAAACCGATAATGGCGTTCATCGGAGTCCGGAGTTCATGGCTCATGCGTGACAGAAACTCGCTCTTGGCCCGGTTGGCGGCTTCTGCCTGTTCTCTTGCCCCTTTGAACAGACGATTGGATTCCAGAAGCATCTGTTCATCCTGCTTCCGTTCGGTAATATCCTGGATCATCCAGATTGAGCCATCCTCAAGTTTTTCCGCGTTTACAGCCTGGCCCACTATGCTGCACCAGATCAGGGAGCCATCTTTCTTTTTCATTTCCGACTCAATTGTATGGATTACGCCGCCGGCAATCGACTCATATGCCTCTTTGCCAACACGCTCATATGTTTTACTGTCGAGATAGAACTCAAATGTGTCCATGCCTGTCGTTGTTCCGATTTCGTAACCAAAAATCTTGTCGAAGGCAGGGTTGGCCATCTGTACTTTTCGGCCCTTGAGAAAGCTTGCGCCAATCGGCATGGTGCTTAAAATGATCCGTTGCTCGTTTGCCAACTGTTCGACCTGCAGAGTTCGCAGTTTCAGCGCATCATTCACCAGCTTCATTTCCAGAATGTTTGCATGTAGCTTTTCGTCATTTTCCTTTAACGACTGCTCCGCCAGCTTGCGTTCGCGATCGATCGAGTTCAGCTTGTCCTGCGTTTCAGCCAACCATCTCATCACGCTCGGCTTCTGCTCGCCGTTTAGCTTAACGGCGGAAGAAAAATCGCCCTGTCCTATTTTAGTAATTTGGTGATAGACCTCATCAAAACGTCCTCCCAGGGTGTCACGTAACGCTCTGTACGTCAGCCAGAGCATGAACATCAGCCACAGGGCGAATGCCACAAACAGATAGCGCAGTGTCAGCGCCAGTCTTTCGGCAGAGCGGACGACATCTTCCATGCGTTTGTCCACCAACAGATGGAAATCGCTGATCGGCTTCATGATGTCGGCTTTGGCCTGGTGATAACGCTGATCGTGCATCATCATCCGCGCTTTGGCCCGTTCTGCCTCGGCACCTGGACCGGTGGCTTCGGCAAGCCTCATCGCCTCTTTCTCTGTTACAGCCAGCTGATCCGATTTCACCTTGGTTTCATTAAGTTTGTCCAACTCCTGCTCGCTGACGCCGCTCTTACGAATCAATTCAAGCAGGGGGATGGAATGCGCAGTAACAGAGCGGGAAGGTTTTGCATCACTTCGAACAAGATCCCAATAAATCCGCGATTCAGGTCGGGGTTTCCTGCCGTCGCGAATATCCAGGACATCCTGATGCTGTCGTTTGTATCTTGGTTCGCCGGTAATGATATAGGTGCGGGCCAAGCGGGTCAGATCATCTGATGACTGGCGTAACTCATCTGCGAGCAGAAAGGAGATGTGCCGCATATCATTGGCGTGGTCAATCCGCTTTTCAGCCCTAACATAAATGATAAAGACCAGTGCAAGCGGAACCAGCAGGAGGGATGACAATATGAGCTTACGGTAGAAACGGTTAATTACGTATCTGGGAATCATGCTGACGCTCCTCTCCTTTCATCAAATCAGACCAGATGCCATTGAGTGGCCTCACACGGAAGAACACCCGGCTTATAACGCTCGGGGCAATTCCAGCCAGAAATCGCTCCCCTGTCCCGGGGTGCTGACAGCTCCCACCCGCCCCCCCATCTCTTCGATCAGCCGCTTGGTAATGGCAAGTCCTATGCCGGTGCCTTCCACCTCGCCCAGTTCCTGCCCCAGGCGGTGGAAGGGCTGAAACAGCTCCGAAAGCCGATCCGGTTCAATACCCGCCGGTGTCACGCACGTGGATGCGTATGCATCTTTCGTCCGACATCTCATATTCCAGAAGTATCTCTCCGTTGGGGCAGTTGTACTTGACGGCGTTACTGAGCAGATTGACAAGTGCCTGTTTCAGGTGGGTTCGGTCAGTATGCAGCGTGCATCCCGAAACAGCGGGAAGGGTGAAACAGATTCCACGGCTTGCGGCCAAAGGGGTAGTCAAGGAGAGGCATTCATTCACCAGTTCATCCAATACAACCGTACTAAGCGTATGCGCCAGTCGGCCGGATTCGATTCTGGCCAGGTCCAGCACCTCATTTACGAGTTCCAGCAGGTGGCGTCCGGCATGGGTTATCTCTTGCACCGAATCGGACTGGTCAGATGTCAGTGTTGGATCAACTTCTAGAAGCTGACCAAATCCGAGGATGGCATTCAACGGGGTACGAAGTTCATGGCTCATGTTGGAAAGAAACAGAGATTTTGCCTTATTGGCGGCCTGTGCTTCGTCACGTGCGGCAATCAGGCCAGCTTCCATGGTCTTGCGCCGGGTCAAATCGCGAAAGACCGCCACAGCGCCCCACCCCCCGTCTCTGGAACCTATCGGGCTAACGGAGAGGCTGACCGGCAAAATACCGCCATCCTTGCGAAAAAGATTATTATCATCCGTTTTGCGGGGTATGCCGTCTTTCAGGGTGCCGCAGACCGAACAGTCTTCTTCCGGTGTCTGAAAACCGGGATCAAATGTGCAACGAAAGAATTGGTGGGAATCTTTTCCCAAGATGTCATCCTGCTCATATCCAAGCATAGCCAGGGCGGCCGGGTTAATAAAAGTGCAAATGCCTAGAGCATTGACACCGAAGACCCCCTCGCCCAGCGCCTCAAGCAAAGCCTGGGTCCGACCCAGCTCAAGTTCCAACTTCTCGTGGGCCTGTTTCAACGCGGTAATATCCGTGCGAATCGAGATATAGCGCCAGGGCTGCCCCACCTCATTGAGTATCGGCACGATTGTGGCCTCAACCCAATAAAAGCCGCCATCTTTTTTGCGGTTGCAGACAGTCCCCTGCCAGACGTTGCCGCTGGTTATGGTCGCCCACATCTCATTGTACAGTGAGTCTGAATGTACGCCTGATTTGACAATACGGTGGTTTTGGCCGATCAGTTCATCCCGGTTGTATCCGCAGATGGAACAGAATTTGTCATTCACCTCGACAATCGTGCCATGCTCGTCGGTCGCGCTGACAATGGCATGTTGGTCTATTGCATGACGCAATTGGTCGTAACGACTGATATCCAGCTGCAAATCACAAACGAGATGGTTTTGGGGGATACTCATATCTTTATCCATAAATAGTATCAAATTATAGGCCGGCTTTATTGCAGCCGGCGAAAAGCAGACTTGCGGGGAAATCTATTGGATGGAGGCCATGGATAATATAAAGAGCAACAGGATCATATAAGCCCTTTATTATGCCTGCTCTCAATGTAATGTCAATAAAAAACAGCAAAAAGTGCTGTTTTGCAAAGGTAATGACAGGTGATGCCAATCGACATACTGGCGCAATTCTTCAAACAGTAGACTGCGAGGAAACAAAATAACATATAGTTTACATTATATACCAGCCATTATTTCAGAGCAAATATCCGGGTTAAGACGTACCGTTTTCATCTCATTAGAGCCATAAGTTTCAATCGGTTGTTAAATACAGAAAATTCTGCTAAAAAAGGGTTCCACCAATTCCAAGCAGATACGAACCATAAAGCGACCTATGAATCGATGCTTTCACATACTAGCCTGTTTTTTGATTATCTGCCTGCTGCCGTTTCCGGTGTTGGCGGCCAAGAAGAAAAAGGATACCTTCAGCGAGCAGACATCGGCCGGAGCGCGGACTCCAGCTGTACTGAGCGAGATGAAACATTGGTCGAATCCCGATTACACACGGATTTCTCTAGAACTCGATCGTGATGTTACCTGGGAGGCGCATGAGCTTGGCACCGGCGCTCCCGGCAAGCCGGGGAGGGTTTATATCGATTTGAAACGGACGCGTCTTGGGAAAAGTGTCAAGGATATAACCATTGGAGATGGTTTGTTGAAGGGCGCCCGGGTTGGACAGTACAAGGCTGACGTGGTGAGGGTGGTGCTGGATACTGAAAACATCAAGGATTATAAAGTATTCCCCCTGTCCGATCCTGCGCGATTGGTGATCGATGTTCGCGGCGAGCGACCGACGGAGATAACGCGTTTAGAGCCGACAATCAGTGCTGTACCGGAACGGGTTGTAGTACCAAAGCTTGAGGAAAAGTCTGCTGTTGTCGAGAAAAAGTCCAAGCCTGCAAAAAAACCGTCCATCTCAAAAATCCGGCGGATTGTTGTTGATCCAGGGCATGGTGGTCATGATTCGGGTGCGGTCGGCCCGAACGGAATTATGGAAAAGGACGTGGTGCTCGCTATCGGACTCAAATTAAGGGATTTGTTTAAGGAAGAGTTGGGGGTGGATGTCGTAATGACCCGCTCGACTGATGTATTTATACCGCTTGAGGAGCGTACCGCCATTGCCAATAAAGTGGGAGCCGACCTGTTTCTGTCCGTGCATGCCAATGCGGCGCTTAATCGTTCTGCTTGCGGTATTGAAACCTATTATCTTAATCTGGCCAAAACCGACAAAGTGGCACAGCTTGCCGCCAAGGAGAACGGAACGTCGCTCGAAAAGGTCAGTGTGCTGCAGGCTATTCTGTTTGATCTGATGGCAAATTATAAATTGAATGATTCGGCGCATCTTGCCGACGAGGTTCAGAAGTCCCTGTTCAAAAAGATTAAGGTGAAGCATGCCGATGTGAAAAATCTTGGGGTAAAACAGGGCCCGTTTTATGTCCTGGTTGGGGCCGGCATGCCAAGCATACTTGTAGAAACAGCTTTTCTTTCAAACGCCCAGGAAGAATCCCGCCTTAAAGATCCAACCTACCAGGAGATGACCGCTATCGGCATCTTTGAGGGTGTCCGCAATTATATCTCCAGCCTGAAGTAATTTAACTGCCTGAATTTGCAAAAATGCCAATTGTATGTATATTTAATTATGTTTTTTAACGTTGAGAATAACTGTAATGCTTCTCACTTGAGTCGTTTTGCATTCGCCTGTAAGCAAAATTGTTGCTGCTTAATCCCTGAACTGAATACACGGAGGATTGTATGAAAAAGCCGCTTAGCAGCATCACTTTCAAGGCCAAGATTCTTTTACTGGTACTCAGCAGCTGTTTTGCCCTGGGTGCGCCTACGGGGGCCATAGCGCTGAAGCAGTTTGTCAGCAGCCATACCAATTTTATGGATGCCTATCGCAAGTCCCTTTTTACCGATTTTGACATACTGACCAAAAGTCAGGTCGAACTTGCCATGAGCACTCTGCAACGGGTATACGATCGTCATCAGAAGGGTGAGATCGCCACTCTTGAGGAGGCCAAGTTGATCGGAGCCGACATCCTCCGCAATATGCATTTCGGCAAGGACGGTTATGTCTGGGCCGACACTTCGCGGGGCGACAATGTTGTCATGCTCGGAAAAGAAAAAATTGAGGGAAAAAATCGTTACGATCAGCAGGATGTCAAAGGCACCTACATGATGAGGGAGATCCTCAAAAACGGCATGCAGCCGGGTGGCGGCTATACAAATTACTGGTTTCCCAAGCCGGGTAGCGACAAACCGGCCCCGAAAAGGAGTTATTCGCTCTATTTCAAGCCGTTTGACTGGGTAATCGGCACCGGCAATTATGTTGACGATCTGGAGGCGATGGTACAGAAAGCCGCCGACGAAGACAATAAGCGAATTTTTCAAGGAGTATATCTGCTTATCGGGGTTACAATTGTAGTCTTGATTGCGGTTTGCCTGCTGGCACTTTATGTTACCAAACAACTGTTGCTGCATATCGGCGCCGAACCGACAGAGATGGAAGATATTGCTCGGCGGGTGGCGGAGGGTGATCTGACCATTCAGATGCAGACCGGCAAGAGCGGTGTTTACGAAGAGATGCGTCGCATGGTTGACAGTCTGCGGCAGGTGATGGAGAAAGTCAATAAGAGTGCCCAGGAGGTCTCGGTTGCCGCGGTGCAGATGAACGGTAATGCTCAGAAAACCGCTGACGGCTCACTGCATGTAGTCAGTCAGTCCGACACGGTTGCAACGGCCAGTGAAGAGATGGCGGCCACCAGTACCGATATTGCCAACAACTGTCACCAGGCGGCCGACAGCTCAAACAGTGCCTGTGCGACGGCCCAGAGCGGCGCTGCCATCGTGCGGGAGACTGTGGAGGGGATGAGCCGGATTGCCGACAAGGTGCGCAGTTCGGCGGGAGCGGTGGAGCTGCTTGGCGCCCGCTCCGAGCAGATCGGTCAGATTGTCGGCACGATTGAGGATATTGCCGACCAAACCAACCTGCTGGCACTTAACGCCGCCATTGAAGCTGCCCGGGCCGGTGAACAGGGGCGTGGCTTTGCAGTAGTAGCTGATGAAGTAAGAGCGCTGGCCGAGCGTACCACACGGGCCACGCGCGAAATCGGCGAGATGATCAAGAGCATCCAGAGCGAGACCAAGCTAGCGGTCAAGGCCATGGAAGAGGGTGTTGAAGAGGTTGAACGGGGGACAACCGGTGCCTCTCGGTCCGGCCAGGCGCTGGAGATGATTCTGGAACAGATCAACGAGGTGACCGGCCAGGTAAACCAGATTGCCACTGCAGCCGAGGAACAGACAGCAACTACGCGAGAGATCAGCAATAACATTCACAATATTTCCGATACGGTCCAGATGAGCGCCCGGAGTTCTCAGGAGATGTCACAGTCAGCTTCCAGGCTGTCACAGCTTTCCGTGGATCTGCAGGATCTGGTGCGGCGTTTCAGGTTGTAGCCAATTGTTTCAGCGGCGATGGTTTGATATTACCTCGGCAATAGTGAGCCGCTCGCAGGATTCGGAACTTTCGGATTGTGTCAGGTAGATGGAATTAACCGCTACCAGCAGCGTATTGAGCCTGTCGAGATCTATTACGCTTGATCCGGATATCGATGCGGTCTCGGTCAAGTTAAGTGGGCAACAGTCACTGTTGCGCCGCCCTTCTATGGTGTAGACAATGGGCAGTCCATGAGTACGGCAGATGATCGGGCGGGCTTCATATAGCAGGCAGTGGTGTTGATAAAGGAGAGGGCAACGTTCATCGTCGGCATGTTCTAATATATGTCGGCGAATCTCTTCCGCCTGGTGATCGGGCAAATTGTCAAGCGCTTCCCGCATTGCCGCCGCTTCAACGGGGAAAACCGTAATGGCGGTACAGCAGGAGCTGCACCCTGCAAAACAGGTGATCTGATCCCCGAAGGTCGAGGCAATCCCGCTGCAGAGGGCATCAATTCGGGATGTCAGCTGTTTGTAATTGTCAAGAAAATGAGGCATGGCGGTACTATAACATACCTTGATATCGTATAGTCGCAGAAAAAATGCCGGTCAGCGGATCAATTTCCTTCACTCTGCGCTTTAAGCGCCTCCATCTGGTAAAATGCCCTCAGTGCGTCGGTAATTTCCCCAATATCACCGGTCATGATCGAATCAAGACGATACAGCGTCAGACCGATGCGGTGGTCAGTCATGCGCCCCTGAGGGAAGTTGTAGGTGCGGATGCGCTCGCTGCGATCACCTGATCCGACCTGTTGCTTGCGGTCGGCGGCCAGCTTGGAATCCTGAGCCTGCTGGATGGTGTCGAGAATACGCGTTTTGAGAACCTTCATGGCCTTGGCGCGGTTCTTTATCTGACTCCGCTCCTCCTGGCAGGCCACGACGGTGCCGGTCGGAAGGTGAGTGATGCGCACTGCGGAGTCGGTGGTGTTGACATGCTGGCCGCCGGCACCTGAAGAGCGGTAGACATCTATCTTCAGATCATCCGGGCGGATGTCTATATCCACATCTTCCGCTTCCGGCATGATTGCCACCGTGCAGGCGCTGGTGTGAATTCGCCCCTGCGCTTCGGTTTCAGGTACGCGTTGAACGCGATGGGTTCCTGATTCGTACTTGAGTTTGGCGAATACTCCTTCGCCTTCGACGGAGGCGATTATCTCTTTATAACCGCCACGTTCCGATTCGGAGGCAGAGATGATCTCCACCTTCCAGCGGTTGGTGTCGGCGTAGCGCGAATACATGCGGAACAGGTCCCCGGCGAAGAGGGCTGACTCGTCCCCACCCGTACCGGCACGGATTTCCAGGATGACGCTTTTGTTGTCGTTTGGATCCTTGGGGAGCAGCAGCAGACGGATATCGGCATCAAGCTGATCTTTTTCGGCTTCCAGACTCTTCAAATCATCTTCGGCCATCTCTTTCATGTCCGGATCGGCCAGCAGTTCCTGATTGTCGGAAATATCGTTCAGCACTTTACGGTAGCGGCGGTAGGACGCCACAAGTTCACTCAAGTCGGAATGCTCCCGAGAAAACTTTCTGAACTCCGGTTGGTTGGAAATAACCGCCGGATCGGAAAGCAGCGCTTCCAACTCCTGATAGCGGCGCTCCAGTTCTTCAATCTTGTCCATCATCATACGTCATAATCCATCGCCGCGATTAAACCGGCAGCGTCTCTTTTTAAATAATCTTGTTCAGCGGGTACTCGATAATTCCTTCGGCTCCCATCTTGATGAGTTCCGGAACAACTCTGCGTACATCTTTTTCCGACAGAATGCTCTCTATCGAAAGCCAATCGGAGTTGTAGAGGTGCGACACCGTTGGATTCTTAAGGCTTGGAAGCAGCTGGGTGATTGCATCAACCGCGTTTGCCGGAGCATTCATTTTCAGGCCGACCATCCCTTCGGCAGCCAGCGATGATTTTAAAAGCGTGGCAATCTGATTGATTTTAGCCCGTTTCCAGGGATCGGCCCAGGCGGATTTGCTTGCCAGCAGAACCGGCACCGACTCCATCAATTCGCACACGATGCGCAACCCGTTCGCTTTAATAGTCGAGCCGGTTTCGGTAACTTCGACGATGGCATCGCAGAGTCCGTCGACAACCTTGGCTTCGGTAGCTCCCCAGGAAAATTCGACGTTGACCGGGATATTGCGTTCGGCAAAATAGCGCTTGGTAAATCCGACCAGTTCGGTTGAAATGGTGGCGCCGTGAAGATCCTCCGGTTTTTGCACCTTTGAATCGCCGTTAACCACTAGCACCCAGCGGGCCGGGCGCCTGGATACTTTGGAATATACCATTTCGCAGACTTCAACCACATCCGAGTCGTTTTCCCGAACCCAGTCGCGCCCGGCAATACCGGCATCGATCGTCTCGCGCTCTACGTATCTGGCCATCTCCTGAGGACGGATCAGCTTGCAGTTCATTTCAGAGTCATCAACACCGGGAAAGTAACTGCGGGAAGAGATGCTGATCTGCCAGCCCGCCTTTTTGAACAGGCCCACGGTGGCGTCTTCGAGGCTTCCTTTGGGGATGCCGAAATTCAGGATATTAGACATAGCTTTCCTCTTTCATGTTTATCATTTTTCCTGAATCGTTCTAAAAGAGCGCTTGCGTTTTCAGTATGACTTTTTCTGTCGCATGTATCTGCTATTCTCCTGATATCAAGAATCAGGAGGGTACTCATGAAAAAG
>CAIYDX010000084.1 GCA_903925005.1 uncultured Geobacteraceae bacterium
AACTTGTTCAAACTCAATCCTTCTTGTAGCTGGATGCGGTTCTTTTTCATGGCAAGTTCTCCTTACCATGATCATACCGTACGCATATGACAGAATACGCCATTTGCCGACGCTATAGCGGTAGATTAGGGTGATTCAGATATAAAAAAGCGCCGTCACAATCCCGAGCGTAATCATCGTAAGCATGAGGGATGTCACTAATGCGATGCCCTGATTATTTGATAACGATAGCTTCATTGCCTACACCTTGTGATCTGTTTCAGTACAAAAGATTATACGGCTGGCCGACAACTGTATAAACCTTCCAGCGATATTTTCGCCACTCATTACCAAAATAATTTTCCATATCCGACTCCTTGAATGTACGTCCCAGACTGGGTGTACGATCATCGGAAACAGTGATTACATTGTTTGAATTTGTGTATAGATATGAATATGAATTATCTTTCCCCCCTTCCTGAACCAGCAAGTATACGCGAATGGCCTTTAATCGAGTGCGAATATCGCCGGCAGTCAATGTTGCAAGCGTATCCACGGTCATGGTTTTATTTGCGTCGGTCGGGTCCTGCATATCAAATATGACTTGCATGTCTCCAACACAATCAAGCAGGGGATAAAGAGTAAATCCGCCACCACCTGCGGTCATGGAATTAATGACGACGGCTTTGTACAATATTCCGGTACCAGGGTTACAGCGCGACGGCATTGAAGTGCCTGTCGGACGCATCACGAAATAATCGGCGCGATTGAATGGCATGCGAATTGTCTCGGTACTGCCGGAAGATACGTTATTAATAGCGTATGCTATCATTTCTTCATTATTGATCCTGGCGCCATACCGATCAACCAGACTACCCGAAGGCTTATAGTTAGAATGTACCGGCACAAAATGACCGGCCGTATCCTTGATGCCGAGCCTGTATGAAAAATGCGCAGAATCCTGCATGGCAAGTACATGCAGGGCAGGAGAAACACCGGAGAACATATTAGTCTGCGTGACTACAACCTCGTTAGCTGCAAGATCTTCCGCCGAATTACTTTTTGCAATGTAACTGTTATTAGTCGTCTGATTGCCGGAATAGACAACATACCCCCATTTTCCGACTGAATTATTAAAAGCTGTGACGACAGACTTGATTACCAGATAATCGGAGCCGGGGTTAGAGTTCATTCCGGTTCTTTTATAAATGGGGTCCTGAGTCGCAGGAACGGTCCCATGAGCAACAGCGCGTGGAATACCGGGTAGTGGAATTCCGGCGGAGCTGTTTGCCGGCGCATCATTAAAATCGTCCGCGCTCAGACCTTTGACCGGTTTGTCTGCGCCAAGATCAGCTTCAAGATATTTTACAGGGTCCGGTGTCGTTTGAAATTTCCACGGCAGTCCATATCCGGCGGCATTCAGATCTTTTCTAAGAATTTCCAGCCCGACAATACCCTCCATCTGGCTCTGAGCTGATTTTGTGCTGTTCGTGCTTATCTTTATAACATTTTCAAATGCTGACGCACTGATCATCAACAGGATCAGAAAAACAGCCATGACTATTACCAGTTCAATCAATGTATAGCCTTTTGTGACCATGGAGAATATCACTTTCGTTACAACCGGTTTTCAATATGTTTTTAATGTAGATAATTCATATTGTTTATTCTTACCCTTATAGTTCCATGCAACCAGGATTTGTAATAGGTTCGCATTTCCTCCGGCAGGAGAGAAGGATAGAGTAATTGTGTATGGCACCGATTTTGACCGAAGTTTGCTGATCCGGGTTGATGTCACGGAAAGATTCTGAAAAGGGAGTGACAATGTTGCGGCCTTGTTCCCTTTAACCTCGCGCATTTTTGCATCCGCGCATTGCACCGCTTCATCCCGCAACAAATTATCCAGATTCAAAATTACCGCATTAGTGGCAGCCGACAGTAGCGCCATCATACCGACCATAAGGATAATAAGCGCTATCAGGATTTCCAGTAATGTAAACCCTGCTCGATTATTTGACGGAAACGTTGGCACTTTTGCACGCTTCTCCAAAAGCAATTTTGCCTAGATGTATCCTGGTTGAATAAACTACAACACTATCGTACTGTGCCTGTTCCAGCGGAGATGCCACGCATATGGTGGTGCTGCCATTGCCGACATCAATATCGAAAGTTCCCCGTTCGTCAAAGGTTATCTGCGCCGTTGTATCGACGGATGATTTTCCCGCCCATGTAACAGGTTTCGTAATTGCTTTGGTCGTTCTTACCGAAGAGACGCCGCCAAGCGCTGAAGATATGAACGTAAAGTCGGTCGGCGTGACAATTATCCGTTTGGAAGTACGCTGTGTTACGGCAACTGTCCGAGTTGCCAATAGATCGGCATACAACTCCTTTGTCTGACGTTCTATACTGTCCTTGTTTAAGTAGTCACTAAATTGAAGTGAGGTTATTGAAAGTAATATGCCGATTAAAGCAATAACCATGAGAATTTCAACTAGCGTAAAACCGGGGCGGCTCACTTTAATCGCTCTTGGATATGTACTATCCGTTTTACAGGATTCAACCCGGCCGTTGTCATGAACAGACCGGGATCCGCGGAACTTTTGCCGAATGTAAGATCAGACGTCTCCCCGGTTCTTCGTCCCCCTTTATCCGTCAAAGCCGAGGAAAGATCCATTTCGGCAAAACTCCCCGTGGATAGCTGCATTACAATTTTGCCTGTTTTGGCGGACGCGGGCAATGCCCCTCCGGTATCATATTTAACCCCCCAAAGATAAGATCTACCGCCAAAACCGCATATATCGGATGTAGGTTTGAATGAAGTATAGAACACAGCGCCATTTACCGTGGCAACAGTATCGGTAACAACCCGTTCACCAGCATCGAGATCGATATACCAGCCGTTTGTAACCGCGCAACTCTCCGGCGTGGTTCTTGAGTTCAAATCCGATAGCGCCAAAGTTGGAACAGCCCTGTGTGCCGCATCGACGACAGGATTATTCGGGCAACTCTGAATAACATCCGATCCAAGATAATTCCCATGTATATCGATATCCGGATAACATTTCTCCTTGACCATAAACAACCTGCGAGTTGACGACATATCATCCTGAGGATGGAAGAATCTTCCGGTGCCGAAAAAGAGATACAGATTGTTTTTTGACATGAGCTTTGAAATCGTTGTGGTAACAGCCCCAATGCCATCAATCACTTTAGATGTTTTCCATGCTGTTAAATCCATAAAATCCGGATTGGCTGAATCGGGGATGACAAGGCGCAACACCCCGCCATCTGTCCAGGTTCCGTCCGCACCCTTATTTGTATATCCAACATACAAAAGGTCATCCTGCCTTAGATTACTATTCGAAGGATCGGCTATTTCGGCATCGACCACGGCATTGTTACTGATAGAACCCGCAAATGCTTCGGTTATGCCGGTATCTATAATCCATAACCCATTTTTTTTGGGGTCCGTATCCACCACCGGACCTTTTTCCACATCCACTATAAACAGCTTAAGATTTTGATCCGATTTCCCTTTGAACTGTTTGCTTGCACTGTCGATCGGTCCGGTTGGTCCGGAGGCATACACGGCAAACCATCTGCCGTTCTTGTTGTCGTCGACAACCGCCGGTTTTGATTTAAGACGTATCAGCGCCGGGCCGGATGTAGAGTAGCCCAATTCCGAATGGTAAAATTCCCATAACAGCTTTGGTTGCGCTCTTAACGCGTTGGCAACATCCTGATTAAAATCCTGATCAGACACGTCCAGGGCAAAGTAGGAAGAAAAGCCCAAATTGGTTCCGAAATCAGTCTTCACGCACGTTCCCGCGTAACTCCCAGCCGAACATGCGTTGTCAAAAGCTCTGGACGCCCCACCCAGACCCATGCCTCCCAACAACACCGTTTTCCAGGCAGACGCAGTTCTGGTTTCATTCCAGTAGTCATCCCTTGCAGCCGCGGTTCTGGTGGATATGTCAAAAAGGACCGTTGCACCGTCAACAAGATAGAGATGATTATTGTCATAATCCGGTTGTGTCAGATATTTCAGATAAGGAAGAACATGCTGAGGAATATATGCCCATTCCTCTCTACCCAGTTTTGTGCCGCTCAATGTTGCCTTCTGGCTGCCGAAAGTCATAATTTCCATCTTTCCCAACTTGAAAGCGTGCAGCATGCCGTCATTCGCACCGACATAAACCATCCCGCGGTTCTTATAGTTACTCCCTTGATAAAAAGCCCTGTAGGTCGTGTCATTATAGCCGAGGGGCTGTATTTGATCATATGACTGAAGCGGCAATAGCCCCTGAATCCTTGGGGTTGACGAAATGATATCACCCAATTTCCAGACGTGGCTTTCAGTTGTCGAATCAGACACTTTTATGCTGACGGTTCTATTCCGACTCTTCTTGGTACAGGGGTACGATGAGTCAAGACAGACATCCGTACCATGTATATAATTAATTACTTTTCCGGCAAATACCGTCCTGGCAAGGGTATCCGCACCCTCCGCATTCAATCTGTCGCTTAGCAGGGGGGCATTTACACTGTCGAAATCCAACAAGCTCCGGCTGTCCAATGTTGTATATATCTTGCGTGGGTCGGTGGCTAAACTGCGTTTCCATAACAACTTGCCAGCCGTCCAGATAGTTTTCAACCCTCCGGACACGTCCGAATTAATATCCGCCGTCTCTATTGTGTCATTAAAGTTGTAACGCTTTATTTTTGTCTGAGATTCCGTATTGTCAAAGTAGAATTGGACACGTTTATCCTTGTCAATATCCATTACGTGATTGCCTGTTGTGTAGTCGGTATCCTCGCGTATGGAACTTGATGCAAAAAATGGATCAACGTAGTACCAAAGAGTCATCAGCTCACCAAGCCAGGATACCGTGGTATTATTTTCATATGCTTTTTTAGGATGGAAAATTGCCTGTAAAAGTGTGGCGCCGCTACCTTCACTGTTATTAAGGATTGATGCAGCGGTACCGGATGATGTTTTTTCAACAATATCGGTCAAGGCATCATCCAACTGCTGTTCGAGCTTAAGTGGATTAACGGCAAGATAATAGTTATCCGGATCAACTCCATCGTTTCGGGCCCATTCCGACACCAGATCTGGAATACCGTTACCGTTGCCGTCAGTGAATCCTCCCCACTTTGCAGCGTACCAGAGTGGATTTTTCAAGAAATCTGTGGGTGTATTATTGGGAGTAAATGTTTTGCTCCATGCTTTGGGCATATTGGCAACTATCAGAGGGGTATCACCGGTCGCGAAGTCGGGCACGTCGCCATCTTTGACCGGCAGATACGTGCCATCTTCAGAGGTGCCGGAAATGATGAAGCCCAGAACCTGATCGATACAGCCGGCGCCGTAATTCACTGAAAGTTTGACCTGGATATTATCGCCAAGAGAACCGGCGCAACTGCCATATTTATTAATTGCTGCCTGGGTGCAGACTTCGTACTTTACGGCCGCATCCGCGTCATGATCGGCGCCCTGTTCGGAAGCTTCGTAATTTACCCTGAAGCTCAGATAGGTAACGGTTGGCGGGGTTGAGGAGGTATCGTAGCGCACATCTTCTACAAAGAAATTGACGATCTGATTGGTGGGGCAAAATGCATCGGACTGACAGGCTCCTATTATCAGACCATAACCTGGGGCTGAAACCGTACCGGAGTCATACGACATATCCGGACACTTGTCGGCACAGGCGGACCGCACCGATAAACAGCCGCTGACGGACTTGCCGGTCGGCACGATCGTAACCGTGCCTCTCCCGGCCTTGATCTTGAAATCTGCTATTGGCGATGCAAGCGCCACGGCATAAGTGGTTACGTTGGGTTTACCGGTGACTGATTTAAAGCCGGTTTTGCCGAAATAGGCCAGCGCGGCGGTATAATATGAGCCCTGTTTAGTCGGTTCTTCAGGGCAGAGGCCTCGAATCAGGCTGAGCTTTGGAACGTATTTTGACGTACAGATGGAATCGTCCAGTAATGTACCCGCCGGAGTGCTCTGCCCGACAAACCAGCTGCTGCCGGATATCGGGCGGCCTGCCGATGGTTCATTACTGCCGATGATGTCGGTGAGTTTATTGAGCAGACTGACCCCGCCTGTCTTAACTCCCAGACCGAGCTGCGGGCTTAAAGGGTCCTCCGAAAAAAACGTTCCGTCCGGCTTGGCAAAGGAACTGCCCGGAATCTGGTCCGAATCGTAATTAGGGGTGATATCGCTCAGAATGAGCATGAATGGCTTTGAACAGGCGGGGAAGACATCATACGGCTGATAAGTAGTGGTTTCCTTTTTGTATCCCCAGGCCGGATGCGGCAAAGACAAACCGCCATCTGTTGCTGAACTGTAGTCAAAGGTCGCTGAATATTCGTAATCCGATGTGGGAGCGCCTTTCCCTGCAAAATAGCGTAAGGTCTCATAAACCATTTCTCCCATCGGGTTGCCCCAGTTGCGGCATTCCCCTTCCCGCATGGGACGGGTCTCTATCCAACCGCATGTACCGCCATCCTCCCCCCGCCAGGAAAAGTCATTTTCATAACCCACCATCTTAAATTTCTGATAGGTATCGATGATGCCGAGGCTGGATGAAATGAATGTGCCGTCAGCCAGGCTGACTTCATCCAACATGCTCCCAAGATTTTTTCGCAGCACCCCACCGCTGGTATTCTTCATGTATGAGCCGCTGATCATACCGAAATATATCGGGGATTTGTAAATACAGACCCCTTCGCCGTTTCCGCAGTCCGAGCTGTCGTTGATGGCCGTGTTACAAGTTTTAGAAAAAGCCTTGGAACAGACTTTGCCGCCATCCCCCTCACCATATTTCTGCAACAGACCGATCGGTTTATAACTTGTACCGTACGCTTTACAGCTGTCTTCCAATCCGACACTGCTGTCGCAGACCTTTACCCTGACTTTATAATCAACGGGCGGAGTAGCGAACGGATAATCCGAGCCGTGACCGGAATCGTTACATTCCGGCCGCTTCTTGGCGGACCAGCCCCAGATTCTGTCGGGAACATTTGCCACAACCCTGACAAGCGGGACGCTTGACCCGGTCGGCGTGGTGTTGCAAAACAGATTCTGCTTGCCGGTACCCGATATGACCGTAAATCCCGAAGAAGGTACACCGGTCGTAATGAAACCTGTTGACTTGAGGGCACATTCGTTGCCGGAAGCTATACTGGGCGCTTTAATGACAAGATTGGCACTGTTGACATACTTCCACGTTATTCTGTTCGGTTTCTTGAACCAGACACGGATTCCCTCTCCGCCGCTTTTTTCAAAATGCCGGGCGACCAATGTATGATCGCCGCCTGCAAGTCTTATGGTCCCACTGTTCGACTGACCGCCGGAAGCGCCATGGCAGCCCAGGAATTGCGCCACAACAATGCCGTCAACCTGGACCTCTCCATCATCATTGCTGTCAACGGCAAACTGCCAGATCCCGGTATCTGAAGCGGCAACGGTAATCACGGTCGAAGCAATAATATTATAGTCATCGGCATAATCCCTGGCAGGATCAAGCGAGGCGTCATCGAATCCGCCGACATAATTTACCAGCGGGCTGCTGCCGGCTGGTATTGCGACGCTGTTTGCCCCTGTAGTCGGCACCGGGTTGAACAGATTTGCAGGTTCATAGGAGTCGATCAGGCCTTGTGTGTGGTTGACCCCGCAGTTCTTGGAAGCGCCGTGCCGGTATCTGGCGACCAGTATCTTGCCTGTCAGGGTTTCGGAGACAGCGGAGGATACGCAGGTAGTGGGAGGATCGGAAGTCGCGTAAGGCATGAGGTATTTGCCGACGCCTGGAGACTGAACGTCAATGCAGGTATATCCGCTTGCACAATCATTGCCGGTTGAACAGCTGTTGGTAAACGATGTGCCGCTGCTGCAGAGTCTGCCGGTCAATTCCTTGCCCCAACTGTGGCCATCCATGGGTATATATGCACGTTCCAATACCGTAGATGAGGCCGTGTCGGTTGAACGACCGCCGCCGTAAAGAACCTTACGCACAATGTCCATTCTGGACATGGCAATCCAGTTGAGTACATTCCCGCTCCAGAGAGCGCTGCTGTTGCAAAACTTGTCAGCGGTATTTATTACTGGAATAAAAAGGGAGTTATTTGAATCATAGCTGTAACACTTGTAGGAATCGAAATAGCCGTAATAATCGATGGCGTGGGTGTAACCGATTTCGAGTCTGCCGTCTCCATCCAGATCAGCGGCATCATTGTAAGCCTGGTAATACAATTTATGGCTTCTGTCCGCGTTCAACATTACCAAGGGGGGCACGGACTGAGCTGCAAAAGGCGGGAGGATGCTATAGTCAGCCATTGTGGCAGCCGTGGAAAGTACCGGAACCAGGCATGACATAAAGGTGAGTATAAACCATGCCGTAGAACTTCTGACTGTAAATAGATGCGCATCAACTGTTTTCATTAGCGCCACCTCGCTATCATTACCTGGACAGCAGTTACCAGTTACCTCCCTAACGCATCTACTCGGAATAATCAAGAGTATTTTCAGTAAGTTATGGTTTTAATAAAGTGTAAAGTTTCTTTACACCTTTTATTTTTAATTAATTATTCCGGCACGTTATACAAGTGTAAAATTTCTTTACACTTATTGCAACATACTGATAATATTAACTTTTAAAAATAGCGGGAAATTCAAAAAAACTTTCAAAAACGAACAGGAAGAGATAATTTGCAGTTCAAAAGGGAGGGTAGTTGAATTACTCCATACAAAGTGAGGCCCCTTACCATGCACGTCAGTCACGGTAAGGGGCCAATAAGTGGATCAATTTCCAGCTAAAAAAACTATTTTCCTTGCAGGATTGTTTTCATAGTTTCCGCATCTTCCATTCCGACATGAATCGTGCCGTCCGGCATAATCAGGGTCGGTGTGCCGGAAATGCTGTTGGCTTTGCCAAATTTAATGATCTCGTCAATGGCTTTTTTGCTGTTCTCTTTGGTCGGCTTTGGTATCTCTTTGCCGTCAAAGGCCTTATCCATCAGGTCATGACTCTTTGTTTCATAAATGGATCTGCATTTATCATAGGCCCCAGGATGCATCGGCAAAGGGAAGAGCATAACGTAAATGGCCACATCCGGCGCAATGTTCGCCAGTTTTTTCAGCTCGGTATGCCCCTTCCGACAGTAGGGGCAGTCCGGATCGGTAAAGACATACAGTTTTTTGGTCCCTTTCGGATTACCCATGATTACGGCATTACTCACCGGAATAGCGGATACATCAACCGAGGTCTGCTGTTTGGACTCTGGAAGAGACTGCTGGTGCGCGGACGCCGGCTTCAGTGTTTCCAAATCAATCACCATTCCCTGGATCAAGTATTTCTTGCCATAATCCATCAGCAGGAGGCCTTTCTGGCCATCCTTTTCAACGAATAATTCAAAAAGCCCTTTGGCGGGTGACTGCTTCACGGAAGTAACGGTGCCACCGATTTTTTTAAGCAGGCCCGATGCCTCTTGTTCTGTAAGGTAATGGCATGATGCACATAAACCGCCGCACCCCTCTTTAGCCATTGCATACGACGAAGAAACTAGGATGATGGTTACCGCTACGGCAATACAGAGTTCTTTCAGCATGAGAAATCCTTTCTGGTTTATATCGAACTACTCTATGTCATATTCCTTGAGTTTGTAAAGCAGTGATCGATGACTGATTTCAAGTATTTTTGCAGCTCGGGTACGATTGCCCCCGGTTTTGACAAGCGCTTTCCGGATCAGATCGCGTTCGATGGCATCTTCGGCTTTTTTTATCGACAGATTTTCATCGTTTTCCGATTCGTCCGGACAGCTTTCATCAAGAAGACGGACCGGGGAAGGGAGGGAGGAGGAAGTTATGCGCCCACCTTCGGAAAGGATACAGGCGCGTTCAATGACATTTTCAAGTTCACGCACATTGCCCGGCCAGCGATACGCCATCAGACTGCGCATAGCGTCAGGCTCCAGACGTAATACCTGACAATCAGAACCACTCCCGTGACGGCTCATAAAATGTTCCGCCAATAAGGGGATATCCTCCACGCGTTCCCGGAGCGGCGGCAGTTGCAGACAAAATACATTCAGCCTAAAGTACAGATCTTCCCGGAAGCATCCTGTCCCAACATCAGCTGCCAGATCACGTGATGTGGCGGATATCACTCTGACATCAACTTTTTTGGACGCAGCGTCCCCTACTCTTCTGATTTCGCCTTCCTGCAAAACCCGCAGCAATTTGACCTGCAACGCAAGGGGCGTCTCGCCGATTTCATCCAGAAACAGAGTGCCGCCATCAGCCTGTTCAAAAAGGCCCTCTTTATCACTTGACGCATCGGTAAAGGCGCCACGGACGTGCCCGAACAGCTCGCTTTCAAGCAGGTTTTCCGGTATGGCACCGCAATTCACCGCCACAAACGGCTTTTGTGATCGTCGGCCGTTCAGGTGAACCGCACGGGCAACCAGCTCTTTTCCTGTGCCGGACTCTCCAAGAACGAGTATGGTAGTCTTCAAGTCCGCAACCTTTTTAATTTGATTGAAGATCTCCTGCATCCCGGAATTACGGCTGAGAATTCCGCTATAGGAAAACCGCCCGGCTACAACTTCCCGCAGATGACTGTTCTCTTCTTTCAGCCGCTCACGTTCTTCGGCTTTTTTAAGCACCATGACTATTTCATCTCTCTTGAACGGTTTCGAGATAAAGTCGTAGGCGCCCAGTTTCATGCACTCTATTGCCGTTTCAACCGTGCCATAGGCCGACATCATAATGACAGGGGTAGTGACATGTTCCTCCATAGCCTGCTGTAAAAAAGTTTTACCATCCATTTCCGGCATGCGTATGTCACACAGGATATAATCATAGGCGTTATTCTTAAGGCAATCGAGCCCTTGTCCGCCATTTGCGGCCAGCTCTACACGGTATCCCTGACGAGACAGCATGACCGACAGCATATGACGCATGTTTTCCTCGTCGTCTATGATCAAAATATGCTGGCTATTCACGTTTCAGCTCCCTCTTTGGCATCTGCCAAAGGGAGCCGAACGCTGAAACAGCTCCCATCGCCAACTCTGCTGGTGGCCGTTATGCGCCCGCCCAAACCCTCAACGATCCTGGCGGAAATTGCCAGCCCGAGGCCGGTCCCCTTGCCTGGCGGTTTGGTGGTGTAAAACGGGTCGAAAATATGTCTCATAGACTCTTCAGCGATTCCCGTACCATTATCGATGACGTCCAGTCGGATATCGCCCCCCTCACGCCCTGCCTTGACCATTACGGTGCCGCCGGCGGGTGAGGCATCACGGCTATTCAAGAGCAGGTTGACAACTACTTGTTGCAGCTGATGCTGTGCGCATCTGGCAGGCAGCAACCCCTCATCGATTTCCACACGAACGTTCAACTGTTTGAAAACGCCCTGCTCCGCCATCAAGTCCAGTGTGGAGAGCACGACGGCACGAACGTCGGCATTCTCTTCACTAATGGCCCGTGGGCGGGAATAATCAAGCAATCCCCGGACTATCCTGTCGATTCTTGAGCAATCTGTTCCGATACGCCGGCCATAATCCTGAATGGCCGAATCTTTCGACATTTCACCGGCCAGAAGTTCGGCGTACCCCATGATCGATGCGAGCGGCGTTCCGATTTCATGCGCCATTCCGGCCGCCAGCAGGCCGATGGAGGCCATTTTCTCGGTGCGAATCGTTTCTTCCCGAGCCAGACGCAGGTCGCTGTTCGCCTTCCCAAGAGCGGCCATCTGCTCTGCAACCTGGTGATCCTTGTTTTGCAGAGCTGTGGCCATTTCGTTAAAAGCGGCCGCCAGGCGCGCAAGCTCGGCGCTCCCGGATTCATTCAACCTGTGCCCATACTGTCCGCCGGTAATTTTTTCCGTTGCGGTCAATAACCGGTTTATCGGGTTGACAACAATCCGCGACAAAACAAACGAACCCAATAAAAGCAGTAAAACAAAGTCCAGCACAAAATAGGTGATCAGCATCTGCCTTGATCTGGTCAGGCGGGCCTTTTCCGGAGCGAGAGAGAGCAGCAGACCCGCTTTGCCGACAGCCTCCCCGTTACGCATGATTGTGATAAGATGGACTATACCGCTACCGTCCGAACGGAGGTGGCTCCCCTCCGCCGTTTTAGAAAACCCCTGAAACGGCGCGAAAAGTCCACTTTCCTCCCGACCGGCGCTGAAGATGGTGTTGCCGTTTCTGTCCAGCAGAGTCAAACGACTGAAGGCGGACTCTTCGGAAAGTTTTTGAATGTAGCGCGCCGCCAGTGAATCTGGCAGTATGAATCCTTGCGGATAGGTCGGGACAGGGTCCGGGAGCAGGCTGACGAAGGCCTTGAGCAGCGTGCGGGCATGTTCGCCTTTTTGGGCATACAGATCGTTGGCGGCCGTTTTGAAGGCCAGCAGACTGAAGAGAAGCCAGGTTAATACCAGCAGCAACCCAAGAAAAGCGAGGATTGAAACCGTCAGACTTGGGCGGTAACGGGTCATGGCTACCCCTGATAAAAACCACTCAGCCCCAGATACCACCGGATGAGCGGTTTCCCGTAAAATATATACAGCACCGCGCCAAAGGCTAAATATGGACCAAACGGGATTGCCAGCTTGGTATTTTTTTTCTGAAACAGCATGATGGAAACACCGATCAGCGAACCGATCAGTGAACTGGAAAAAACAATAAACGGCACCGCCTTCCAGCCGAGAAAAGCGCCCATCATTGCAAGAAGTTTGATATCTCCCCCACCCATGCCGTCCTTGCCGGTCAGGCGATGGTAGAAATACGCAACAAGAAGCAGGCTACCCCCTCCCAGAAGAATGCCAAGCAACGAATTCAACCAGGAATGACCTTGAAGAAAAAATGACAGAATAAATCCGACTACAATTCCGGACAACGATATTTCGTCAGGGATAATCTGGTGTTCGATGTCTATAAAGGTGACAACCACCAGTGCTGAACAGAACAGAAACAGTGCCGCAAATACCGGTGTCGGCCCGAAACGAAGAAAAAGAAGCAGAGCCAAAATGCCATTTAACAGTTCGACCAGCGGATACTGAAGAGAAATGTGGATCCCGCAGCCACGACATTTCCCCCGCAAGAGCAGGTAGCTCACCAGCGGAATATTGTCATACCAGCGAATTTGATAGGAGCAGTACGGGCAGTGCGATGGAGGAGAAACAATCGATTCCTCTTTCGGCAGGCGGCAGATGCAGACGTTCAGAAAAGAGCCGACCACCATGCCGAAAACAGCTGCGAATAGAGGATAGATCACGGAGGGCGCCATCAGTCGATGCTTTCTGCAACATCCATGGTAATTTGGGACTTGAGATACATTTCAACTTCCGCTGCGGTAGAGAAGGCGAAACACCCTTCCGCGATACTTGCGGCGCGCTCCAATGTGCAGCGGCGCAGAATCTGTTTCACCCGCAGAATTGAGCCGGCGCCCATCGATAGTTCGTCAAAGCCAAGCCCCAGCAGGACCGGCAGATATAGAGGGTCGCCCGCCATTTCGCCGCAGAGACAGGCTGGAATTCCGGCGTCATGGGCGGCCTGAACTACCCGGCGCAGAGACCTCAGAACAGCGGGATGGAGCGGTTGATACAGATGTGAAAGCTGTTCGTTGCTCCGGTCGATTGCCAATGTGTATTGAATCAGGTCGTTCGTGCCGACGCTGAAAAAATCGACTTCACGTGCCAGCAGGTCGGCCAGGGTAACCGCCGCCGGAATTTCAATCATTACCCCGACAAGCAGCTTGTTGTCAAACGGGGTGCCGGATGCGGTAAGTTCACGTTTAGCCTCTTCAAGGAGCTCTTTTGCCCTGCGAACCTCCTCCATTCCCGAGATCATCGGAAACATTATTCTGACAGGTCCGTCAGCGCTGACCCGTAGAATTGCCCGCAGCTGCTTTTTAAATTCATCCGGCATATTCAATGACAAACGGATCGCCCGTACGCCAAGTGCCGGGTTGACCTCCGCAGCCTGGTCCATGCCGTCCAGCAGTTTGTCGCCTCCGGAATCCAGAGTCCGAATTGTGAGCGAATGTGGGGTAATTGCCTGCTGCATCGCCCGATATAACAGAAACTGTTCTTCTTCATCCGGCATAACAGCGCGGTTCATAAAGAGCATTTCCGTGCGGTACAAACCGACGCCGCACCCTCCATGGGCCAATACGGAAGCGCCCTCTTCCGGGATTTCGACGTTGCCGCGCAGATACATCTGGTGGCCATCAACTGTTTCAGCCGGTAGGGGAGCGGTTTTCAGAAGTTCATATTCGATATATTCATAATGATGCTTACGGCGAAGCGATGACTGAAACGTTTCCTGATCCGGATCGACAACTACGGCACCGGACAGACCATCGACAATAACGGCAGCGCCATCCAGCAGAAGATCGGAAATTCCCTCAACACCCATGACCGCAGGCAGATCAAGGGCGCGAGCCAGGATTGCCGTATGTGACGTCCGACCGCCTATTTCTGTTATAATGGCAAGAACATTGTTACGGTTGATCTGAAGCATGTCGGCGGGAGAAAGATCGTGAGCCGCTATAATTATCTGCCCTTCGCGCTGGGGTAGCGGGCTTTCCGGTTCTCCGCTCAAACAGCGCAGCACCCGCTCAATAACAGTCTCGACATCGCTGATACGTTCGCTGAGATAGGGATCGTCAATTTTTGCAAATGTTTCGCGGTAGCGGTGCAGAGTCCTTCTTAATGCCCCTTCGGCACTGATCAGACCAGTTCTGATAATCTCCAGAGTTTCCGTTACCAGGCGCTCATCGGCCAGTATCATCAGGTGGATTTCAACGAACAGGAGGTGGTCTTCACCATTCGTTTCGGAAAGGCGTGATTTAAGGGATTCAAGTTCTACACGGGCATCTTCGACCGCCTTAGTAAGGCGAGCCGTCTCATGGATAACCGCTTCCGATGAGATCGGATACTCGGAGGTAACGGTTTTACAACGGTCAATAACACACAGCCTCCCCATGGCAATCCCGGGCGAAGCCGCGATTCCGGAGAAGGTGCGCATATCATTCCTCTCCAAAACCATTGGCAATCAATTCACCAATGGTCTGAAAAGCTTCGGTTTCATCAGCGCCGTCAACCGTCAGGAAAACAGATGAACCTTTCGAGGCCGCCAGCATCATAATACCCATTATGCTCTTGCCGTTTACTTCAACATCGTCCCGGGCCAGTTTGACATCGGAACTGAACCGACTGGAAGTCTTTACAAGGAGAGCCGAAGCGCGAGCGTGCAGCCCAAGTTTATTTACGATTAAAAATTCTTTCCGGAGCATATTTAAAGAGTCCTTACATTAATTTGTTTATTTCAAGAATTCTCCAGCAACAATAATTCCTTCTCGCCCGGTTCGATGTAAATCCGCGGCAAGTTCGGCGACCGGCATTCGTTCTCTTCGTGAACAGAACTCGATCAACATCGGAAGATTAACTCCGGTAATAACTTCAATACACCCCTCTTTTAAAAACGACATCGCCATATTGGACGGCGTGCCGCCAAAAAGATCGGTCATGATAATAGCGCCGTCCGTCTGGACCGCTTCGACCGCCGCCACGACACGAGCCATGATACCGTCGGCCCGCTCGTCGTGAACAACCTCCACGGTGGCACAGCATTCAATAGATCCAACAATCATCTCTGCCGACAATTTGAGAGCGGTCGCCAGGCCGGCGTGTGTAACTAGAACTAATCCTATCATTTAAGCCCCTTTTCAATATCCCTGTGAATAATTCGCACTGAGGGCCACATTTCCTGTAAGTGCATTCCGGTGGCCTCTGCTATCGCAACAGAGCGATGGCGGCCACCGGTACAACCAATCGATATCGTTAAATAAGATTTTCCTTCCTGACGATGTGCCGGCAGTAGCATATCCAGAAGCGGAAAAAAGTGATCAAGAAATTGTGCCGTAACTATGTTATCAAGGACATAATCACGGACAGCATCATCACAACCCGATCCTTCTTTCAGTTCCGGCACAAAATAAGGGTTCGGAAGAAAGCGAACATCCATGACAATGCTTGATTCCAGCGGAACACCATACTTGAATCCAAATGACTGGACTTCTACGACCAGCTGATTTTCATTCTTTTCACCACTGACGATTCCCAGGATGAATTCTTTCAGCTGATGTACCGTAAATTCAGAGGTGTCAATTACCCTGGTCGCCAAATGCCGCAAGCCGCTCAGACGATCCCGCTCAATACGGATAGCCTCGGAGACCGTACAGTGCTCATCGGCGGGGTGGCGACGCCGCGTTTCGGAAAAACGGCGCACCAGCACGTCGTCCAGAGCATCAAAGAAAAAGATCTCCACCATGTGCCCGGCTTCGGCAATTTTGAGAAAAGCGCCTTCGTACCCTTTAAAAAACTCACGCCCCCGAATATCGGCAACAAGCACGATGCCTTTGAAAGTCTCGCCCGATTTGCCGATCAAATCGACAAATCGTTTGAAAAGGCGTACCGGCAGATTGTCGATACAGTAGTAACCCTCATCTTCCAAAGCTTTGACGGCAGTAGATTTTCCGGAACCGGACATACCGGTAATTACGATAACTCGCATACCCTACTCCACCTCATCACCCAAAGGCCTGACTTCGATACGTGCCAAGAGCCGTTCCTGAAAATCCCGGGCCGAATGATACCCCATCCCTTTAAGCAGATTATTTCGAGCGGCAACCTCGATAATTGAGCCCAGATTGCGGCCCGGTCTGACCGGAATAACGAGATGCGGTATCTCAATACCCAGGATCGTAACCGTACGGTCATCGATGCCCAGTCGGTCATACTCATGCGACTCATCCCAATCAACCAGTTCCAGCAGCATATCCACTATTTTCTTGTCTCTGATCGCCGAAACGCCATAAAGATCCTTGATATTGATGATCCCAAGGCCGCGAATCTCCATCAAATACTGAAGCGACTCCTCGGCCTGCCCTATCAGCACTGCCGGCATCTTCTTCTTTATAAAAACCATGTCGTCTGCAACCAGACGATGCCCACGAATTACAAGATCGAGGGCACATTCACTCTTACCTATTCCGCTTTTTCCGGTGAGGAGAACTCCGACCCCCAAAATATCCATAAGAACACCATGCAGATGGGTAGTCGGCAACAGCCTCTCTTCAAGAAATTTGGTTATCAGCGATATAAATGTTGATGATTGATGGGCGGTTGCCAGTACCGGAATAGCACGAGAGTCGGCAAGATCTATCAGGAGCTGCGGTAGACGCAAATTTTTGGTAACAATGAAGCAGGATATTGGATAGTCGCAAAGAGCGGCAAGATTCTCTGCCGCTACCCGGCTATCAATCTGCTGAAGATAGGAGATCTCAGTATTGCCGAGCACCTGCAACCGATCCGGGTGCAGGTGCTCGGTGTAACCGGCCAGCGCCAGTCCCGGTTTCTGAATACGGGAACTGGAGACACGATGATTCAGCCCCTGTCTGCCGGCAATAAGCGACAAGCCCAGACCATACTCATTGTCGGCCAGGAGGTCTTGTATCGAGAGTGAAATGCCGTCCATGGAGGTTTAAATAAACCTAGGAGCGCTGAGGCTCAATCAGGCCGAAATTTCCGTCTTTACGACGATACAGGACATTTATTTCACTGCTGTCGGCATCGGTGAACACAATGAAATCCTTGTGGAGCAGATCCATCTGCATAACCGCTTCTTCCACCGACATCGGCTTGGCGGTCTCGGTTGTCGTTTTGATGACGACCGATCCGGTGCTGGCCTCAATGCTTTCAGCTTCAAAAATCTTTTTCGAAAGCTGACGGCCATGTTCATCACCGTTCGGTTTATGAGCCTTGATTTTTTCTTTGTAGCGCACAAGCTGACGTTCAATCTTGTCGATGACCGCATCGATGGCAGCATACATGTCGTTGGTAGACTCTGATGCCTTGGTGCTGATCCCTTTTGAGTTGATAACGATCTCGACAATATGACGGATTTTCTTTTCTACGGAAAAGTAGACCTGCACATTAATCGGGCTATCGATATACTTTATTACCCGCTCAAGTTTTTCTTCAGCATATGCCTTAAGGGCATCGCTCTGTTCCATGTGCCTGAATGTCATCGTTACCTGCATACAAACCTCCTGTTTGGTTGGTGCTGTGAAATGGACGACCGCCGAACCGGCAGTTCGTCAAAAATGGCGTTTACGTTCAGAAGACGATCCAAAGTTAAGCATCTCGCGGTACTTTGTTACCGTGCGGCGAGCTATATTTACCGTCTGGCCCGTCAGCATCTCGGCAATTTTCTGATCGGAAAGCGGTTTCTGGGAATTTTCCTTTTCGATAATCTCTTTAATTCTGTTTTTAACACTCTCGGAGGCGACAAAATCCCCCTCACTGGTCGACAGACCACTGTTAAAGAAGTATTTCAATTCCAGCAGCCCCTGCGGCGTCTGCATATATTTATTGGTGGTAACCCGGCTGATGGTTGATTCATGCATGCCGATATCTTCGGCAATATCTCTCAGCACCAACGGCCGCAGATACTCGATGCCACGGTCAAAATATTCGCGCTGGAAACGGATTATGCTCTTTGCAACCTTATAAATAGTTCGCTGCCGTTGTTGAATACTCTTGATCAGCCAGACGGCGGAACGCATCTTGTCATTGATGTAATTCTCGGCCTGGGAATCAATGGCCCCATTGCCGCGAACATCCGCATACTGGGTGCTGACTTTAAGATTGGGGAGCCCTTCCTCGTTCAACATAACGACATAATCGTCCCCGACCTTGTGCACAAAAATGTCGGGAGAGATATAATGGACATCATCGGTGCTGAATGATGAACCGGGCCGCGGATCAAAACCGGAAATAATCTTGGAAGCCGTCAGCACCTGATTTATATCGACCTTCAGTGACCTGGCAATCTGTTTGTAATTACGCTTTTCCAGGTCGCCGAGATGGTTTTGCAGGATACTTTCGACAATACTCCCCTTCATACCGAGGTTGCGGGCCTGAATAAGCAGACACTCACGCAAATCGCGAGCCGCGACACCGGGCGGATCGAACTCCTGAATGCGTTCGAGCACATCCAGGACATCCTCTTCCGTCGCGGAACTCGCCAGGGCAATTTCCTGGAGAGAGGCCCGCAGATAGCCATAATCATCGACATTGCCGATGATCACCTCACCCACGCGAACGTCCATTTCGGAATACTGTCCCATATGGAGCTGCCACAGCAGGTGATCTATAAGGGTACCTTTCCGCGTTAGCAGGTTTTCAAAGGAGGGGCGTTCATCATCACCACCATACTGCTGTTCACCCGAACTGTAGTTATAGCCGTCGAGGTAGCTGTCCCAATCCCTCAGAGTCTCTTCGCCGGTTTTAACCTCATGAAAATCCGCGTTCTCCTGCGTCGGCTCAAGCTCCTGCTCGGCAATTTCAAGTGGTGTATTAAGCTCACGAAGATCTTCCGGTTCGGCGGCTTCTTCAAGGAGAGGGTTCTCCTCCAACTCCTGAATGACCAGATCCTGGAGTTCCAGACGTGTCAACTGAAGCAGTTTGATAGCCTGCTGCAACTGGGGAGTCATCACCAGTTGCTGGGACATTTTCAGTTGTTGGCGCATCTCCATTGCCATGAAACATCGACCTCAAATCCGATAAAGGATTTCATGCTGTATCAGCAGTTAAATCAGAGACGAAAATCTTTACCCAGATATATTTCCTGAGCCTTTTTACTCGCAGCGATCTCGGTTGGTGTGCCATATTCAAGCACCACACCACTGTTCATAATATATGCGGAATCACAGACACCCAGGGTTTCGCGGACATTATGATCAGAAATCAAAACACCGATATTTTTATTTTTGAGTGAAACAATCAGCTCCTGAATATCGGCTACGGCAATCGGATCAATCCCCGCGAACGGCTCGTCCAACAGGATAAATGAAGGGTTGGTTATCAGTGACCGGGCGATTTCAACACGGCGCCGTTCTCCCCCTGAAAGTGAATACCCTTTGGATGAGGCAATATGCGTAATGGAAAACTCCTCCAGCAATTGCTCCATCCGCTCCAGGCCAAGGCGCTTGTCCGGCTCAACCGTTTCGATAATAGCCATCAGATTATCCGCAACAGACAGCTTGCGGAAAACAGAGGCTTCCTGGGGAAGATAGCTGATCCCACGGCGAGCCCGCTGGTACATCGGGAGCGCCGTTATCTCTTCATCACCAAGAAAAACCTGGCCGCCGTCCGGCTGCGCCAATCCGACCACCATATAAAAGGTTGTAGTTTTGCCGGCGCCGTTCGGCCCGAGAAGACCGATAACAGATCCGGATGTAATCAAAATATCCACACCGCAGACCACCTGGCGGCTGCCGTAGTTCTTTTTAAGAGCTTTCGTCCAAAGCGTGGAAGAATCAGCGGCTTCCGGCATCATTCTTCCTTGCCGGCGGATTAATGACCGCCTCGACGCGTGATTTCGGATCGCCGCCGCTTGATACGTCACTCTTTTCATCATCGACGTAATAGGTAATCACTTTGCCGGTTATGCTGTCCCCACCCTGCACGACCCGGGGAGATCCGGTCAAAACAATACGGCCGTTACGGCTGTCGTAAACCGCCTGATCGGCAAAGCCGGTTCTGTTTTGTTGGACAATTCTGACATTTCCAAGCGCTTCGACCTTTTCTACCTCTTTATCTTTATCAGCATAGCTCACAACAAGCTTATCGGAAAATATGGTGACATCCCCTTGTTTTGCAACGACTTTACCTGAGAATATCGCAGTTTTCCCTTTATTGTCGGCGGACATTTCGTTGGATTTAACGGTAATCGGCAGATTTGAACGATCCTTGTGAGCCGGAGACGCAGCAGTAACCGCTGATGCCGAAAGCAGGCACCATACAAAAACTAACATCATACCGATCAGACGTTGTTTCATCACTTTCCACCCAAGACCAAAAGAAAAATCAAAGGCAATAGAACGCGGATAAAACAAACCATAAAATAGATTTTATAATCTGCGTAAACCCGCTCAATCCGCGTCATCCGCGTTCTATTGCAGTTAACTACCTAATTCATAACAATTGACGCATCGACCGCGGAATGAAAATGGGCCCGTTGACTCTTGACACCCAAATCCATGCCGATCGCGGTAAGCTGTAATCTTTTTTGCTGAAAAAACACCTGAGCGGTAGTCGAAAATTGATCTATCGCGCCTGCATATGCGATTGAATCGGTTTTAAAGCTGGCTCCATCCTCAGTTACGACATGTATATGACCGTTAAGCCGGACATTTTTTGCCAAGCTGGAATACTCGCCACTATCAGCTGTTACAGTTACAGCCCCATGCTCCCCGGTATTACGGAACTCCATTCGGACACCGGAGAGATATGCCATATCGCCACCTTTATCGTAGTCAACCCGTTCCGCAACGAGTTCCCAGGCAATCAGACCATCCTGAATTTCTGAAAAGCGGGCCTTTTTCAGGGCAACATCAATGTTGTGGGGAAGCTGCTGATTGGCCGACCGGACCGGTACCGTTCCATGCGAACCATTCCGGAGAACTACCGCCGCAAGGCCGATAATCGCCGCCATCACAAGAAGTGCCAGCAAAGGCCTGATATAAACAGACGATACCATAATAGAAGGGAACTATATCATTCGGAAGCAGGACTGTCCAGCACAACGTGGCAGGAATGAGCTTTTGGCATGGAGATTGAATCTATAATTCATAACGGGCCGCAACCTCACCCCACAGGCCGCGCCCCTTGAGAATAAGATCGCATACTTCGCGCACCGCACCCCTGCCGCCGGCAAGTGACGTCACATAATGGGCGGCATTCCGGGCATCAGACAGAGCATCGGCGGGGGCAGCGGCAAAAATGACTCGCCGCATGACCGGCACATCGATGATATCATCTCCGATATAGGCGATCTGGCTATCGTCAAGTCCGGTTTTCAGTTTCACATCGAGGTAGCTGTCGAGCTTTTTCAACGCACCTTGATATACCAGCCCGATCCCCAGTTCTTTGGCCCTGATATCGACCACGGCGGAGGTCCGGCCGGTAATGATGCCGACTTCAATGCCATGGCGCTGCAGCATTTTAATGCCATGTCCGTCTCTGACATTGAAAACTTTGGTTTCCAGACCGTTTCCATCATATACAATGCCGCCGTCGGTCATAACGCCGTCGACATCAAGAAGCAGCAGGCGAATATCAGCTAATTTCTCGTTCATCAGGCGATCCCGGATTTGAGAATATCATGTAGGTGAATAACGCCGCACGGCGCAGGGCTCTGATCGTTTTCAAAAACAAACAGAGAGGTGATGGCGCGCTGTTCCATGATCTGCAGGGCCGCTGCAGCAAGTTCCGACCGTTTGATGCGCAGCGGGCCATGTTTCATAATATCCGAAGCACGCTTATTGAGAATATCAAAACCTTTCTCCAGCGACCGGCGCAGGTCGCCGTCCGTAATAACCCCTTTCAGCGCTCCGTTTGAATCACAGACACCGGTAACTCCAAGCCCCTTGTCGGTAATCACGAACAGGGCCTCTTTCATCAAGGTATTTTCCTGAACCAAAGGAATAGCTTCGCCAGAGTGCATCAGGTCCTCAACCCTCAGAATCAGTTTTTTGCCCAGCGACCCACCTGGATGAAATATCGCAAAATCTTCCGCCTTGAAGCCCCGTTTGACCAGCAACGCAACAGCCAGCGCATCCCCCATCGCCAGTGTGGCCGTTGTGGACGCCGTTGGCGCCAAGCCGAGCGGGCAGGCCTCCTCGGAGACCGATACATCAAGAAACACGTCGCTTGAACGGGCCAGATTTGATGCCGGGTTGCCGCTCATGGCCACCAGAGGCGCCCCCAGGCGTTTGATCGAAGGGAGTATCCTGAGAATTTCCTCGGTTTCGCCACTGTTTGAAATGGCAATCACGACATCACCGGTCATGATCATCCCCAAATCGCCATGGATACCTTCCGCCGGATGCAGAAAGAAAGCCGGGGTACCGGTAGAAGCCATCGTAGAGGCGATCTTCTGCCCAACCAGGCCGGACTTCCCCATCCCGCTGACAATCACCCGACCCGGACTCTTCAAAATCAGGTCAATCGCCCGCTCAAACGAATCGTCAATGCGGTCGGCCATAGCCTGCAGAGCCTGCGCCTCAACCCGGATTACCCGGCGTGCTTCATCGAGTACAGTCATCCCCTCGGCCTCTGTTTGACAATGCTATCGATAGCTTTCAGAGTCTTCAGCAGTCCCGGAAGTTCATTCAAAGGCATTGAGTTGGGGCCGTCACAGAGCGCCTTGTCAGGGTCTTCATGCACCTCCATGAAGATGCCGTCAATTCCGACGGCAACCGCCCCCCGTGACAGGTACTCCACAAACTCGCGCTGGCCGCCCGAACTATCACCCTGCCCTCCGGGGAGCTGCACGCTGTGAGTCGCGTCAAACACCACCGGGTAGCCGGTATCGCGCATGACCGGAAAACTGCGCATGTCTACGACCAGATTGTTATAGCCGAAAGAAGCTCCGCGTTCGGTCAGAATGATGTTCTCGTTGCCGCCGGCGGCGATTTTACCGGCGACATTCTTCATATCCCATGGGGCCAGAAACTGCCCCTTTTTAACATTGATAACCCGGCCGCTCTGTGAGGCCGCAACGAGGAGATCGGTCTGACGGCAGAGAAAAGCCGGAATCTGGAGGATATCCAGAACCTCGGCCGCAGGCTTGATCTGCTCGATGGAGTGAATATCCGAGATCACCGGGACACCAAGCGCCTCCTTGACCTTGCGCAGAATGGCAAGCCCCTCTTTCAAGCCCGGCCCACGATAGGCATTGATCGAGGTTCGGTTGGCCTTGTCGTAGGATGCCTTGAATATCAGGGGGATTGAAAGACCATTGCAGATAGTCATCAACCGTTCGGCATGCCGCATGGTTGCGGTTTCATTCTCTATTACACACGGGCCGGCAATCAGAACCAGCGGACGATTGTTACCAATCATCACATTTCCGGAAATAATTTCGCGGGTCATCCTCTACCCCTTGTTTCTCTGCGCCAGTGAAGCGCCGATAAAGGCTTTGAACAGCGGGTGCGGAACCAGCGGTTTCGACTTGAACTCGGGATGGAACTGGCAGGCGAGAAACCAGGGGTGGTCGGTAATTTCGACGATTTCAACCAGGTCTTTATCGTTATACACACCGGACAACACAAGGCCGTTCTTCGTTAATAGCTCGCGATAGGCGTTATTGAACTCGTACCGGTGTCGATGGCGTTCTGAAATATCGGTCTCATTATAGGCGGCATGCGCTAGCGTTCCTTTGGAAATGGAACAGGGGAAAGCCCCCAGACGCATCGTTCCCCCTTTTTTGCTGACCGATTTCTGTTCCTCCATCAGGTGAATGAAAGGTTCCCCGCCATCGGCGCGGAATTCGCTCGAACAGGCTTCCGTGACGCCACAAACATTGCGGGCGTACTCGATCACCGCCATCTGCATGCCGAGACAGATCCCGAAGAAAGGGATCTTCCGGGTGCGGGCATACTCGATCGCCATGACTTTCCCTTCGGTGCCCCGCTCGCCAAAACCGCCCGGAACGAGAATTCCGTCAACATCTTCAAAATGCCCGTCAGCGCCGTCACGCTCAATCTTCTCGGCGTCCAGATATTTAAAGGAAACCCGGCAATCGTTCCCAATACCGCCATGAGTCAGCGCCTCGGAGAGCGATTTATAGGACTCGGTCAGATCGACATACTTGCCGACAATCGCAATACGCACTTCGCCGTTGCTGGGATGACGCAGCTTTTCGACAACATCCTGCCATTTTGTCAGATCGGGCGCCTTAGTCCAGATATTCAGTTTCTCGACAATCTGATCATCCAGATTCTCCTTGTTAAGCGCCTGGGGCACCGCATAGATATGTTCGGAATCGACGACCGGAATAACGTCATTCTCACCGACATTACAGAACAGTGCGATCTTCTTCTTCATATCCACCGGCAGATCCCGCTCGCAGCGGCAGAGCAGGATGTCGGGCTGGATGCCGATTTTGCGCAGCTCCATGACCGAATGTTGGGTAGGCTTGGTCTTCAGCTCCCCGGCGGTGCGGATATAGGGGACCAGGGTAACGTGTATGTACAGTGCGTTGCCATGCCCACGATCAAAACGGAACTGGCGGATCGCTTCCAGAAACGGCAGCGATTCAATGTCACCAACCGTCCCGCCGACCTCGACAATTGCGACGTCAGCCCCTTTGGCGTTCTCAATAATTTTGTTTTTGATCTCGTCGGTTATGTGCGGAATCACCTGAACGGTGCCCCCCAGATAATCTCCGCGGCGCTCCTTGGTAATGACCGAAAAATAAACCTGCCCGGTGGTAAAATTGCTCTTTTTGGAAAGCACGGCACTCGTAAAACGCTCGTAATGTCCCAGGTCAAGATCGGTTTCAGCGCCGTCGTCGGTAACAAAGACCTCGCCATGCTGAAAGGGGGACATGGTGCCCGGATCAACATTGATGTAGGGGTCAAGCTTCTGCATCGTAACCCGCAGCCCACGAGCTTCGAGCAGCGCGCCAAGCGAAGCGGCGGCCAGCCCCTTGCCGATTGATGACACAACGCCACCGGTAATAAAGACAAACTTGGTTTTCATGGTATCTGCTCCTATATATCAATCACGTTTATTTATTAAGTTTACGATACTGCTCCTGCGCTTTGTGCAAATCCTCGGGTGTATCCACGCCGATCGATTCAAACTCGGTCTCTACCACCCTGATGACAACGCCGTTTTCAATCGCGCGGAGCTGTTCCAGCTTCTCGGATATTTCCAGAAACGTCGCCGGCATAGCGGCAAATTTCAGCAGAAAATCACGACGATATACATACAGGCCGACATGCTTGTAGCAAAGCAGCTTGCCGCAGCAGAATGATTCGTCCTTAAGGTCTTTCCATTTATCGCGAAAAAACGGGAGTGGCGAACGGGAGAAATAAAGAGCGTTGCCACGGTTGTCGGTAACCACTTTGACTACATTCGGAGAGAGGAAATCGTGCAGACACTTGATGCGTGTTTTGACGGTTCCCATCTGGAGGTCAGCTTCCTCAAGCAACGGCTGGATGGCCAGGTCGATCATGGTCGGGTCGATCAGAGGCTCATCCCCCTGGACATTGACGACAATATCCGAATCAAGTCCGGCAGCAACCTCCGCCAAACGGTCGGTGCCGGTTTCATGACCTGCGGAGGTCATGATCGCTTCTCCGCCGAACAGGCCGACCGCATCGGCAATTCTAAGGTCATCGGTAGCAACAATAACCCGGCTGACAAGCTTTGACCTGGAAGTGCGTTCATAGACATGCTGGATCATCGGACGACCGTCAATTTCCGCCAGAGCCTTACCGGGAAAACGTGTCGATGCATAACGGGCAGGGATAACCGCTGTAATTTTCATGCCGGAGCAACCTTTTAGTATGAGGGAATAGTATGACGAATGCGCCTGGTGTCCTGTGGTAGGACGTGACAAGTTACCGCAAAAGTATTGGGGTGTCAAGGTGTGAAGAATGCCGGGGGGATCAGCCGTTACCCCCCAGCCTTTCGTTCAACACCCTGCGCAACTCCGCCGGGTTGTACGGCTTGTTCAAAAAACTGGTTTTATCATCGGTTGCGGTGATATCCGTCGCCGATTCGGCACCGTATCCGCTGCAGATGATAATGGGAATATCCCGGCTTATATTACGGATTTCATGGTACGTTTCGATACCACTCATCTCCGGCATCATCAGATCCAGTAGAACCAAATCTATTTCGCTGCCGCGCTCACGATAGATGCCTAGGGCTTCGCGGCCATTTGCTGCGGTCATAACGGAAAAACCGATCGCATTCAGCAAAGCAGACCCGATGGTCCGGAGCGACTCTTCGTCATCCACCAACAAAATTGTGGCGTTCGCCGGAGAGGCAATCTCAGCCACGACCGACTGTGCGGTGTCAATGGCATCAGCCATGGCCGGCAGTGGAAAGTAAACCGTGAAGGTCGAACCGACGCCTGGACTGCTGGTTAGCTGCAAAGCTCCGTCATGAGATTTGACAATACCGAGCACCGCCGACATCCCCAAGCCGCGACCGGTGAATTTGGTTGTGAAGAATGGTTCGAATATCCGTTTTTGGGTATCCTCGTCAATGCCGCATCCGGTGTCGGAGATTTCCAGACAGGCATATCTGCCGGGCAATATGGCGTTACCCATAAAATCGGCAACCGATTGCCCCGCTTGAATAGCGGCATTATTGAGAACGACCCTGATTGTGCCGTTCTTGTCACCGATAGCCTCGGCGGCGTTTATGATCAGGTTCATGACAACCTGCTGAATTTGGGCGCTATCTCCGGTTAGTTCCGGCACATCCCGTTTAAGATCTAGCTGAATCGAAACGTTCTTTTTGATGGCCGATTTAAGCATCTTCACGACCTCGTCCACCAGCAGCCAGAGGTTGACCTTAGTCTGAACCTGCGGGCTCTGCCCGGCGTAAGCCAGCATCTGCCGGCAGAGATCCGCGGCGCGGTTTCCGGCGCTTTCAATCATCTGAACATGCTCTTTATCGGTCATTCCGGAATCGAAATCTTCCTTGACCATGAAGCAGTGTCCCAAAATTATTGTCAGTATGTTGTTGAAGTCATGGGCGATGCCGCCGGCCAGAACGCCGAGGCTTTCAAGCTTTTGGGTCTGTTGGAACTGCTGTTCCAGCTTCAGCCTCTCTTTCTCCCCTCGCTTGCGCTCCGTGATATCCTGAAAAATCCAGATAGACCCCTCTTCCAAATCGCCCGGGCTTATCGCCTGACCGGCAAGGTTACACCACACCAGAGAACCATCTCTCTTTTTCATCAGTATATCTTGCGAGTAAACGACTCCGGACATTATTGCCGAATATGCTTCTTCGCCAATCTTTTTATACGAGGCAATGTCGACATACAGCTCCGCTGTGTCCTTATTAAAGGAAGCCCCCGGTTCATAGCCAAAAATTCGATCAAAAGCGGGGTTGGCCCAGATCACCTTCCGCTCTTTGACAAAGCAGATTCCAACCGATGTGGAATTAAGAATTATCTGCTGCTCGTTTGCCAGCTTCCTGTGTTTTTCTTCACTTTCTTGCAAGGCAACAATCGCCTTTTTACGTTCAATGACTTCATAAGCAAAGGTTACAAACTGCTTGACAACGTAAACATCATGCTCGGTATAAGGGGAAGTTTTATTACCGACGCCGATGATGGATACCACCTTGTCGTTCATGACAACCGGAACGGTCAGTTCACGCAGCACCGGAGCATGGCCGACCGGCATCCCTTTACGGTTCGGAATAGCGGCATAATCATTATGGATCACCGGTTCACGACTATGGAAGCATTCGGTCCAGACCCCGGCTTCGCTGATCGGGTAGTGACTTCCCTTTCCCTCAACCGTACACATGACGGTAAGCGTATTGGACGACCATGCCTGAAGCGTGAGATTTTGCTGATCATCGTCAACCAGGTGAAAGAACCCGACCTTGCTGTCGGTAAGGAGTTCACAGACATCGATCGTTTCCTGCATAAGCTCATCCACGCTGTATATGAGCGAGGTATCGCGAAATTTGAGGCGCTGCAGCACCAACTCTTCGGTTTTTTTATGTTCGGATATGTCCCGCATGACATGAACAAACCTGAATCGTTCTAAAAGAGCGCTTGCGTTTTCAGT
>CAIYDX010000085.1 GCA_903925005.1 uncultured Geobacteraceae bacterium
GAAGAAAGTACCTGAGAATATTTTCTGCGATGTTTTACCGTAATGGAAATGTTTTTGGTGGGGATCAGTTCCACCACGGCAAGTTCAATCAGTTTTTCCTGGAATCCCTGCATAATTCTGTTTGCCATAGCCGTTACCTTTTTAGAAGATCAGTTACATGCTGGGGAATATCATTCATGCCGACGGCTTTCAGCTGATTGGTAAAATGGATATCCTTCAATAACTGGCGAAGGGCAGCTGACGAGTAGTCCAAAATCTCCTTTATATAGTTTGATTGAGCCAGTAACCGTTTTTTCTCCTTGGCTCCCTTTTCATAGGCTGCAATCAAATCTTCTGCGGAAACTTTGGTATGTTCACGATGTGGACTTGAAAGACTTTTGCCGTAATGTTTACGCCGGGAAATAATTTTTTGCGCATCAACAAGCTTTTTGCCGGACAATGCCCCCGATTCATATGCTTCTGCCAAGGCCTTCTGTATGGCTGTGTCGTCTTCTGAAGCAATGTTCAGCGCCTGATATAAGGGAATTCGTCCTTTTTCCACTGCATTTACCAGGTATTCCTCTCCCTGCTCAAGTAAGCGGATGATACCGCGAATATAGTCTTTACCAAGATTGGTCTTGGCAGCAATGGCATCATCCGCGTACCCCTGGCTTTTCAGATACTTGATACTTTGCAGAAGTTCCAGGGCATTACCGTTACGTCGGGCTATATTTTCCACCAGACTCATAATATGCGCATCTTCTTCACTTACTTCGCGGACGACGCAGGGGATTTTCGTTTCTCCAGCAGAAATATATGCCTCAAGCCTCCCTTGTCCACAAACAAGGTCATATTTCTTGCCATTTCTGGCGTCATTTCTGGGAGCAACCGTTATGGGCCTTTTCAAGCCGACACTTTGAATGTTTTGCCGTATTTCTTCAGCAATAATCTGATTGCGCACCCGTGGATTCAAGATGTGAATATCTTCAATGGAAATTAGTACTATTGCCCCTTGCACCATCTTCCACCGCCTTGTCGAGAGAGATGTTAACGCTCAAATTCAGTAAATAATCCAACGTGTCAGTACGAAAGCTGTCCATAAACCCTACGTTGTCCTCCGATAGCTTTAACTGCCCATGTGAGAATTCCAGCGCGGGCAGGATGTAGTAATCGTAGATTGCCTCATTACTGGTGTCCATGCGTACTGCTACGGTTATGTCGGGACGAAGGCCGCTGTCAAAGCGGATTTTCCAGCGCCTAGTCCCAGCGGGAGTGGTAAAGCAACGGCTGATGACAACCGAAACACATAGATTGTGATTCAATTCCAACAGGCAACATTTCGGATCTATGGGGATCTGTCTACCGCAGAGGCTCTCTATGCTGTGAAGAACATCAGTCACAATTTCGGCATGAATGGCTCGCAATCGTTGGTTTATGGCAATATACCTATAGTCGTGCGCCGGGGTGTAACCGATCAAACGATAGGCACGTAAAAGTCCTCCAAAGCGAGTACTAAAAAGGCTACTTGGTGGTAAAAAATCGGCTTCGTCAATGATCAATGCGGAAAGCCGTCCTTGCCTGGCATATAGGTCCCGCAGACCTTGCAATAGTTCTTCATCGGTAGTCTTTTTGTTCCGTTCCCGGTATATCCCTTGGACTGTGTAAAATCTTTCCATATCCACTATTGGCTCGAATGCACGTTCCTTGCGCACCCACTGGCTTTCCGGATTGGGTTTGGCTTTGCTCTTCATTTTGCCAGATGTGCGATTGAATAAGTTGTTGCCGACATATTTTTCATTGGTCAGCACTTCACACACAGTTCCTCGTGACCAAGGACGATCAAAATGGGTTTTCACTCCTTGTGCATTCAGCTGTATCGCAATGTCAGTTTCACTTATCCCGGCAATGAACTGGTCATAAATCCAGAGTACAATCTGACATTCGTCTTCTGGCCCCGGCATCAGAATCACCCGCTCGGTGAGCAGGCTTTTCCGCTGCCCCATTGTCAATTCCTGCTTAGGGTTGCCGGACTCGTCCAACAGCATGCGCCGCAGTCCGAAACCGGCCACACCTCCCTGCCGATATCCTTTTGCCACTAGGTTGCATTGTCCAGCCCACACCTTCTGAGAAAGCTGTCGGCAATAGTCGCTGGCGCTTTCATCCCGCAGCAGGGTCATAATCCGATCGGCAATGTTGCTGGTTAACGTTAGAGGCTTTTCGCAGGACTGGCACAAAACGTTTTTGCGTTCCAGTCTCATGCGGTGATAATCAGCTTCACGACTGTCTACAAACCGTCCCCAACGGCTTTCATCCAGATACAGCACAATATTGAATTCATTACGTCCTTTTTCCACATCATCAATCAAGGTCTGAAACTGTTCCCGCTTTTCTGTGTTTATTCCGCTAACACCCAGATCAGCATAGGTTTTGATAATTTCAATTCCGTATTGAGCAGCGTAGGTACGTATTGCCCGTTCCTGATTTTCCGGCGACTCCACCTGCAACTCTGTGGACATACGGATATACATGGCCCCCTTCAGGCAAAGGCTCATTATTTGACTTGGAGTATATGCCGTTCCAGTTTGCAGCATTTTCTGCGTATCTCCCTGTTACAACTCAAAATATTCCGGTAATACTTTTATCCAACAAGGGGCGTATGTCTACAAAGAATCTGTGGCAGATCTGCCACAAAAAAGATCTCAACAATGGTGATGTAACGAGATATATTATGAAGTTGCTTCTAGAACAGGGAATTACGACAAAACAAGTGGCGAGTGAACTCAACATACCTGTTGAACGGGCACGGAACTGGTATTACAAGGATATAGGAATGACTGCGCTTGATCTGCTGAGGATAATGCAGAAGTATGAGTTTGTCAGGCAGGCGGTTAAAAAGTCACTAACGCCGGAATTCCGTTGAATTGGTTGGTGGCAACCACGCCAGCAATTTTCTGAATGCCCTCTTCGCTATGAGTCTGACTCCTCCCGGCTACCCTAACTGCTCCGCAGCACGGGTAAGTTCTTTGAAAAACTTTGTCAGTTTTTGCATTGCAGCCTGTACCACAGTTACTTTTGCATGGGGACTTGTGACCGTAACGGTGGTCTGACCGGCGTGGGTTGTTTTCCTGCCAACTGATTGAAGCATAAGGGGCCTGCTGGTAGTAGCCTCATGGTGCTTGTCAGGGTTTCAACCGTCTTGCATATAGAGACCACCAGTTGTACACCAATGCAACCAGGCGGCTTATGATTCGACAGCGATGCAGATCCTTGGTGCTGAAACCGCCCCAACCCCACTGGTTCTTCAATTCATCGAAGCAGTTTTCGCAGTCGCCACGGTTCTGTAACCGGAAGCAACGGCACAGTAACCTGCACATCACCGATCAATAACGGCGCAAGCTCTGCCTGTACCGTAACGCGACAATAGGCTATCAATTAGCCACTTTGCCGATAACAGCGTTGACTTAACCGGAACCGTTGCCAGCAGCAACTACAGCATCACCACCGTAACCGCCAATCACGCAATCACCGCAACCTTCACCGCTATTCCGCCGGCACCGATATGCAAAGCCCATGATATTCCAGATAAGCAATCCGGGCCGATTTTTAATTAAACTTAACAACTCTCTTATTGTCACCCACAACACCTTCGGAAATGAGTCCATCTAAGCATAGCATCTGAAGTGCGCCTTCAAAGTTGTCATTTTCACTATGACTATAGTCAGTAATTAATATATCAAGCAAAACATCCCACCTAATCTCTCTACTATTCTTAACAACATTAAGCATGTTAGACGGCATTGAATCTGGATCCTGCAGCATTTTCCTAAAACTGTCGGAATCAGCGTAAGGCGCAGTCTGAGCTACAGGCTGTGCAGCATTTGGCTTCCTTTGTTTTGTAGTCTTGACAGGCGTTACTAAAGTCGGTCCCTCGATCAGATCAGATGCCGTTAATCCACTAATTATGCTCAACACATCTGCTCGGCGCCCTTCTGAAATAAGTAACTCTGCCGCTGCAACGGCAAATTTGCTCTGTAATTCTTTCGGAACCCCTAAAAGACCTTCTTTTGGTGTAATTGTGATTCGCCTAGTTTTATTCATAAATTACCTCTTTCAAAAAGTATGATCGTAAATCCTCAGTTTCTGCCTTTTGTAATTATATAAACAGTAATTACTACTTAAGTCAATTTTTATTTGAATTTAACATGCTTTTGTGGTAATTATCATTTGTGGGCATTGCGATCACTGAGTAAACATGGGTGCAATATGGAAATTGGAAAAAAAATAAGGGCAATACGATTACTCTTGGGAATTGGACAGCTTGAGCTTGCAAAAAGTTTGGGGATGAAGGCTGCTACACACGTCAACCGATGGGAGCAAGGGATATCGATTCCAAGAACTAACATGTTGCAGCGTCTTGGAGATTCATTGGAGATTTACTGGGCGTGGCTTCAGGATTCTAATACGGATTTTGTCAGGGAAGCATATGTTCATTTTCGCCCATTGTCGCCGTATGTTAATTTCACACCGCGCTGGCTTGCGCTATTACAACGGGACATACCTGAACTTCTGCCAGAGCTATTGCTTGAACTCAACCTCCGATCTATCTGGGGATTTGAGGCTCCATGTAGAGGTGGATTTGTCGTGGCTACGAAGCCTGGGCTAACTTTGCTGATTACCTGTTTGCCTGAGTTATACGATTCAATAGTGATGGCACTTCCATCGGTTAATCAAGTCCCAGTCAGTGATGTGTATTACGCGAAGCAGCTATTCTTAGATGAGATGACTCAGGATCTTTTTGATCGGTGTGGTGTGGGACATATTGAATTTGAAAAAAAAGCGGCTGCTCCTCCTGCCACAAATGTCAATATTGTGGTAAAGGCTTCTGCAGCTGCCGACATTAACCATCAGGATTTGCGCAATGCTATACAAAGACATGTTGATACGATCATATCGGCAGTGGGATTATTTGAAGCAGATGTGGCGATTAATGTGACCGCGTCCAGGAGATCAAAGGAAATTATTTTGGATCTTGTGTCAGATCCAGCCTTGAAAAAGCTGGCTCTACAGTTGAGTGACCCGGTGCAATAATCCGATAAGGAGTGGAAATGAGTTTTACTCGTATTCAGGATTTCAAAAGCGAAATAGTTACTGCAGAGCTAAAAAAAATAGTGCCTCATGATCTGTACGGCGATTTTATCGACTTGCTGGCAACCGTAAACTATATGTTACCGTCGAATGGCATCATGACTGAACAGGCACTGGCTCTCAGTCTGCTTATGCATCCAATCGTGGTAATTCATTCCAGGAAGTCAAAAGATCCCTTTTATTGTGTAGGTGGAATCAGATCCCTCATGTTAGCCAAAGCATCACAAATCACGGATGCAATTCTTCCAGTCACGCTCGTTGGACTACAGGGTATCGGTGAAATCGAATTGGCAGTCAATGCGGATGTATTGCTGTCGCCTCTTATGATGTCCATTAGAAGACCGGCAGCAATCGGGGCTATACACCAAAAAATGAATAAGGATAAAATTGAAACATTGCTCATAAAAGGCATGCGTAATAAAACAAGTTTTGCAGAACAAACGGGTTACGCGAAAAATACTATCTTCCCTCCCAAGTCCGATAAATATAGTGATTCAGGTAACGCATCGTGAGTTTCTGGAAAAAGATCGACGGCGTCTGCGGTTTTGATGAAAAGAATCTCTGGGCTCTGCAGAAATTTATTGACGCAACCGATCCCCCGATAGAACTTCCTCGGGTCGTTGACAACTTCCTTCAAATCATTCCATATCTGCAAAGCCTCGTTAAGCTGTATTCTGGCTTTGATGTAGAATTCCCGCTCTCGGAGTGGCGAGCTATATGCCTGGAACTGGGTTCGGCTCCAGAGATGCAGGAGATGCTCAATGCAACCAATAAAAAGAGGAAAATGCCGTTAAAAGGCAAATACGATACAAATCCCGTCTATGTCGCAGTATGGCAACGTCCCGACTCCCCATCCGATCAGCAAACTTATTTTAATCTTCTTGCCCACTGCTTAATAGCTGTTGCCATTTTACGGGAGAGGATGAACAAACAGAAGAACCAAGGGATATTAAAACAGGAACTGGACAATTTTAATATCAATGCCGCTCTACTTGCAGTAAGAAATACCTCTCTATCAGAAAATCTGAACATTCTCAAGACGCTCCCAGACCTGAATATTTCTCCAGAAGCCCTACTGGGGATCCTTGAAAAAAGCAGCGATGACCTCAGCGATGACCTCGCCCCACTAAAAGTTCTTTTGAAGTACTTGCTACACATTAGGAAACCGCAGCATAGAAAGGATCACACAAAACAACCACCTTTGGAACCTGGTAGAAAATCAGATCCGCGAACTGATCTTCCAGCAATAATTTCAGAAATCTATTCAAATTCTGATCAGGAACAGGAGGAAGGAACTACTACATTTAACCTTCTCCAGCTACCTGTTGTCGGGGAAATTATAGCAGAAGAGATTGAGATGTCAGGATGTTCACCTACGGAGTGTCGTTCTGGAGTAGAAATTGTATTGCCGAGAATGAGTAAGACAAATTGTAAGCAAATTAGGTCACCTGACCAGAAAGGGCTTCAAAAACGAAGAGTCAAAACTCAGCTTTCTATGCTGAACCAGAGGCTGACTTCTCGCTGGGAAGTGCTGTCCCTATATGAAGTTTCTGTATACCTGACTGCGATTGCCGATTTAATCGAGAAGAAAGACCGATCGGTATACCTGCCAAAATATGCGCCTTATGGAGAACTGTCTGCATTACTCGTCACGCTGTTCTGGTTTGGACAGCGGCTTGATAAGGTTGACAAAATTAGAGTATATTTTAGTGATCCTACAAAAGAAGATACTCTGCTTGGCTTTGTTTCAGTCGCGGGACAAAACGGATATTGGTGGGCGCAGCCAGCGGTTCCCATTAGAAAAATAATGCCAGATGAGGTTCAGCAGAAACAGGCCCACGATTCGGTTGCCAATTTTGCGCTTTCCTCTGGCACCTGTTGTGAACAAATTATCAGCAACTATTTGAATAGCATCCATCGCGACCGGTTAACGTTCCTCTTTCCCAAAAGAAAGTCAGTCTACGCAAAAATGATAAAAGACTTTCTTGCCTCAGTGAATAATCACCATGCAACCCGTTTGACGGCTAATAGGGTATCAGATTACGTTTTCGACGCGATTGCAAGTCGAAAAGGCGCAGATCTTACTACAGCCATGTTTATCATAGGAAGGGAGCATTTTCTCGGTAGAAATCAGTCATACTATACATCGTTATCTGTCACACATTTGCAGGCTCTCTACAAAAAGGTGTGTAGGAAGATTGCGGAGCGGCATTTTAGAGAGAACCCGCTTGATACCCGACGGCTAGTCGATGATGATATGGTGGATACTCGGACTGGAAATGATCAAGACAAGCATGTTGGCTCACCCTTTAGACCGACCAGTGGTACTGTAAAAAATCTGGTAGCCGAGTTGAAGAAGTCTCTGAAAAATGACGCGCAAGCAGATCTGAGTGTTCTTAAGCTCGTGGAATTACACAATAGCATGACCACATATACCGCATTTTTGATTGCATTCAGTACTGGCTTTAGAGCTATTCGTGATCCGTTTTTATCTGCAGCAGAAATTGACTGGAATTCAGGTTTTGCCGTTTTAAGCGATAAGGACAATGAAGATAGCTACAATTCACGACTGATCTGGCTTCCCCCAGTGTGTCTGCAGCAGATACAGCTATTCCGCGATCACCAACAGAATGCACTGTACCGGTTCAATATTCTCATCCCGGGCATTTTTTCAAACCCAGACCGGCCACGAAGAGACGCTCCTGGACGTTACATGTTTTTTGCCAAAAAAGATGAAGGCGGGAATGAGTATGTGGCGATGACACTCGGGCCGACGCTTATAGGAGCGAGAGTTCGCTCAGTATATGCCCTGCCGATTAATTCTAGCCGACATTACCTCAGGTCGTGCTTGCTGGAAAGGAAATGCCCTGTTGAGGTTATTAACGCCTATATGGGGCATTTCGAGCGCGGCGAGGAACCTTGGGGCGTTTATTCAGGTTTATCACCGCTTGCATATCGAGATGCACTGCTGAAGAAGCTTGTCCCACTTCTCAATGAAGCCGGATGGAAAGCACTTCCTGGTTTAAAGGCACAGTTATGAGCGTGCCGTCAGAACTCTGGACAAAATTGTTGCCGAAAAAGGAAAATGAACAGAAGTCTGCCAGCAAGCGACACGATTACTGCAGAACTGTTTTGGACATTTTAAAAGAAAAGTATCCGGATCTTTATTCTGGCCAGACAAGGGCAACTCTTTCACTGGAGGAAGCCCAGGCACTTGTCAACACCTTACAAGAGAACTCTCCTGGGCATATTTTCAAGCACCGCCTTAGTTTCCTGATTCGTGGCTTGGAAAAAGGCGCTCTGGATCTTGAGTGGAATGTCGCCATTCCACAGCCACCATTGGTAATACCTCGCGACAAGCCCCGCTTTACTATCGAAAGTTTCACCGCTTTGCCAAATGTCTCTGCTGTTACGTCAGCTTTTCTCGAAGATCTTAAAAAGTCACCGCCAAAGACATACACAACCAGAGTTGGCCAATTATTGCTGTCAGCGATCCTTTTCGGTGGCCTTGTTCAAAAACGCTGGCTTACACCGTGGGTTGAGGTTCTGGCGTCAGTAACATGCGCAGCATCTCAGCTATGGTTGAATATGGTTCTTACACCGATCCATCTTGAACGGGAACGGCGGACTACTGGAAAAACCGGAAAAAACAAGCCAACATACTCAAAATCCAGGGAAAAGTGGGAGATTCATAAGCGTTGGTTCGCAGATCCTTTGACCCAATCACTAATTCTACGCTGGTGCAAAGATTTTCCTGAAGATTCAAATGCCAGTCATAATGCATCACCGATACTGGCAATTCGCCAGTATCTGGATCTGATTCTGAGAGAAAAAAGAAAGACCTCTGAAGCATTTGTACTGGCGTTATTGCAAGGAAGCGCAACTCGCACTGGCTTGGGCATCCAGCCTTATCTGTTGGCGTATGCCGAGGGAATTAACAAATCCGTATCACTCCCAACCGAAGCGTGGGAACGCCTGCTGACAGGAAAATGCATCACCACCTTTAGAAAGGATCTCAAAAATGATGATGAGTATATTCCGGTAACAGATCATTTGGATATTCCGGAAGCCAGGCATATAGCACCTATGGTTCATCAAGAGAAGCTGCTTAAGGAAATTCTCAGGAATATTTTGCCGTCCGGCACAAGTTGCAAGCGTAAAGCATCAGAATCAAGGGAATCATTACAGGCATATTATGAAATAAATCAAGAAGCGATGTGCCAAACCCTGACGTGTCTGCTTATGTGGTGCATTGACCTGCTTACTACCTATAACCGTAAAGAATTGATCAGGGGCAGGGTGAAGAGTAGCGTTAGAGCCAGTTCAGTCCGAAGATACCTGGACGCCATAGGGAAACGGCTTATTACAGTCGCAAATAATGTCGAAATCCTTACTCTTGAAAGCGACGAATTACATGACATATATCGCGAAGTAATCGATATCTGCCCGACTAATAAAAGCAAAAATACCGCTGGTACACGCCTGTATGGGTTTCACCAGTTTCTGAGCAGCAAGTTTGGTGCTCCATCGGTTGACTTCAGTGACTTGGGTGTAAAATCCGGCCCTGCTGAGACAGGGGTTAATGCCAACCTGATTTCATTTGCCAGCTTTGATCAGATGCAAAGGGCGCTATGTCCCAACTATGCAAAGGCTTCAAGATTAAGAAAGATGCAGTTTATGCTGGCAATTATTGCATTTCGTTGTGGCCTGCGTCGGAATGAAGCTCTGAAGCTGCGCCTCATTGACTTTCAGGGCGATGCTGAACCCGAGCTATTAGTGCGTAGCAACCGCTATGCCTACCTGAAGTCTTCCGAATCGACCCGCCGTCTACCACTAAAGTTTTTGCTGGAAGCAGATGAATTGACGTATTTGCTTGCCTGGCGGCAGGATCGAAGGTTGGAGGATGTGACCTCAATTCCTGAATCGCTGCTTTTCTGCCTGGCCGGACAACCGACTGTCCTTTTGCCTGAGCATGAAGTCTTTCCACCAATTATGCAGGCTCTTCACCAAGTCACCGGAGATGCAAATCTGGTGTTTCACCATTTCAGGCATTCGTTCGCCACTTGGATGCTTATAAAACTTCTTAAAAATTTTTCGTCAGAAATCAGGCGGCGCTTCCATTTTCTTAAACACAAACAGTTCAATCCATCTAATTGTAGCAGGCTGCGAAAAGCAATTCTTGGAAATCAGTTTCTTGGACGGCAGGCACTTTTTGCGACAGCCCAATTGTGTGGTCATGCCAGCCCTGAAGTTACTTTGTTGCATTACATTCACCTCTGCGACTGGCTGCTTGGAATTGAATTAGCAACACTCGATAATCAGCCAAATCTCGATGTCGCGACAATTGTTAAAATTACTGGCATTAAACAGCATATTCTCTACTATGATATGGGTAATCAAAAGGATGTACCATGGCAAATGTCTCTTGTTCAGGATAGAGTGGCTATTCCTGATAAATTCAAGCTTCATAGTATTGTGCAGAAGGTAGATACCCGGCATATTCCAGAAAAATTACCTGATCACCCAGATTTGATAATTCCTCTATGGCGGCGAGTCATTGCCGTCATCAAAGAACGGCAGATCGCTGAGCTTCCTTTTGATACGTTGGCGGCAAGAAGTGGTTGCTCTGAAGATGATATAAAATCATGGTGTAATAATGTTGAACTATTGATAGCAATGAAGACCAAACGGGGCTACCCACGGCACTTGAACGGGCATACTACCAGGGCAAACCCGGATTTTCAATTTCCAAAGTTGTTACGCGATAACGAAAGTAGGAAAATTGCAGAGTGCATCTTGGCTACCTTTGAAAAATGTAGAGGAATAAAAAAGCAGGGCATTATTCATGGGGTCAGGGATTTCATTGCAAATTTTTCAGTTGGTGAAGGTGGGCTTTCCTGTCCGACGCACCAGAAAATAAAAAAACAGATCCATTTTCTTACCTCTTTGAATATTCCCTTGCAGCAGATTCATGTCGTGCGCGTTGAACCAAAAACGGCCAAACTTTCACCGTCAACAGTTCAGAAAAAACTAGCGTTACGCACTGGTCTTCCGGAGTCATCAATTACCGTCCGCAACCTTTATGCTCATGAATATTCGCGGACCGGATACAATCTCGTTCAGGTGAAAAATGCTAAAATTGATAAAAACGGTAAACTCAACAGCAACTATGGTTTCAGATTTGCTATGTACATGATCGCAATTATGGCAGGCCTTGAATAATAGCTTGGTTATCATTCCAGGCCGCCGTCATATTGGATCATTCACTAATTTCCTTCGCTTCCTTTAAACCTCGATTACGCTCGCAACTCTAGGCTTGGTCGCATGAAAGAGTTGTTTTCGCCGAAACGTACAAAATTGCGCCATTCGGGCTGGTCTCTAAATGCAGACTCCTGTACATTGAGTTCCACTGCTAACAGGAGGCGTAAAAAGCAAAATTAGGCTGTAAACTAAACCAAAAGTATGCTATTTATCAAAAGTTTTAAAAGAAGTCAGCACGAAAATCAACGGAGGCGTTGCTATGTTCGGATTTATTCCCAAAGAAGAGAAATTTTTTAAACTATTCAAAGAGATGACTGAAAATATTATTGTCGGAGCCAAGCTTCTCAAGGATATGCTCGACAATTTTGAAAATCCTGCTGAAAGCCAGCGCCGGATCAAGGATATTGAGCACAAAGGCGATTCGCTGACTCACGAGATCATCCAGACCCTTAACAAAACCTTTATAACGCCACTTGACCGGGAAGATATCTATGCGCTTGCCTCCAAGCTCGACGACATTCTTGACCTGATCGATGCCTCCGCCCAGAGAATAATTATGTACAATGTCGAAGCTATCCCACCTGAGGCAAAGTCTCTTGGTTTCATCATCCTGCAATCGTGCCACGCGGTAGACAAGGCGGTTGCGATGCTCGGCAAAAAAACCAACGAACAGATCTTTGAGGCGTGCGTGGAGATCAACTCGCTGGAAAACGAGGCGGATCGGGTCTCGCGTGAAGCTATCAGCCGTCTGTTTGATGAAGAGAAAGATCCGATCCAGTTGATAAAGTGGAAGGAGATTTACGAGACGCTCGAAAAAGCGACCGACAGGTGCGAAGACGCCTCCAACATCCTTGAAAGCGTGGTGGTAAAGAATGCTTGATCCGGCTTTAGTGATGCTCTGTCTGGTTATCCTGGCAGCACTTCTGTTCGATTATATCAACGGTTTTCATGATACCGCCAATGCCATCGCTACCAGTGTCTCCACCCGGGCGCTGTCAGTCAAGGCCGCCATCATTATGGCCGCTAGTCTCAACTTTCTGGGGGCGATGGCGTTCACCAAAGTGGCAAAAACCATCGGCACCGGCATCATCAGCACTGACCACCTCACCCAGATGGTAGTGCTGGCAGGGGTCATCGGTGCCATCATCTGGAATATCATGACCTGGTACTTCGGGCTCCCCTCATCGTCATCGCACGCGATAGTCGGCGGACTCATCGGAGCGGTCATAGCCCATGTCGGCCCATCGGCTCTGCTCTGGGGCGGTCTGAAAAAAATCATTCTGGCGCTGATCATATCCCCGATCCTGGGTGTCATTGCCGGTTTTATCTTTGTCGTGATATTCTCCCGCATTCTGCAGTTTCGCTCTCCAGCCGGAGTTAACCGCGGCTTTCGCAAGATGCAGATACTCTCGGCCGCGACAATGGCGTTCTCACACGGCACCGCCGATGCCCAGAAGTCAATGGGGGTTATCACGATGGCCCTGCTCAGCTACGGCGCAATACCGACCTTTGAGGTGCCGATGTGGGTCAAGTTCACCTGCGCTCTGGCAATGGCTCTCGGCACCGCTGCCGGCGGCTGGCGCATCATCAAGACCGTCGGTCGGGATTTCGTAAAGTTGCAGCCGATGACAGGATTCTCCGTCGATTCGGCATCCACCTGCGTTATCCTGGGTGCTTCCATGCTGGGGCTTCCGACCAGCACCACCCATGTTGTTACCTCATCAATTTTGGGTGTCGGTCTCTCGAAGAGCCTCAACGCGGTGAACTGGAATGTGGCAAAACGGATTGTGACCGCGTGGGTTCTTACCATCCCGGCAGCGGGACTGGTCTCCTATCTGACCTATCAGGTCATGAGTCCGCTGTTGGGAAAATAATTTATGATAACCGCTCTGCCTGACATACTCGGTACCGTGGCCGATCTTGAATTGGCCGTCTTGATCGGTAGCCGTGCGAACGGCACCGCGCGGTCTGACAGCGACTGGGATATTGCAATACAGTGGCACCGTGAAATTGATTTCGTCCGGCAGCTTGCCGCCACAGAACTGCTTCGAAGTATGCTGGCAAAAAGGCTCGGTCTGCCGGATAGATCCGTTGATCTGATCGATCTCCCTACTGCCGGGCTAGCCATGCGGGCGGTGGTGGCCGAAGAGGGTATTCCGCTCAAGGGTGGCGATAGCCTGGCCTGGCATCATTTTTTACAGCGGACTTGGCGGGAGTTGGAAGAACAGTATTGGGAGCAGACGTATGCGGCTTGATTTGTACCAGGCAGAAACCGCCCTCATTGCCCAAGAGCAAACTGCTCTGCTGGATGAGGCCCGCACCACCCTTCTCACAGGAGGAAGGTTGTCCCGTCTCGAACAAAACGGCGTACTGCATGCAATTCAAGTGCTTGTTGAAAATGCGATCGGCAAGGCAAAACAGCTGCTCAAGGCTTCAGGGAAGCAAGTACCGTTATCTGCCTATGAGAGTTTTCTCGGATTGGCAGAGCGTGGCACTATTAGAGATAACGACCTGACTGCCTGGAATGCTGCAATCGGCTTGCGCAACCGGATTGTCCATGACTACATGAATATAGACATGCATAGGGTGCTGGATCTGGTAAAAAACGAACAGTACCGGTTTATCGCTGATTTTCTGCAGGCGCCGATCACTATTGACCCTGTTTGACAGGAATAAGCAAATGAATATTTTTGATTAGAGCTTGTGTAATTACAGCAATTTATGATAAATCTAATTTTCTACGTATATGGTCAAGGATGCTAACGTGACGCCATCAAAAATTCTTATCACCGGCGGTGCCGGTTTTATCGGTTCAGCTGTGGTTCGTCATCTCATTCGGCATACCGAACATCAGGTAGTGAATCTGGACAAACTTACCTATGCCGGCAACCTTGAATCGTTGGCTGAAGTAACCGACAGTCCACGCTATGCCTTTGAACATGCCGACATTACCGACCGCTCGGCGCTTGACCGCATCCTTGCCCAGCACCAGCCTAATGCTATCATGCATCTGGCGGCAGAAAGCCATGTGGATCGTTCCATCGACGGTCCGGGCGAGTTCATTCAGACCAACATGGTCGGAACCTACACGCTGCTGGAGGCTGCTCGCGCCTACTGGGGGCGAATGGACGATTCGAGCAAAGCGGCATTTCGCTTTCACCACATCAGCACCGACGAGGTTTATGGCGATCTGCATGGTACAGACGATCTTTTTACCGAGACCACACCGTATGCCCCCAGCTCGCCCTATTCGGCCAGCAAAGCCGCCAGCGACCATCTGGTTCGGGCATGGCTGCGCACCTATGGCTTTCCCACGCTGGTTACCAACTGTTCCAACAACTACGGCCCCTATCATTTCCCTGAAAAACTGATACCGCATATAATATTGAACGCGCTGCACGGAAAGCCGCTTCCCGTCTATGGTGACGGCCAGCAGATTCGTGACTGGCTGTATGTCGAAGACCATGCCCGTGCCTTGGTGGAGGTCGTCACAAAAGGTGAGGTTGGCGAAACTTACAACATCGGTGGTCACAATGAGCAGCGCAACCTGACGGTGGTGCATACCATCTGCGACCTGTTGGAAGAGTTGGCGCCGGAACGGAAACCATTCGGCATCTCCAATTATCGCGACCTGATTACCTTTGTCAAGGACCGCCCCGGTCATGATGCCCGCTATGCCATCGATGCGGGCAAGATCGAACGTGAGCTCGGCTGGCGGCCGCAAGAAACATTCGAAAGTGGTATGCGCAAGACCGTGCAGTGGTATCTGGATAATGAGCAGTGGTGGCAGCGAGTACTCAGCGGAGCCTATAAGCTTGAAAGGATAGGTTGTTAGCTAATGGCGAGTAGCGAGTTGCAAGTAGATGATAGCGAGTGGCTAGTAGCGAATTGCAAGTCGTTAGCGCATTTCAACTTGCAACTTGCCACTAGCAACTTGCGAGTATGAGTGTCAACTTGCGAATAGAAAAGCCCCATCAACGATTGGATGTTTGGCAACAGGCGATGCTCCTGGTGAAAGAAACCTATCTGGCCACAACAAGCTTTCCTGCAGAAGAAATGTTTGGACTGACTAGTCAGATGCGGCGTGCGGCGGTGTCTATCCCTGCCAATATTGCGGAGGGTGCCGCACGAACGGGCGATAAAGAATATCTTCACTTTCTGAGCATTGCTCGCGGATCATTAAGCGAACTCGATACACATGTCCAGATAGCTGTAATGCTGGGTTATTTGAACAAAGATCATAAAATACATTACATGGTTGATACGGTTGGAAAGCTATTGAGTGGATTGAGTAAGAAACTGCGAGTGGCTAGTAGCAAGTAGCAAATGGCTATTAGTGAGTAGCAAATGACACGAATTTACTCGCCACTTGCCACTTGCAAAATAAATTGAAAACGGATGTGACCACAATGATAAACGGTAATAATTCGCAATCAGATGATAGCAAGTTGCAAGTTGCAAGTTGCGAGTCAAAAGAAGTTACTAGCCACTCGCCACTTGCCACTTGCCGAATTAAAGGCATAATCCTAGCCGGTGGCGCCGGCAGCCGTCTGCACCCCGCTACACTGGCTGTTTCCAAACAGTTGCTGCCGGTCTTCGACAAGCCGATGATTTATTATCCGCTCAGTACCCTCATGCTGGCCGGGATACGCGACATCCTTATTATCTCCACCCCGCAGGATACTCCCCGGTTTCAACAGCTCCTGGGCGACGGCAGCCAATGGGGACTTGCTCTGCAGTACGCCGTTCAGCCAAGTCCAGATGGTCTGGCGCAGGCGTTCATCATTGGTGAGGAGTTCATCGGTCAGGACCGTTGCGCGTTGGTTCTGGGAGATAACATCTTCTACGGTCACGATTTTCACAAGCTGCTGGCCAACGCCTGTCAGCGTGAGCAGGGTGCCAGCGTTTTTGCCTACCATGTGCATGATCCCGAACGTTACGGCGTAGCCGAGTTTGATGCGACCGGCAAGGTTCTTTCCCTTGAAGAAAAACCGGAAGTTCCCAAGTCCAATTACGCGGTAACCGGTCTCTACTTCTATGACCGGCAAGTTGTCAAACTGGCTAAACAATTAAAACCGTCAATACGCGGTGAACTTGAGATTACCGACCTTAATCGGCTATATCTGGACCAAGAACAACTTTCAGTAGAGATCATGGGGCGCGGCTACGCCTGGCTTGACACCGGCACGCACGAAAGTCTGCTTGAAGCAAGCCAGTTTGTCGCCACTCTGGAAAATCGACAAGGACTGAAAGTGGCATGTCCGGAGGAAATTGCCTGGCGTCATGGGTGGATTGATGACGAACAGCTAAACCGGCTTGCCGCCCCGCTGGCAAAGAATGGTTATGGGAAATATCTTCTTTCTCTGTTAAAACATAAGATATAATGAGACTCAAGGATTCCGAACAGTTAGCAATTCTATCTACGGTGAAGCGCCTCGATGAAAATGCCCGCGTGTATCTGTTTGGTTCGCGAGTTGATGACACTAAAAAAGGCGGAGATATCGATCTGCTTATCATGTCATCTGTTTTAAACAGAAACGATAATAGAACCATCAAGATGAAACTGTATGAACTTTTAGGTGAGCTGAAAATTGATCTTGTTTTGGCAGTGGATGATTCCGACCCTTTTGTAAAGTTGGCGCTTGAGACAGGTGTGGAATTATGACCGATCAGCTACGGTTATTGTTGATAAATGGGCTAAAGGTGCTAGATGATGCCAAGGAAGTTCTGGTATATTCCTTCAACAAATGCAACGCTATTGGCATAAAGGAATCGTATGAACCGGAAGAACTAGAAAGTTTTGAGTCATTTACCGGCAGATTTGCTCGGTTAAGCGATATTCTGATTCAGAAAATTTTCCGATTGGTAGATGAATTGGACCTGGATACGCAAGGCACCATCAGAGATAGGATTAACAGAGCGGAAAAGAAAGAACTTATAGTCAGCAGTGATGTTTTTGTTGAGATTCGCATGGTTAGAAACGATATTGCCCACGAATATCTTCCGGAGGCAATTCACGACATATTTGGGAAAGTGCTTAGCCTGACACCGCATCTGCTGGATGGTGTTGAGCGGACAATGGCGTATTGCAGGAAATATACGCACATGACGGAATAGTTGTCAAAATGAATGTGGAACAATTAAAAATTGAACTTACCGCTCCTTTCTCCAAATACCATGAAGAGATTGTTGCCGCTTATCTTTTTGGTTCAACAGTCAAGGGAGTGACAACATCATTAAGTGATATTGATATTGCCGTATTGACGCGCAACAGCGACAAGATTAGCGGTGCGTCACTGAAATTACGTCTGTATGCGGACCTGTGTCGCGCACTGAAAAGAAATGATATTGACCTGGTACTGCTGAATTTGTCAGGCAATCTAATATTGAATGATGAAATAGTCCGGCATGGAGAAGTTCTATATTCAATAGATAATGAAGCAAGAGAAGAATTTGAGTTGAACCTGCTTCATAGATACATAGACTTCAAATCTCAGCGGCACTATGCCATGGGAGTTTAATGGAACGTATACGGCAGAAAATAGGGCGAATCAACGAGCATCTCTCGATCATCCGTTCAATCAAGGATGATTGCAGGGTACGATTCGCAACTGATCCCGTGTATCGAGGAGCTTTACTCCATTACCTCTATCTGTTATCAGATAGTTGCATTGTATTGGCTGAGTTGGTTATAAAGCATAAAAAATTGCGTATACCTCAGTCTTATGCGGAGTCGTTCGATATTCTGGGAGACAGTCATATTCTTGATGCAGAGTTTGCCTACCGTTTTGCAAGCATAGCCGGCTTTAGAAATTTTCTGGCTCACGATTACGAAAAGATCGATCAGGAAATAATTTGCGGACAGATAACGGGCAGCTTAGATGACGTATCCCAATATCTGCATCAGATCTGTATGGCTTTGGGGCTGGATGAATAAATATTAGATTCAAGGCCCTCTTGGCCACTGATTTACACAGATGTTCACAAATAACGTCAACAGCAAAATTATGGTTTTACCCCAAGAGGCTTTTAAGATTTTTGATTCATCCGTGTTAATCCGTGTGCATCCGTGGTGAAAAAATCAAGACGAAGGAATTTCAAATGCTATGAAAAAAGCTCTTATCACCGGAATTACCGGGCAAGACGGTGCTTACTTGGCCGAACTGCTGCTGGAAAAAGGGTACGAAGTTCATGGCATCAAGCGCCGTTCATCTCTGTTCAATACCGACCGGATTGATCATCTTTACCAGGATCCGCACGACAAAGGACGCCGTTTGGTGCTGCACTACGGCGACATGACCGATTCCACCAATTTGATCAGGATCATTCAGGTGGTGCAGCCGGACGAGATTTACAATCTTGCGGCTCAATCACACGTTGCCGTCTCTTTCGAGACTCCGGAATACACTGCCAATGCCGACGCGATTGGCCCATTGCGCATCCTTGAGGCAATTCGCATCCTTGGCCTAGAGAAAAAAACCCGTTTCTACCAAGCCTCAACATCGGAGCTTTACGGTCTGGTACAGGAAATTCCTCAAAAGGAAACCACTCCTTTCTATCCTCGGTCGCCCTATGCCGTGGCCAAGCTGTATGCCTACTGGATTACCGTCAACTACCGTGAGGCATACGGAATCTATGGCTGCAACGGCATCCTTTTCAACCACGAATCGCCGGTTCGGGGCGAGACATTTGTTACTCGCAAGATCACCCGCGCCATGGCTCGGATCAAGCTGGGGTTGCAGGAGTGTCTTTTCCTTGGCAATATTGATTCGTTGCGGGATTGGGGCCATGCCAAGGACTACGTCGAAATGCAATGGTTGCTGATGCAGCAGGAAAAGCCGGAAGATTGGGTTATTGCTACCGGCATCCAGTACAGCGTACGTGATTTTGTTAACGCAGCTGCTGAAGAGTTGGGGTTGAAAATAATCTGGCAGGGGACAGGAGTTGACGAGACCGGTACCGATCAGAATGGCAATATCATTGTAAGAATTGACCCGCGCTATTTCCGTCCCACTGAAGTTGAGACGCTTTTGGGAGATGCGACCAAGGCTCGGGAGAAATTGGGGTGGACCCCGAAGATCAGCTTCAAGGAATTGGTTGCTGAGATGGTGCGAGAGGATTTGAAGGCAGCAGAGCGTGATGAGTTGGTGAAAAAACATGGGTATAAGGCATTTGATTATAACGAGTAATCATGACTGGATTCGTTGGTGTGCGCAGATGGACACGGAAGTGTTAATTACAACAAATACCTTTGGATTATTGTTGGCGGCAGTTTCCTTCAGAACTTAATCAAAAGTTAGAAGAGTTCAGCTTGACAAATAGGAAATTAATGGAGCATAATGTGAAGTTAAATGTTAAAATAAATAGTATGGAAAGGAAGTCGTTTAAATGAAGCAGAGCTTGCTTGGAAAAATATCCAATAAATCCGCAGTGGTAGGCATAATTGGCATGGGTTATGTCGGACTTCCACTGATGCTGCGCTTTGCCGAGGCCGGCTATAAGATCCTTGGTTTAGATGTTGACCAGAACAAAATCAATAAATTGCTTGCTGGCCAAAGTTATATTAAGCATATTCCTTCAGCAGCTATAGCAACTGCGGTTGAAGCAGGACTTTTTGACGGTACCACAGATTTCAGTCGCGCAGGTGAGGCTGATGCTTTGATTATTTGCGTCCCCACCCCGCTCAACAAATATCGTGAGCCGGATTTGAGTTTTGTTCTAGGTTCTATCGACTCCATTGTACCGTATCTCCACTCCGGCCAGATTATTTCGCTTGAAAGCACCACCTACCCCGGTACAACCGATGAGGAACTCCTCCCGAGGGTCGAATCGCGTGGCCTCAAGGTAGGAAAAGATATTTTTCTCACGTTTTCGCCCGAGCGAGAAGATCCGGGCAATGAAAAGTTCTCTACTCGCACGATTCCCAAGGTCTGTGGGGGCGTTTCGTCCGCATGTCTTGAGATTGGCCTGGCTCTATACGGAGCGGTTATTGATCGTGTCGTATCGGTCTCATCCACTCGTGCTGCTGAAATGACCAAGCTGCTGGAAAATATCCACAGGGCAGTCAACATTGGCCTGGTTAATGAGCTTAAAATTGTTTGCGATGCCATGAGCATCGACATCCGTGAGGTTATAGATGCCGCAGCTACCAAGCCGTTCGGCTTCACTCCATACTACCCTGGACCCGGTCTGGGTGGTCACTGCATTCCTATCGACCCATTCTACCTGACCTGGAAGGCACGGGAATACGGTCTGCATACTCGTTTTATTGAACTGGCTGGCGAGATCAACACCGCTATGCCTGATTGGGTTGTATCCAAGCTGATGGATGCCCTGAATGAGCGTGGCCAGTCCCTTAAGGGTTCGAAGATTCTGGTACTCGGTATTACTTATAAGAAAAACGTTGATGATATGCGCGAATCGCCAAGTGTGGAACTGATGGAAAAATTGCAGAAGAAGGGTGCTCAGGTACAGTACAGTGACCCGCACGTCCCCACCTTTCCGCTGATGCGGGAACACCACTTTGACCTCTCTAGCGTGATACTGAACACCGAGACTTTGTTGGAGTACGATTGTGTACTAATAGCGACTAACCATGACGCTTTTGACTATGATCTGATTCGGAACCATTCCAGATTAATTGTGGACACGCGTGGCGTGTACCGGGACGTCTTTGAAAATGTGATAAAAGCTTAATAATAGCAATTTTGGGTTTATGAACAAAACGATATGAATGAGGCATATAAATGTCAAAAAATTTTGCAATCATCGGAGTAGGTGGATACATTGCCCCACGCCATCTAAAGGCCATTAAGGATACGGGCAACAATCTCATTGCTGCTCTGGATGTTAATGATTCAGTTGGTATCCTGGATCGTTTTTTCCCAGATGTCCCATTTTTTACAGAATTCGAGCGTTTTGATCGTCATGTTGAAAAGATGCGTCGTCAGGGTGAGAGTAAATGCATTGATTATGTAACGGTCTGTTCCCCAAACTATCTGCACGATGCTCATATCCGCTTTGCGCTACGTATTGGAGCAAATGCTATTTGTGAAAAACCGTTAGTTCTTAATCCCTGGAATCTGGATGCGTTGCAAGAACTGGAGCGGGAGAGTGGGCGTACGGTTAATACGATACTACAATTGAGGGTTCACCCTGCCCTGATAGCACTGCGCGAAACTCTGCAGCGTGATCCCGATACTAAAAAGCATGAGGTATACCTCACCTATATTACCTCACGCGGTCCTTGGTATATGAACTCCTGGAAAGGTAATCAGGAACGTTCAGGTGGTGTAGCAACCAATGTCGGCATTCATTTTTTTGATCTGCTGGTCTGGCTTTTTGGAGGAGCGAAGACCAATCAGGTTCATTATTCCAGCCCTTCTAAGACCGGTGGTTATCTTGAACTAGAGCGGGCTAAGGTAAGTTGGTTTCTATCCCTTGATAGAAATGACTTGCCGGATACAGCAACAGAATGCGGGCTCTCGACATTTAGATCAATCACTGTAGACGGCAAAGAAGTTGAATTCTCCGAAGGCTTCACAGATTTGCATACGGTGGTTTATCAGGAAACCCTTAAAGGAAGGGGCTTTGGTCTTGAAGATGCACGAGCAGCTATCAATATCGCGCATGATATACGGGTTGCCAAACCAACTGGAATAAGTGAGAACTCCCATCCCTTTCTGCATCATCTGTCAGGAGAATGAGCATGAGCGACTATTTTGTACATTCGTCGTCCTTCGTTGATGAAGGTTCCGTTATAGGCAAGGGTACTAAGATCTGGCATTTCTCACATATACTGTCCGGTGCTAAAATTGGTGAACGATGCAGTTTCGGCCAGAACGTCTCTGTGGCTGGTGGAACGATTATCGGAAACAACGTCAAGGTACAGAATAACGTCTCTATCTACGAGGGGACGGTGATCGAGGATGATGTGTTCCTCGGCCCATCTTGTGTTCTAACAAATGTCACCAATCCCCGTTCCCAGATATTGCGCCGGGAACTGTACGAAAAAACGCTGCTACGCAGGGGGTGTTCCATTGGTGCGAATGCAACGATTGTCTGTGGAATCATAATCGGAAGATATTCATTCGTTGCTGCTGGAGCTGTAGTGTCCAAAGATGTTCCAGATTACGCCCTCATGGTTGGTGTACCTGCCAGACAAAAAGGGTGGATGAGCCGCCACGGGCATCTTCTAGTTAATCCTGATGCTGACGACATCCTGACTTGTCCTGAAAGCGGACTTCGCTATCAACTGTCAAGTGACGTTCTACATTGCCTTGATCTGGATGAAGAAGCCCCCCTTCCTGAAGAAATGGCCATCGGTAAGGAATATTATGATGCATTAAAACGGAGTGCATAATTTGATGAATGCGATTGAATTTATCGACCTGAAAACACAGCAGCAGCGTATTTTGCCCGATTTGGAGCGCCGGATGAAAGCCGTATTGGCCCACGGCCAATACATTATGGGGCCTGAAATTGTTGAACTGGAAGAAAAGCTAGCGGCATATGTCGGCGTACGCCACTGTATCGCCGTAGCCAGCGGCACCGACGCGTTGTTGATCGCCTTGATGACACTCAGCATAGGCCCCGGCGACGAAGTCATCACCTCGCCCTTCACCTTTATCGCCACTGGTGAAATGATCGCATTGGTGGGCGCAACACCCGTGTTCGTTGATATCGATCCGCGCACCTACAACATCGATCCGGCAAGGATCGAGGCAGCTGTTACCTCCCACACCAAGGCGATTATGCCGGTTAGCCTTTATGGACAATGCGCCGATTTCGATGCCATTAATGCGATTGCAGCCAAATACTCTCTTCCAGTGGTTGAGGACGCCTGCCAGAGTTTCGGCGCCACCTACAAGGGGAGAGAATCATGCGCACTTTCTTCCATCGGGTGTACCAGCTTCTTTCCCTCAAAACCGCTCGGCTGTTACGGTGATGGTGGTGCACTGTTTACTAATGACGACGCATTGGCAGCCACAATGCGCCAAATCCGTGCACATGGGCAGGATCGCCGTTATCATCATCAGCGCCTTGGTATAAACGGACGCATGGACACTCTGCAGGCAGCAGTTCTATTGGCAAAGCTGGATGTTTTTGACGATGAAGTTGCGGCTCGTGCCAGAATAGGCACACGTTATACGGAACTTATTGAGCAACGAAACTTAGAAGGTGTTATAACACCATACATTGAACCCTACAACACCTCGGTCTATGCCCAGTACACCGTGCAAGTAGAGAACAGAGATGATGTTCAGAAAAAACTGGGGGAACATGGTGTGCCAACCGCCGTACATTATCCGGTGCCGCTTCATCTCCAGCCCGTTTTTGCCGAACTGGGTTTGACGAAAGGCCGTTTTCCGGTTTCTGAAGCTGCGGGTGAAAAGATTATGAGTCTGCCGATGCATCCGTATTTGACACAGGTGGAACAAGACTCCATTTTGTCAGCATTGCAGAAGTGAGGTAAAAGATGCAGATAGCCAATCCAATATATGACGTTGTCTTAAAATACATGATGGAAGACGCCAAGGTCGCAAGCTCTTCATTTCTTCCATTTATCAATGAAGAAATGAAGAACTAAATTCCGGCCTCAGGAGTTCACCACCGAAATAGAAAAAGGATCCATTTCGAACAAGCCTGAATTCTGACGGTCTACCGAATTGATTTTACCGCTGCGATAAAGACAAAAGAAGGATTTAAAAATGTCATAATCGAAATTCAGAAAGCGAAATTCGCAACAGACAAAATGCGGTTTCGTCGTTACCTTAGCGAACACAGTGATAACACTCAGACAATAACCATCAACAATGTCCCCCGAAAAAGCGGCATCCCGGTTATAAGCATCTACTTTCTTGGTCATCAACTTGACCATACTGATGCCGGCGTGATAGGCATCAAGCGGAGTTACACTGATCTGATCACCGGTAAATTAATAAAGACACGGGAAAGTTTTATCGAAAGTCTCACTCACGACAGCTATATTATCCAAATTCCCAAGTTAACAAAAAAACGTCGAACTCGAGATACTTCTCAGCGTCTTTGATCAAAGCAGTCGTGTGGAACCGTATCATCATATCCTGAATATCAAAGAAGAAGAAATACAGTCACCTTATCCGACGCCTGCAGAAGGCTGTTTCAGACCACATCCACCTGGTATTGAGTGTTCCACCGAAGTACAGCATTGCAATGGTTTTAGGGTAAACATCAGATGATTACTTTTTTTAGACAGGTATTTCGGCTGATTGAAACGAAGGGGCGCAGACAAGTTGTGCTTATCCTTCTGCTCACCAATGTCACTGGTATCATCGAAATCGTAGGCGTTTCCTCAATCATGCCGTTTATTGCCGTGCTCTCCCAACCAGGCATTATAAAGAAATATGCTTTCCTTAACCGTATATATGAGACACTGGGCTTCTTAGAGATTAACAATTTCCTTATTTTTTTTGGGGCCTGCATCCTTGCAGTCATGATCCTTGTAAATGGGCTCGGTGCGATAACCCAGTGGGCAACGGCCAGGTTCGCCTACACGCAAGGGGACTATATCTCCAGGAATCTTCTTGCCCAGTATCTCAATAAGCCATATACGTATTTCCTCGTACACAATTCGGCCGATATGGTTAAGGAGATCCAGACCGAAGCGCAGGAACTTGTACAATACCTGCTGATGCCTTTCGTTTTGGTAATGGTCCGATTGATTATTTCTTTTTTTCTTTTTTGCTTTCTTATCTATATCGATCCTCTGCTAGCTGTCGCAGTGTTCGGCTTTATTGGATGTGCCTATGGACTGATTTACTTCTTGGTCCATAATAAGCTGCGACTCATTGGTAAAGTCCGCACACAAAGCTTGAGCCTTAGGTACAAAATAATGGCAGAGGCTTTTGCGGCTATCAAGGAAATCAAGCTCTACGGAACAGAAAACAGTTTTATCCAACAATATGAAAAACCTTCGAAGATGTACGCCAAAGCGCAGGCCAGCCAGCACATTATTACTCAACTGCCACAATACGTTGTCGAAACGACTGCTTTCGGTGGCATTATGGTAATCATCCTATATCTTATCCTGACACAAGGAAGTTTTGGTACTGCGTTGCCCATAGTCGCTGCTTATGCCTTCGCAGCCCAGCGGCTAATGCCAGCCGTAAAACGTATCTTCGATGGCGTGACATACATAAGGTCTTACATGTCGGTATTGGAGAAGATTTCTTCGGAATTGGAGTCTGATTTGAGTCTTTCCCAAGTTTCTTCCACACCGATGGAAGATGCTATGGGAAAAACTCTTTGTTTTTCCAACAAAATCACTCTTGAAAACATCACGTTTTCCTACGAAAACACCTTGTTTCCCGTGCTTAGCGATATGAATATGACCATAAAAGCGAACAGCACGGTGGGATTTGTCGGTCCGACCGGCTGTGGCAAGACAACGCTACTAGACTTAATAATTGGTTTGTTAACCCCCGGTAAAGGACAGATTCTGGTAGATGGGGAGCCGATCACAGTGGCGAATCTGAGGGCATGGCAGTCAAGAATTGGATTCGTACCACAATATATTCATTTAATCGATCAAAGTATTTTGCGTAATATTGCCTTTGGTATTGCGACCGAGGAGATCGATATTCAATCTGTGCAGCGCGCAGCAAAGATTGCCAATATCCATGATTTTATAATTAATGAGCTGCCTAAAGGTTATGATACTTTGATCGGCGAGAACGGAATACGTCTTTCCGGAGGCCAAAGACAGCGAATCGGAATGGCGCGTGCATTATACAAAAATCCGGCTATATTGGTGTTGGATGAGGCCACCAGCGCCCTCGATATTGATATGGAGACGGCTGTCATGGATGCGATAGCAAACCTAAACCGCAGTAAAACCATTTTGATCGTTGCCCACCGGCCGGACACTCTTAAAGTGTGCGATACTATATTTGAAATAGGTAAATATAATGCTTCGAAGAGATTGTTCATCACATCAGAATAGAGAAAAAAAAGCAGAAATGGTGTTGATAGGAGTGTGTAAGCCATGAGAAGGTTACTTAAGGAATTTGCCAGGCATATTCTTCCATATCGTTTTCAGAGGTTATTAAGACAAACTGCCAAGCGTGTTGTGCCGTCACTGATCATTGACAAGAATGAAGAAGAAATGATTAGAATGAGAACGAACGATGAGCTTGATTTGCTAGCTAAGGGTCTAAAAGAAGTTCGGGATATTCTAAATACTCATGAGATCCCTTATTATATAGTCGGAGGGGCACTGCTTGGTGCTATAAGGGATGGGGATTTCATAAAATGGGACTGGGATGTTGATATCGAGACAAAAATGGAAGATATTCTTCCAAAACAAGATCAATTAATATTAGCATTGAAAAATGATGAATTCAAAATCTATTTACACAATACAAGCTGGACCGACTTTAAGATTATTGCACAAAAATACGGTGCAACATATGAAATTTTTGGTTATTTAAAAATGGGGGGAATGAGGTATCGAAGAAGGTCGTTTCACTCCGATTATCCAGGCGGCGGAGAGATTATATTGCGAGGAGAAAAATATAGTACCTTCCAGCAACCAGAAAGGTATCTTAAATGGATTTACGGAAACTGGGAAACGCCTATTCGCGCAGTAAATGATTACTTTCCTATCAATTCTAGAACCAGCCCTATCAATCTAACACTTATTGAACTTGTAAGCTTGTGCCGGTATCTTAAAAGAAAATTAGCGGCCGCAAGATTATAGATTATCAGCTTGATCTTGTTAAGAAAAAAGTATGTAAGAATTGAAGACGCGAGATATGAATGATAGACCTAGTAAACATTTTAGGGTCGAGGCTGTCGATCGGGTCTATCCAGACGATATTGAAAGCAAGTTCGGTACCAAACAATTTAATATCAAGGCGGTAAGATAAAGTTCCTATCATGAAAAGCAAAATACAAGTTCCGCCGGAGATGTACTATGGGAAGTATGATAATTTGGACCGTTTCATATCGTACTTTCATCAGATTGAATTGGTAAAGCCATTCAAAGGTGGGCGTATACTGGAGGTTGGCATAGGCAACAAAACTGTTGCTAACTATTTGCGTCATCACGGTTATGACATTATAACATGCGATTTTGATGGTGTTCTATGCCCCGATCATGTTGCAGATATTAGAGCACTGCCTTTCGAAGACAACTCTTTCGACGTTATCCTTGCCTATGAAATCTTGGAGCACCTGCCCTTTGGTGATGTACCGAAGGCGCTGTCAGAAATGCATCGCTGCACAAAGCAGAGTGTATTGGTTTCCGTTCCCTATTCAGCAGCATTGATTGAACTTCAGTCGAACATCAGGCTTCCACGAATATCAAAAAAATGGAACATTGCCTTACGCATTCCTTATTTTATGATAAAGACGAAGATGAATGACCGCAATGTTGAGCATTACTGGGAGATTGGGCGATACTCTTACTCGAAAAGCAGAATTAGAAAGTTATTAATGACTTATTACCATATCGAAAAGGAATTTATGGCTCCAATGGATTCCTATCATTACTATTATGCTTTGCGTAAAAAATATGGCTCATCGGAAAAAAGTGCGTAAGCTTCCCTGTCAAGTAGACAGTTTTAAAGTGAGGTGGCCGGGCTTAGTGAGACATCCTGAGGGGTGAAATAAGCAATGACCCTTGGTTGTTGAGGTTTCCTGGTTTCAGGCTACCAGTCTCATTTGTTCAAGTCCTCGGAAATAAGCCTCATCCGGTGTCAGTTTGTCAAGAGATGTATGTTTTCGAGTTACGTTGTACCAGTTGAACCAGTATGTCATGTCTTTGGAAAGCTCGGCTCCCGTTTCATAAACGTTCAGGTAGATTCTTTCATACTTCAGCGTGCGCCAGAGCCGTTCGACGAAGATGTTATCTCTGAAACGCCCTTTGCCGTCCATGCTGATTTTGATGTTCCAGGTTTTGAGCACGGACGTGAATGCTTCA
>CAIYDX010000086.1 GCA_903925005.1 uncultured Geobacteraceae bacterium
AGACCGGGACGATGGTCAGGAAATACCAGAAACTGGCAACATATCAAAAAAGTATCACTAAACCATCACCGAATAAAGAAACCGGTTACTGCATGACTATTTTAAAAGGCGAAGTGACAACTTGCTTGACAACGCCCGAGAATGAATTTTCTGGTGGAGTCTCATCCGCCTTGAGTTGCCCCGTTTCTTCGCTGCTATCGTGATCAGGAAACTCAGGAGGTGTTTCATGACCATCAATCAGGGATGAAAAACTGGACACCCTCCAGTCTGATTCGATTGATTTCGCCATGGTTCGACATTTAAATGGGTCAGTCGCATCTGTTCTGCGAATAGGCTCTGTCGAACAGTCCATAACCGGGTCTATTACCAGATTTAAACGACCTGAAGACTCAAGCGAACGTATTTTTTCGATCATTTCATCATCAGATATTACTTCCATTACCTTAACAAGTTCCTCATAGGAAGATGAGCCGGGGGCTTTTACCGGAGAATGGAACAGATAGGCGAGAGCAGAACTTTCTGTGTAGCGAAAACGTCCCCATGCTAAATAGCAGCGGTATTTGGCGCGGGTAATTGCGACATAGAGCAGCCGAACATTCTCTGCCAGGCCTTCATCCATCGCCGCCCTGTGATGCTGATCGAATTTGTCGGAGCCAAAATCAGCCACCAACTCGAACCCTTCATGGGCCATAACCGTTTCACCACCGTCAATTACTCCGCCCCACAGAAACGGGCAGAATACTATCGGAAACTCAAGCCCCTTACTGACATGGATCGTGAGGATCTTGACCGCCTTCTCGTCTGACTCAAGCCTGATCTGATGTTCTTCACCCTCCGGTGGAGTTGTTACCTGTTCACTAAACCATGTACAGAGCGAATCAAGACCTAGATGAGATGCAGACGCTTCTGAATGCAGCAATTCTCCGCAGTGAAGCAAATTGGTTATTCGGGAGTATCGACTTGACGCTCGACAAGAAAGGGCTTAAAGCTGCAAAAGAACTGAAGGATATACTAGACCTAACTGTAGCAGAGATGGAGCAAATGGACTTGCCTGAGCATATCTCAGTAATCAAGCCAAAAACGGTGAAGAACCCGTTCTTCGAAGGATAGCTGATTGAAAAAGCTCCTCACATGGGTGGCCGTCGGGCTACTTACCACGGCTATACTCGACCCGATAATATATTCCATGCTTGACATACCTATTCCCTGGGTTCGAGATCTACTCATGGCGGTAGGTGGTGTCGGGGGCTTTTACCTACTGATTAAGTATCGGAACGACTTATAGAGCGCGACTATGAAAACAGACAGCATAATAAAAAATACTGATACGGCAGCAATCGGTATCGATCTGGGCGGTACCAAGACGGAAGCCATACTCCTGGCTTCAAATGGCCACGTCCTGTGGCGACAGCGCCGTCCTACGAACCGCTCTGATGGATACGATGCCGTACTGTCCATAGTAGCAGAAATGATCCATCAGGCTGCTGTCCAAATTCCGCACGGTACCAACTACACCGTAGGTATCGGCATACCTGGGTCTCTCGACGCCACAACCAACCTGGTACGCAACGCCAACTCAACCTGTCTGATCGGCAAACCCCTCAAAGCTGATATCGAACGACTCATCGAACAACCTGTCCAACTCCGCAACGACGCCAACTGTTTTACCTTGGCCGAGTGCCATTCGGGAGCAGGCCAGGGTTATGGCATGGTATTCGGCGTCATTATGGGAACTGGCTGTGGCGGAGGAATCTGTATCAACGGCGAAGTCCGGGAAGGGCCGCACCGGATAGCGGGCGAATGGGGCCATCAGTCAATGACTCCCGGCGGTGCAGAATGTTACTGCGGCAACCGGGGTTGTGTTGAGACATTGATCAGCGGCTCAGGAGTCGAAAATAGCTTTTTCCACGAATACGGACAACGCCTGACCATGGATGAGATAGTTGCACAGGCGCGAGCTGGCGAGGAGCGGTGCAAAAAAACGTTTAACCGCTTCCTGGACGACTTTGGCTGTTGTCTGGGAGGACTGGTCTCTATTCTCGATCCAGATGCGGTTGTGCTGGGTGGAGGGCTCTCCAACATTGACGAGCTGAACTCCGAAGGTATAGAGAGGGTTAAAAAATACGCCTTCCATGACAAGTTGCATACCCCCATCCTGAAGAACCAGCTAGGTGATTCCGCCGGAGTATTTGGTGCTGCGTGGATAGGCCAGACTGCTGCATGATGACAAAACAATAAGGGAGCGGAAATGATCGCAGACAATGTCTATCTACAAGAGGCGGTAAACGCGGCCAGAATTGCCGGACAGTATCAAAAATCCCGTTTCGCCTCAACTCTGGATATAGAGATGAAAGGCGACAAGAACCTGGTGACAGAGGTTGACAAGGAATCAGAGCGCTTGATTGTGGAACGCCTGCTCTCTCGCTTTCCCGATCATGACATTGTTGCTGAGGAATGTGAATACCTTCAGGCTGGTTCTCCTTGCCGCTGGATCATTGACCCGGTTGACGGCACAACCAACTATGCCCACGCCTATCCCTGGTTCTGCTCCTCAATCGCTCTTGAAATAGAAGGAGAGCTGGTTGCCGGGGTAATATACAACCCGATTTATGATGAACTTTTTACGGCAACCAAGGGAGAAGGCGCATTCCTGAACGGCAACCGCCTGTCAGTATCCTCTCGTATGCCATTGAGCAATTCACTACTTGGGACCGGTTTCCCTTATGATTGCGCCACAGACCAAGCCAACAATTTTGCTAACTTCATCGCCTTCCAGAAAAGTGCCAGAGGGATTCGCCGGGCAGGTGCTGCCGCGCTTGACCTTGCCTATGTCGCTGCCGGAAGGCTGGACGGCTTCTGGGAACTCAAGCTGAAAGCATGGGATGTGGCTGCAGGAGTCCTGATGATCCGTGAAGCGGGCGGCGTTGTAACGACCTTCGATGGCTCAACATACGACGTTTTCAACGATAGGATAGTGGCCAGCAACGGCCTGATCCATGATAGCATGGTGAATATGCTGGCATCGGTTACTGCTGGCGTGGCTAACTGAAAAGGTGGAATTATGAGCAAAGTGCCCGTTATGGAGGTTTTCTTCGATTATGTCTGTCCCTGGTGTTACCTCGGTGCCGTGCGTACCGCTCGATTGCACAAGGAATACGGAGTCGAACTGCAGATGAGAGTATTTCCCCTGCACCCGGAAACACCGGAGGAAGGGATGGAACTGTCTGAGATGTTTGCTGGACACGAGGTGATGATTGCCGACATGCAGACCAGGCTCACACAGGCTGCCGCAACAGAAGGCCTCCCTCTGGTTTCGCGGACACGCACGTACAACAGCAGGCGTGCTCAGGAACTGGGAAAATGGGCAGAGTCACAAGGAGCAGGAGGGCTGTTTCATCAAGCCATCTACCGGGCTTATTTCGTAGATGGCATCAACATCGCTTTAATTAACGAGCTGGTTGTTATTGCAGAATCCATGGGACTTCCGACTGACGAAGCTCGGAATGTTATCGAAACGGGTAGCTTTGCCGCTGCAGTCGATGCCGACTGGCAGCGGTCGAGGGAGTTGCGGGTAACAGCTGTCCCCACCCATCTCTATGAGGGCAAGAGGTTAGCGGGGTTTGCTTCCTACGAAGATTTTGAACGCCTTATCGGAAAAAGGTAGAATTATCGTCATGGAACAGATCGAAGTGACCATAGAGCGAGATCAGCAGAATGAATACTCAGAAGAGGGAGTTCACGTGCCACTGGATCGCATCAATCCGGAGACGCTACGGAAAATGGTGGAAGAATTTGTGACTCGGGAGTGGAGTGATTTATCTGATTCTGACTGCTCTTTTGAAGATAAGATCGAACAAGTCATGCAACAGCTGAAGGAAGGCCGGATCAAAGTTGTATTCGATTTGACGAGTGAACATGCAACATTGTTCCGTGTAAATGGAAATGTCGAGTTTGAATCTCAGTACAATGACGAGATGGAAGCCGAAGTAAAGCGTCTTGAAGCCCAAATGCGAGCCATCAATGCGGACATCCGACTGGCACACTTGAAATATGAAGGATAACCAGATGCTATATCGATAGGTAGGAAAATCTGGCAGAACTGTGGTTGTGCTTCCCTTATTAACATCGCAACTATGAATCTTCAATGACCATCCAAAGAACCTCCTGCAACTGACCGGGTATCAATAAGACAGCATCATTATCTATGCCAATCCGTTAACTGACTTCGGCATTACCACAACTACTGGAGAAGGACGATGATCGTCAGTTAGGGGCTGTTTATAAAGCCGGTTTTTTGAAATATATAATGAACTTCTACAAGTCAGTTGTTCCGCATGTTGCCCCCACCCACTACAGTTTGACATCCCACTTTTACTTGCAATAAATCAACTTTTATTTTTCTTACCTTTAAAGGCGATGAGTAAATCAACTTTTGATCGCTTGTTCTTCATTTTTCGCATTTTTAGAGCATTTAATTGGACTCAATGACGCTCTGACCGTTGTGCGCCCTCATATCAGTTGATCCTCTGTACATTGGATTAAGCTTATTTACCAAATAAAACAGCCACTTACATAATCTGTGTTTTGATTATAACATCAAATATTTCTAATGCTTAAAATGTCACGCTGTTACATGCAACTAAAATATAACACACTGATATTACTTAGTAAATAAAGGCATTAATTGCTCTAACAATTTTACAGTAACGCTGTTACAGGGGTATAACAATAATAGAAGAAAGGAACCGGCCGGTCCCACAAATCTAGGAGGGACATACAGATGAATGAGCGAATCGTTAAAGAGCCAGAACGCGCATATATTACTAATCGTTCCGCTGCTCAGTGGTGGCGGGATGAGCGTGATGGCAAAGCACCTAGAAGAATCAGAATAGGTGCAAACGCTGTTGGCTGGAAATTGTCGGACATTATGTCTTGGATTGACTCAAGAGAGGTAGTCACACAAGCGAATTCGAAACCTGTAGCGCCTGGGGCCAAACGTGGCCGAAAACCAAACAGTCAAGGAGGAAATAATTATGAATAAAATGTAACTGTAGTTTTGTATGTGAGCAGTATCAAGACTGTTTCGATACTGCTCACAGTAGAACTACTTTGGACCGTTGCGATCCCGAAACCTTTCAATAACGTGGATGCCTTGCAAGATTGCTGATGTAGTAGTTGCGGTTTAGTGGACCCTTTGGTCAAGACAATAATGCTTTTAGTTTAAGATGGTAGTTTCTGCTTTTGATTTTGGTTCTACCCCTAAAAAAGCTTTTCGTTCTTTGAATTTGTCTACGATTCTTGCTCCGCCGCCGCTGG
>CAIYDX010000087.1 GCA_903925005.1 uncultured Geobacteraceae bacterium
CCTAAATCCTGCAAGCCAGCTCAAGGTATTATAAATTAATCATTATATATCAATGATATAATATGCATATTGTGTATTTCATATGTCATTATTTTAATGAAAGCAAAGCTCTCAACAAAACAGAAAAAAGTCGCTGTTCGCGAATCGGCAGGCAAAGTCAATATGTCAGCAACAGCATTTGGACTGACCAGCCAAGCAGGCCTCATTCCCGTAGTAAAATTCTTGAAACGCATCGGCTTTGAACAAACGATCAACCAGACGGTTCCGCATCAACGCGGGGATAATGCAGAGTATCATTTGACGGGTTCGATGTTACTGGTAGCCGTGGGTATGATAGGTGGCGGGACCTCTATGGCAAAGCTTTGCGTTGTTTGGTCAGATGGCGTTTTGCGCAAGGTCGCAGGTTGGCTAAAAATACCTGTTGAAACAACGATAAGTCGGATCTTTAAGGAAGTTACAGAAAAGCAGATCAGCCAGCTTGAAAGTGTTACTCATAGATTACGCGCTCAAATTTGGCGTAAGGCTAATCGTGCGGGCGTGTCTAAAGTCGGGCTAAATTCGGTGCAATGGATCGATATTGATTCTACCGTTGATACGGTGTGTGGCAGCCAAGAGGGAGCCGCTAAAGGCTACAACCCCAAGAAGAAAGGCGCACTTTCATATCATCCCCAATTAGCTTTTTGCGTAGAAAGCAAAGAGATTCTGCAGGCCTGGTTTAGAACGGGGAACGCTTATACCAGTAATGGTGTTGTTGAATTCGTCAAACAATTACTAGCCCACTTACCTAATAAAACGCGGCTTATAATTCGAGCTGATAGCGGTTATTTTGTCGGCGCCTTATTGAATTTGCTGGATGCCCATAAACATGGCTATCTGATCAAGGTCAAACTCAAAAACCTGATCGTACTGTTGACGGAGCAACAGTGGACCGCCATAGCTGGGCAACCGGACTGGGAACAATGTAAGTTTGACTATCGTTGCGGCACGTGGAAGGTGACACGACATTTCGTTGCAGTTCGTAAGAAGCAACTTAAAGAACAAAGCCCTCAAATCGATTTACTGGGCACATCCGAATACGACTATGATTATTTCTGCTATGTCACAACTGAATCCCTTACGCCCTGGCAAACCCACAAAAAATACGGCGAACGCGCAACTTGCGAAACTTGGATCGAAGAATCGAAAGGTCAGATGGGAATGGGCAAGATAAGAACCGCAGAATTCTTGGCTAATGCCGTCTTATTTCATTGTGCAGTACTGGCTTACAATACGTTGCGCTGGATGGCTATCATGAGTGGTAGTAAGACCCTTCGGCAATGGGAGCCCGAAACAATAAGGACTTATTTGGTTCGTGTAGCAGGCAAGTTGCTGACTGGAAACAGACAGTTGACTGTTAAAACGCCTGACAACCATCTTTATCCTCAGGTTTGGGATGACTGGGTGGCTGTTGGTTTAGGGTTGTGATCCTATAGCACTACAAAAATATCAAAATCAATGCCTGGTATTTGCCTTCGTTCAGGAAGGAGGGTTAGGCTTGGTTTGTCGCCAGAAAATCTGCGTAATTTTTTGTAATTTCGGGTATGTAGAGGATCAAATGCCATAAGTATATGAGTAAAACCGCAGTGGCGGGTTTAAAAAAATCAAATTTGAACTTAAAAAACAGAGATTGATATCTGCTTTTTAGAGCTTGCAGGATTTAGGTGTTGTATCGTTCTACGAGCACTAAAGATGGTTCAAGGATGATGTCTTGTTTGGTAATAGGCGCTGATTCGCCTGTCAAGGACGATTCATCAACCTCTAAGGCTTGTGCTAATAGGATGCGCCCATCCGCAGGTATTTTTCTACCCGCTTCTAGGATAACAATATCTCCAACAACTAATTGGTCAGCTAATAATTCGATTGCTTGTCCATTACGACGAACTATCGCTTCTAAAGGCAGCATTTTTTTTAGAGCGCACAAAGATTTTTCAGCTTGAAATTCCTGATAAAATCCCAGCAAAGCGTTAATAATGACAACGACTAAAATCACAAGACCGTCTTTTAAGTCACCTATAGTGGTTGCTAATATGGCCGCTGCCAGCAATACCAGAATAAGTACGCCTTTGAATTGGGATAGTAATAAATGTAAAGTGGAGCGGGGAGCTATTTCAGTAAGACTATTAGTTCCGTATTTTTCTAAGCGTTTTTGCGCCTCTTCTGTACTTAAACCCAAGCCATAATCTGAATCTAATTCGGCAATGACCTTTTCTGTCGAAAGTGTGTGCCAGATAGGTTGAGAGTATTCATGTTCAGATAATTCTATTTGCTGTAGTTTTAGCCAAGTTTGCCAAACAGAGAGTAGTACGGCCAGAATCACTGGCCCTAAAAATAGCCCGACAGCACCGAAAGCTGATAAGCCTCCAAGCACGCCGAATAATACGATGGGGAAAGGTACTCGACCAGCACCGCTAATAACTAATGGACGCACCACATTATCTATGGTGCTAACGGCTAGAAATCCCCAAAGTAATAAACCGATACCTGACCAGAATTGATTAGAGACGATCAGTATTATGCTTAAAGGTAGCCATATCAATGTTGCTCCCATAGGAATGATGGCCAGGAAGGCCGTTATCAGTCCAAATAATAAGGGTGCTTTGATACCCGCTACCGCATAACCTATTCCTGCTAGTAAACCTTGACTAAGTGCCGCAAGAACTAAGCCGTAAACTACTGCGCGTGTAGTGGCTCCAGCAGTTTGAAGGTAAACATGTTGATATGAACCTAAAAAACCAATGATGCCTTGCTGCAATTGCTTAATAATATTAAGTCCATCACGAAAACAAAAAAATACCGTGACTAAAATAACACCCAGCTTCATGATGTTGCGACCAATACTGCCAAGCAACTGGGTAAATTCTCCCAGCCATTGCCCTACCCAGTTAGTGAGTTGACTGCTGATTTCTACTTGGTTATCAATGAATTGATCTATAAGGTCTTGTAACTGTCGCCCCAACCATGGAATTTGGCTTATAGGTTTCGGTAGGTGATATGCATTGTTAGTAAAGTTAATTGATAGGCTTTGATAAGCAATTTTAGTTTCATTTTGTAATAAAGAACCTAAGCAATAGAGGCTTAACGAAATGACGATAGTTATTAGGCCTGTCATTACACTAGCACTTAAAGTATCTCTATTATTAAGCTGATGCTTTAACCTTTGGTAAGCCGGCCACAGTACATAAGCAATAATGATGGCCCAGGTCAGTGGTATCAATAGCTCATTAAGTACCTTATAACTTAATAATAAAAGACCTGTTAATAAAGTGTAAGGAATTAGATTGCCTATCTTTTTAACTAAAACATTATTCATCATTATGACCTATCTATGTAATAACAAATTGATGGTTGGTTATGTGGTAAAACTAATAAGAACCTTCACGCGTAATTGTAGGATGGATAAGTGCCAGCGTATCTAGGGAGTATGATCGAGATTGTTTAGTCTTCAAGATCGATGATTACCTTACACGCCTCTATATTTTGGTTACTGCTTAAAGTTAAGGACTATTTGAACTTATTGTAGGTCTGTATAAGTCTTTACGAGCATCAGCGAGAAAAGCGTTTCCGGCATCGGCATGGCTCCTGTGCCGGAAACGCCACCACGCTCTGCGCTAGCAGGGTCTTATTACGGCCTACAAAAACTTAACTTTGGTTCGTGATGTTTTGGTAGATGCTCTAGCGCTTATCCACCCTATAGGGCATTCATTTAAAATTTGTGTAGATAGTTATGGTCTTTATGATAGGTTCAATTTAGAAATCAAATCACAATACCCTTATAATGTAGGGCTTAGTCGCATTGTTGAGTACATAAACCTTAGATTATTGCTATGAATCCGCAATTAACCCAGTTTATTGAGGTATATAAACTTAAGAAAACTCATCTCGTAATAATAAAGTAACTGCAAGCGATGATAATGAATCAACACTCAACCATCAGAAGTATTATGAAATCTACTCAGAACAATTCCCCATTATTAAAAGTACTCACTGTCTTTTTTATATTAAGCCAACTGATCGCTTGCTCAGCTCCAAGTATTCAAAAACTAGAAGGCGCCGCTCAAGGTACGACTTATCATATCAGTTATTGGTCGAAAAAACCGATAGATAACGCAGCCATTGCCAATGCTGTTAAAAATGAACTTGATAACATTGACAAAACCCTTTCAAACTATCGTCCAGACTCAGTTATTGAAATCTTTAATAGCACTGAAAATACAGATAGTCAGGAAGTGGGTTCTCAAATTGTAAAATTAGTACGTATCGCTCAAACTGTTTCATTGGCATCTCAAGGTTGTTACGATTTAACCATGAAGCCGCTATTTGATTTATGGGGCTTTCGTGGTGAAGCTCCTGCCATGCCGGATGAAGCAATGATTCAGAAGTTGCAGGCGCGTATTGGCATGGCGAAGTTAGACATCATAGATGATAGTCATTTACGCAAGCAGCAAGCGGATTTGAAAGTTGATTTATCCTCTATTGCCCAAGGTTATAGTGTCGGTGAAATTAGCAAAGTGTTAGAGCAGATGGGCATTACTGATTATTTAGTAGAAATCGGTGGTGAACTGCAAACTCGTGGTTATAAACCCGATGAACAAGCTTGGCGCATCGCACTAGAAAAGCCATTACCTGGCGATATGCACATGCAAAAAAGAATCACCATGCCTAAGGATACCCAAATGGCAGTGATGACTTCCGGTACTTATAATCATTATTTTGATTATCAGGGTCAGCGTTATAGTCACATATTAGATGCACGTAATGGTCGGCCAATAACTCACGATTTGGTATCTGTCACTGTTATTCATGAAGACCCCACCATTGCCGATGCTTGGGATACTGCTTTATTGTGTTTGGGTCAAAAAGAAGGTATGCAAGCTGCTAATATTGCTCATATCCCCGCTTTATTTATTCAACAGCAGGGCGCTGAACTTATCGAATCTAAAAGTGATGCACTCGATACATTAGATAAAATTACTATTGAATGAGAGTGGGGAAGGTAGGAAGACTGTTAAAGTTTCCCCCTCTTTAGCAAAGAGGGGCTAGGGGAGATTGGGTCTATTAAAAATAATCATTAAATTTTAGTAGCCCATAACACAAAAAATCCCCCTCAGTCCCCCTTTTACAAAGGGGGGAGTTAAAATCATAATACTTTCACAGTCTCTAGGGTGTAAACGCTAACTTAAGACGGGGCACACTGAAAGGCTTGATCTTATCCTGTACCTATAGTTGGCAGCCTCCTTTAGCCCCTCTCAACAAAGAAGTGGGTTGAATTATTAAAATAATGGAAGACACAAATGACGTTTAAGAACAAAAGCAATAATCTATTTTCAATTTGGGGCGGTTGGGTGTTAAAGCATCCCTTTTCAGTATTAATAATAGTTGCACTATTAACCGTATTGGCAGGGCAATATGCGGGTAGTCACTTAAGTATTGATACCGATACTCAAGATATGGTCGCCCCTAATGCGCCTTTTCAACAAAATAGACGTCATTATGAAAAAGCTTTTGCTCAGGACTTGCACACCTTATTATTGGTTGTTGAATCAGACACGCCAGAATTAACTAAGGCTGCCACTAAGCGTTTAGGTCGTTTATTAAATGCAGACAAGACTAATTTTGAGACGGTATATATTCCTAGTGAAAATGAATTCTTTCATAAAAATGGTCTGCTCTATTTAACGCCGACCGAATTACAAGCGGTTTCTAATAATCTATCTCAAGCTCAACCTTTTATTGGACGAATCTCACAAGAGCCTAATCTAACAGGTTTTTTCTCTATCTTTGAAGATGCTTTGAGTGCTAAAGCCGATAAGCAAGACTTGCCCGTTGATTTAGCCACCTTGATCGATAAGGTGGCTTTGGCTTTGCATAAAAGCATTAATGGTGAAAATAATCTATTGTCATGGGAGGGCTTGATTGCTGACAACAAGCTCAGTGGCAAAGATGGTGGCAAAGGCTTTATTACGCTTTCACCTAAGTTTGAATACTCACAAATACGACCCGCTGAACACGCTATAGAATCTGTTCGTAAAGCCATTGCTGAAATTCAGCAGCCTGATTTGCCAGAGGTTAAGGTTTGGATTACTGGCGAAGTGGGCTTAGAAGATGATGAGGTCGTAGGTATGAGTAATGGTACTTTCAATGCCTGTATCTTCTCTGTGGTGTTGGTGCTAGTGATATTGTTAGTGGCTTATCGTTCTATTTTATTCACTTTAGCGACCTTATTTACCTTGGCACTAGGGATGGTGTTTTGCGGTGCTTTTGCGGCGCTTGCTGTGAAAGAACTTAATTTAATTTCTGTTGCTTTTGCAGTATCGAATATAGGTTTGGGCGTAGAGTATGCCATCCATTTTTGTCTGCGTTATAAAGATAATATCCAGCATCACGTGAATCGTGAAAGAGCTATACACAGTACTTTGATATCAACTGGACCTTCTTTGTTACTCTGTGCAGGAACCACTTCAATTGGACTTTTTGCTTTTGTACCGACTGATTATAGAGGCGTGTCTGAACTGGGTTTATTGGCTGGAACCAGTTTGTTTATTAGTTTAGTGGTGACTTTAACTGTCATGCCAGCTTTTTTACGTTTTATTCCTGTCGCTGATAAATCAGAACCCTTAGCAACGCATCCATTCTTGGCTACCTTAGCTGAAAAGATGGCTAATCACACACTGCATTATGCCAAGCCTATTGCAATAGCTACGGTGTTGTTTACTCTTTTATCCATAGGCCTAGTTTTTAAAGTTCAAACAGACTTTAATCCTATTAATTTACGTGATCCCAATACAGAATCAGTCATCGCCTTTAAGAATTTAAATAAAAATCCTGATACCACACCGATGACCTTGACGGTATTGGCAGAAGATGCCCAAAAAGCCAAGGATATGGAACAAAAGTTATTAGGCTTGGCTAGTGTTGATAAAACCATCAGTGTCTTTGATTTTGTACCGGAACAACAAGAAGACAAATTAGCCGTTATAGAAGATATGGCATTGATGTTAGGTGCACAAGCTCAAGGATTTCCTGCCTTGAAAGTGGATAATGATCCGATTCCTGGTATTAATCGCTTGATTAAAGCGATAGATCAACGCTTACTTGAAAAAACGGATGCCCATGAGTTGGCGGCTTTAGGTTCTTTTAAGAAAGAATTACAGGATATGTTAATCGAGCTCGATACAAGGCAACAGCCCAGTCGACGTTTGTTTATAGAGAAAATGCAAACAACCTTGCTAGGTACGTTACCTGATGCTATGAATGAATTGTTAGTCGGTATGGGCGCTAAGGAAGTTGCTTTGTCAGATTTGCCAGCGGATATTAAAGATCGCTGGTTAAGTAAAGAAGGCTGGTATCGTATTCAAATATTCCCTAAGAAAGATTTGAATGATCTCGCTAATTTGCAAGAGTTTATTAATGAAGTGCAAACGGTCGCACCAGAAACCACAGACTTGCCGATTATCTATTGGGAGTCTATGAAAGAAGTGATAGCGGCCTTTCAAAAAGCCATTATCATCGCGCTGATTACCATTACTTTATTGCTATATGCCATACGACGTAACTTTACCGATACCTTTTTGGTGATGACACCACTGATATTGGCGGGTTTATTTACGATGGCGAGTACCGTGCTGACGCATACGCCCATCAATTATGCCAATATTATCGCCTTACCGTTGTTATTGGGTTTAGGTGTCGATAACGGCATACACATGGTTGAAAAACTCCATCATTCTTTATCAGAAGACCAGAATATTTATCAATCCAGTACCGCCAGAGCGATGTTTTATGGTGCCCTAACTACAGCATCAAGTTTTGCTGGCTTAGCATTTTCACCGCATGAAGGCATAGCCAGCATGGGCTTGGTGATTACCATAGGCATATTTTGGATTATGGTATGTACTTTTGTGGTATTGCCAGCGATTAGTAAATTGGTTTTAAAAGACAAGATTGCTTGAAGGCGAGATGAGATGGAGTGGGGTAAAGCTCATCGCAGTCAGGAGGGCGTATTGCTACGCCCTTATAAAATAAGTTTTTGTAGGTCGGGTTATGTTTTTGTAAAACGACCTTCGTGCAAAGCAGTGTTGGAATTCATTGCAATTTCAATATAAATCAATTGCATCAATTATAATGTTGATGGTGGGCTAGGAAATCCCTGGCAAAAAGACGCGCTAGAATTAATCATGAAACGATCGTTTAAAGTTGTACGACCTATTAACATTCGAAACAACATGCTATCTCGATTTGTTAGGGTCATTTCTGCATTAATGACTGTTGTACCTAGTAATAATTGTGTTTCTATCACATAGCGGCGTTGTTTATGACCACCAGAGTCAGAGACTATTCGTCTATCTTTGACAGCGGCATGGCACTCAATCACAATATCAGTATTATTTTGCTCAGGATGTATGGCAAACATAATCCAGCGTTGATTTTGTTTGCGATAAGGTTCAATAGCAAAGGCATGTAAAGCTGAAGATCTAGCACCTGTGTCTATCTTAGCTTTAATATGTTCAATATTAAGTTCGGGGAGTGTTACCCATTCACGCCAACCTAATATAGGAAGCATTTGCTCAGTATCACTTTTGTGCGAATCAGAATGAGTCATTAAATTAAGCCTTTAACTATCTCAAATAATTAATCAGAAGCCTGATTGTCTGGTTTTGTTTCTGTATTAATAGGTTTGTTGTCACGCTTACGTCCTCGTCGAATGTAATTATTGCCACGCCTTTTATTATTATTTTTTACGCGTCTAATATCGAGTTTTTGTTGGTTTATTTCTACGGATTTTAAGTGTTGAAATATATCAGGGGGCATCTCATCGGGTAATTCTAAGAGAGTGTATAAACTATGAATATGAATATTATTGATGTTTTTTTTATCTACACCGGATTCTTCTATCAATACTTTTCTTAGCTGATCCGCAGTGATCTGTTGTTTACTCCCGACATCCAGCCGATAACGAATCATTTTGATTTCTCCTGTTGCATTACTTGCAGTTAAGCTTCTAGGAGGTGATAGAGTGTTTACATTTAAATTTTCTTTCGATGGCATTAAACTCAATAAGGCCGCTGCACAGCTTAAGCTATCAATGCTTAATTCAGTGCAAAGTTCACTGATTAAAGCACGTTGAGCATCTAAATTAGTGCTGCTTAAAATCTGTTGTATTTGATTCTTCAACGACGGTTCTCTGTTTATAGTTTAGGGTAGTTGTGATCGTTTTACTCAGTTATGGATAAATTTCCACAAAACCTTCATCTCGTAGTCTGCGCATCCAAAGTTCGGTTTCTTCCTCAATTTTACGTTTACGTAGGGAGTCACGAATAAGATTCTTTTTATGTTCTTCACTATCATCTTTGGCTTTTCTTTCTAATACTTGAATTAAATGCCAGCCAAATTGTGATTGTATTGGTTCGCTTAATTCATTGATAGTCAGTTTGTTCATTGTTTCTTCAAAGGGCTTAACCAAATCTCCAGGATTTACCCAGTCTAAAGAACCTCCTTTGATAGCAGAGCCTTTATCATCAGAATTTGCGCGTGCTAGTTTAGCGAAGTCATCGCCGTCAATAATTCGATCACGTAATGCTTGTAGGCGTTTTTTGGCTTCGTCATCATCAATTAATTCATTGGTTTTAATTAGAATATGGCGGACCCTAGTTTGGGTAGTCACATGGCTATCTAGGCCTTTAATTTCTAACATTTTTAGAATATGAAATCCGCTAGGACTTCTGATAGGCTCGGAAACCTCATTTACTTGCATCTCATTAACCTTATGAGCAAATAAAGTGGGGATGTCGTTAGCAGTACGCCAACCTAAATCACCACCTTTTAAGGCATTGTCGTCTTCTGATTCACTCATGGCGACTTGAGTAAAGCTTTGTCCCGCACGTAGATTTTTGACTAGGTGATCAGCTTTAGCTTCGGCTTTTTGTATTTCTGACGATGAAGCACCTTCTTTAAGGGCAATTAAGATATGACCTAAATGATATTGAACTTTTTCAACGCCGGATTTGCCTTGTGTTTCTATAAAATGCTCGACCTCGCGATCAGTCACCTTAATGCGCCCACCGATTTCTCGGCTACGTAATTGGTTAATGATGATTTCATTGCGCATATTATCTAAAAAAGCCTTGTAGGATATGCCTTGTTTATCCAGTTCTGCTCTAAATTGCTCTAGTGACATATTGTTTCTTTGGGCAATATCTGCTGCAGAACTGGCAATTTGATCTTCCGAGACATTAATGCCGGCTTTTTCAGCTAATTGGCGCTGAAGTTTATCCATAATCATTTTTTCAAGTACTTGTTTGCGTAATACTGATTCTGGAGGTATGGCGGTGTTACTGGCACGTATTCTTTGTGAGATAGTGGCAACTTCTTTATCAAGTTCTTGTTCGAGAATAATGTCCTCTTCAACAACGGCAGCGATTTTGCCGAGTACTTCAGCTTGTGCAGAAAAATAACTGAAAAAGAGTGTAGCTAATAAGAGAGGTAGCAAGGCTTTTTTTATCATGTCGTTATAAATCATTTTTTTTAGTTGTCCGATAACCATAAATACTTTTTTGTAGGAACTGATCTACATCATCTCCAAAACCAGTTAAGCCTTTAAGTTCGATTTGAAAGAATACACCCTCTTGGCTGGAACCAGGCACAGTAGA
>CAIYDX010000088.1 GCA_903925005.1 uncultured Geobacteraceae bacterium
GTAATCAGCCACAGAGCTTACGGCTTCAGAACGGCAAAGAACTATATCCTCAATTTGTATCACTGCATGGGCAATCTAACCATGCCTACTATTTTGCACAGGTTCGTGTGAGGAACCAACAAAATAAGGTACATATATTGACAGAATCGGTTAGTATTATTTAAATAACACTGCAATATCAGGGGAATATGCGCCCCGGACATTGGTTGACACAGCAACTTTTGTCTTTTACGGCTACTAAGCTGGATGTTTTGATGAATACGATATTGATGTTATTAGGGATTGAAAAGCCGAAAGAAAGTAAATTAATCCCTCCTGGGCCAAAGAGCCTTTAAGAAACCTCTCGAGACATCTTTTGCTACAGCAACTTATGTCCGCACTTAAAATCACGTGTCATTTAGGTATGTTATAATTAATCAAACCTGCAGCGTCAACCTGAATCGTTTTTCCAGAAAACTACTCCGCTTGGATTTCCACCCTAACAGGCTGTAATTAAACACTAGTTATATATATATTTTTTGGCACAGCATTTGTATACCTATATTTCACAAGTGACGAATATGACTTCAGCAACTTTGCACCTGACGAAACACTTGGCATCCTCTGTGATGTTGGTGATCAGTGGTTCATGGTCAGCCTGACACTGAAACTGACTTAGTCCACGTTGTACCTTGAATACGAAAATAGCGTGAGACAATTCCCTCAATCCAAGTGGTGAAGGGAAAGGAGTTGAGACAGGTATGAAAATAGATAACAGGCAGGATCAGCAATACCTGAAAACTCTTACCGTACTTTATGTCGAGGACGATGCCGATACCAGAAAGCAGTTCACCGATTTTCTCAGTCGCCCTGTCGGTAGATTGATAACTGCCGTCAATGGCCTGAAAGGGTTAGAGGCATTTAAAAAGCATAGCCCTGATATAGTGGTTACCGATATTCTTATGCCGCAAATGGATGGCCTGACCATGGCTCAGCACTTTCTCGAATTGGCACCGTCAGTGCCGGTGATTGCCGTAACAGCTTTTGAGCAGACCGATTATCTGATGCGGGCGATCAATATCGGTATAGATAAATATGTTACGAAACCGGTCAACAGTTACCTCCTGTTTGAATGCCTGCTGGAATGCGCACACCGCCTGAGAGCTGACCGGCAGCTCAAATTGCAACATAAGTGGGAAATCATGGAAGGTTGGTCGAAACATAACGAAACCGTTGCAATTTTGGCCAGCGGCATGGCGCATGATTTCAATAATCTTATACAGGCAATTCTATGTTACGCGTCGCTGTCAAAAGGCACTCTGTCCTCTGACAGTGAGGGGAATAATTACCGTGAAATGGTAGAGAAATACTCCGCCGAAGCATTAGAACTTGATCAGATGCTGAGAATCCTCGGTAATGATTTTGATTATTTATCTCAATCAGGATCGGTAATGCCATGCATCATGGATTCAATTTACAAGGTAATAAACTGTTCGTCCATCGCTTTCAGCTACGATTACCCTGATGATCTTCCCAACACAACATTTTCTGAAAAGTTAATACAACTGGTGTTTTCCGGATTGGCGACCAATGCGCTAGAGGCGATGCCGAAGGGAGGAACGCTGCAACTGGCTTCCCGAGCTGTAGAGATAACCGAGGATGATGCTTTACCTCTCAAGGCCGGTTTGTACCTGCATATTACCCTGTCCGATTCAGGGGTTGGTATCCCCGAAGATATTTTACCCAAAATATTTGATCCTTATTTCAGCACTAAACCGAAATCAAGCAAGAGAGGAATGGGGCTCAATCTGGCTCTCTGCCGCACAATCATAATAAAGTCTGGAGGAATGATAAAAGCCGTATCAACTCCAGGCAGTGGAATCAGCTTAATGATATGGATGCCGTTGCATCCTGCATAGCTGATATCCGGTAAGTCATCTGATAGCAGCCTATTACGGAAATTATTAATAAAGGAGTGTAGCCATGAATTCCAATATCTACGAAACGTTAGGAATCACAAAGGAAACAATGATTAAACTTGCCCACAAAGATATTCGGAATATATTCCACACCATGATTTGTATTGGGGACATTATGCCAATTCCCATACAGATTGACCCTCAAAGTCATTTTACAGACTGCGTGACCGCTATTGTCGGATTTGCCGGACATTTTACCGGTCTATTAAATCTTCATGTGCCAAAATCACTGGCACTACGTTTTACCTCCAGCATGCTTGGCATTGAAGTCACAAAATTAAATAGTGATGTTGATGATGCTCTTGGCGAGATTGCAAATATGATTGCCGGTTCACTAAAGCATCATCTCTCTAAGGATGGCCACGAAGTGAGGTTGTCTATACCATCTATAGTTACCGGTGATGAATACATAATATCATCAGCTTTAATGACGAATGCTCTCACATTACTCTATGATACGTATGGTGAGTGGTTCATGGTTAGCCTCTCTGCAGAAATAGAATGATAAATTCAACATCGGGGGCGGCGCTCAATTCATTATTGAAACTCCGACTAAAGGGGCAATTGTATGGGCAAGGACAGAATGCCTGATAAAAGTTTTCTCAAAACTCTTACGCTACTGTATGTCGAGGATGATGAGGATATCAGAAATCAGTTCCACCAGTTTCTATTACGGATATCCGGCACACTCGTAACTGCAGTAGATGGTGAGGATGGACTGAATGCTTTCAAGGCACACAGGCCGGATATTGTCATCACAGACGTACTCATGCCGCGTATGGACGGCCTTACCATGGCTGAAGAGATTCTCAAGCTTGCTCCATCAATCCCTATTATTGTTGTAACGGCTTTCGATCAGAGTGAATACCTGATGAGGGCTATTAATATAGGTATAGAAAAATATGTGACCAAACCTGTCAACAGTGAACTCCTCTTAGAGTGCCTTCTGGACTGTGCTCACCGCCTGCTAGCTGAAGAAGAACTTAAGCTCAAACATCTGCGGCAAATTCAGGAAGCGAAGTCCGAGTACAATGAGACCTTTGCCATACTGTCCGGCGGCATGGCCGAAGATTATAGTAGCCTGATGCAAAGACTTCTTGGCTATGCAACACTTGCAAAAATTCATCTCGAACCAGACAGCAACAGCTACGATTATATTGAGAATATTGTTAAATGCCAAAATGAAGCAAACCTTCTCGGCAATAATCTTAACGCTCTGGGTAGCTTTTACACAGA
>CAIYDX010000089.1 GCA_903925005.1 uncultured Geobacteraceae bacterium
ATGGACTTCTACCAGCGCTGCAGCGGTTCTGGCGGTTGCACCAGAAACAAAATATTCAATGAGTCGGTCTTGCTTTTCTTTGCTGAGTCGACTTTTACGCATAATCTATCCTAGATTATTTCAGTTATCTAGGACAGCCCCTATAATAATATATATCTGCAAAACTAGATAAAAAAGGGGTCGGATATGATCAGAAAATTCAGGCGTACTCTGCAAAAAAGGACTCTGCTTGGTGTGTTCGTAACGGCCTTGACCTATGGATACGCTTTTGCCATGCCCATAGATGGTCGGATCGTCATGGGAAGCGCTTCGATCAGTCAAAACGGCCAGAACATGCAGATCACTCAGAATTCTTCCAGTGCGGTTCTCAACTGGCAAGGGTTCAATATTGCCCAGGGCGAGCAGGTCAATTTCCTGCAGCCCAATTCCTCCTCGGTTGCCCTTAATAGGGTACTTGGAAACGATCCTTCCAAAATATTCGGCCAATTAACCGCCAATGGCCGTGTCTTTCTTATCAATCCCAACGGTATTCTTTTCGGCAGCACGGCACGCGTGGATGTCGGCGGTCTGGTCGCTTCGACACTCAATATCTCCGATTCCGATTTCATGGCCGGCAGATACTCCCTGCTTAAGGGTGATATTGCCGGTTCCATCCTGAACCAAGGTAACATCACCGCCGCCGATGGCGGCTACGTAGCTCTGGTCGCCCCCAATGTCCAAAATGAAGGTAACATCGTCGTCGGCAAGCTCGGCACGGTAGCTCTCGCCTCCGGAAACAAGGTTACCCTCAACATGCAGGGGGACAACCTGATAAGCCTGGTAGTCGATGAAGCGGCTGTTGATGCCTTGGTTGCCAACAAAGGGCTGATCAAGGCAGACGGCGGCACGGTTATCATGACCGCCAAGAACGCCGGCGATTTTGCCCGGACGGTTGTTAATAATGAGGGGGTTATTGAGGCGAAGTCTCTTGTTGAACGGGACGGGAAGATTGTACTGGAAGCGCTTGGCAATAATGCTGGCATTGCCAACTCCGGAATTTTGGATGCTTCAGGCGTAGGTGCCGCATCTGGTGGATCTGTCAAGCTCCTGGCCATGGAAGGTGTGGTAGACACTTCATCCGGGTCAATTCTGGCGCGCGGCGGCAATACAGGGGGTGATGGCGGTTTTGCTGAGGTGAGCGGCAAGGTTGTCCAGATCGGGAGCAGCGTTGACTTGCGTGCGCCACATGGCCACATGGGCGACCTGTTGATCGATCCTGCCAATTTGTTCATTGTTGACGGAGCTGCGGCTGCCTACAATCCGGCAACCGATACCACAATTAACGATCAACAAATAACTGCTCTTACCACTGCGGCAAACCTTACATTACAAGCGACAAACAATATCAACTCAAGCGCTACCACCGTTACCGGCGGCGGCGGCAATCTTACCCTTCAACTGATCGCTGGCGGTACCCCGAATGCCATTAATACCTCATCCACGCCGATTAGTCTTGGTGCAGGCTCGTTTACGGCCATTGCTACCGGCTCGGGAAAAATCAATCTGGGTACCATCACAGCCACGGGTGTGACGATAACCGGTTCAAACGGCCAAGTGGATGTTCGTGGAATCACCTCAAACAATGCCAACGTAAGCATCTCCAATACTGCTGGAAACAACATCAATCTATTGAATGCCATTAGTGCCGGATCAGGTTCGGTCACGGTCAACAGTGCCGGAGGGGCAGTCGGCACCTCGGTGGGCGCCGATATCTCCGGCAGCGCCATCAGTTTGACTGCAGGCGGAGGCAGTCTGACGCTGGCATCCAGTGTGACCGCCACCGGTACAATTGACCTTTCGAGTTCCAACAATATTGCGGTTGCAGGTACCGGTACCGTTTCAACAACAAATGGTCAGATAATTAACCTTAAAAATATGACCGGTTTTGCTCTTACCGGTACGATCAGTGCCGGTGCGACCGGAACAATCAATATTGTTCCCACTGGTGGTGCAACAGTTGGGTTAGGGGGCGGTACAGGATCAGTTCAGGTTGCTAACTCAGATGTTTCACAAATGACAGCCGGCACGCTCAATATCGGCAATGGCACCAACAACTATACGGTTGATGTCGCAACGGTCACACCTGCAGGAACTACACACGTGGGCACTCTAAATGTAAAATCAGGCAGTACCGGCACCATTACCCAAACAAGCGGCACCGGCTTCGATCTTACTTCGGGGAGCACCAATATCACGTTACAGGCGGGTGGAGGCATCGGCACTTCTGGAACTCCTGTTCTATTTGTAATTCCATTTCTAATTCAAGTATGATATAAATGTCTCATTCTCTTTATCCGGAGGTGAGTCATGGCACGTAGAGCAGGTGGTCACCAGTTCCTTGAAAAGGCAAAAGAGCTTTTGGTCAGCGCCAAGACAGCTAAAGAA
>CAIYDX010000090.1 GCA_903925005.1 uncultured Geobacteraceae bacterium
CTTGTAATTGAATGTTGTTCTTTTTCATGAGTACCCTCCTGATTCTTGATATCAGGAGAATAGCAGATACATGCGACAGAAAAAGTCATACTGAAAACGCAAGCGCTCTTTTAGAACGATTCAGGACCGCCAATGACTGCACCGCCGGGTAGAGAGCAGCAAGTTCGGTCACGGTACGCTGCAGTTCATCTCCGTCATTCAGCCCGGGACAGAGCACAACCTGCGTATGCATGACAATCCGTGCGGCGGCCAGCCTCTGCAACTGTTCCAGAATGTCCGGAATGCCGGACTTGCCGAGCAGACGCGCCCGCAGATCGGGATTGGTGGCATGAACGGATATATACAGGGGAGAGAGGCGTTGCTCGATGATACGGTGCAGCGCCGGGGTTTTAATATTTGCCAGAGTGACGTAGTTCCCGTTCAGGAACGAAAGTCGATAGTCTTCATCTTTGACGTACAGCGGTTTGCGCAGCCCTTTGGGGAGTTGGTGAACAAAACAGAAAAGACAGTTGTTGGCACAACGGGCAGGAGCAGGAGCGGAAAAAGTCAGTCCGAGAGGTTCTCCCGCTTGGCGCTCTACCTCCAGCTCCCACAGTTCACCATCAGGCTTTTCAATCTCAAGCAGCAGCTCTTCTTCGGAAGCGGTATAGTAGCTGTAGTCGATCAGATCGCGCAGCGGCAAACCGTTGACGGCCAGCAGGCGGTCGCCGGCCGCGACCTCCAGCTGGTCGGCTATCGAACCGGGGGAGACTGACTCAATCCGAAGGCCTGCCATCGCCCCTCCGAGTAAAACATTTTGTACTTTTTGACATGGATAGTTTCGAGTCCCCCTCAGGCCTGAACGACCCGAGGGGGCTGGATAGGGTTACTGGTGCAGTTTGAAAGTACCATCAGCAGAAGTAATGGTAGCAATGGAGTGCTTGTAAATCAGCATGTCTCCGCCGGAGTCAAGCAGCAGCGAAAAATTATCGAATGATTTTATCAGCCCTTCCAGTCTATCGCCCGACATCATGATAACCGCAACCCTTACCCGTTCCTTGCGGGCCTGATTGAGGTACTGATCCTGAATATTAAAAGGTGTCTTGGACATCGCTGTACGCCTCCCCTCGCTCAAAAAATTCAATTGCATGCCTAAGTATTGTATCAAACTTCTCAGGATATTCAAACCACAATATGTCAGGATCGGCCTTGAACCAGGTCAGCTGACGCTTGGCATAGTGGCGGGTATCACGCTTGATCAGGCGGGCGGTCTCTTCAAGGGAAAGCTCGCCATGCAGATGCGCGACCGTTTCCTTGTAGCCTATTGAGCGCATAGACTTCAGCTCCCGGCCGTATCCGGCGGAAAGCAGGCCGTTCACCTCATTCAACAGCCCCTCCTGCAACATCCGCTCGGCCCGTTCGTCTATGCGCGCATATAACAGAGCCCGATCAACGGCAATACCAATCTGGAGAGTATCATAACGCCGGGAGGCAAAAGCATGCTCCTTTTGATAGCGAGACAACGGGATTCCGGTCAGCTGGAAGACTTCCAGCGCTCGAATGATACGCCCCAGATTGTTGGAGTGCAGTCCGGCCGCCAGCTCGGGATCGACCTGCCGCAGTTTTTCCAGCATCGCCTCGTTACCGACCCTGCCCGCCTCCTCCTGCAGAGCCTGACGAAGCTCCCCCGCCCCGCTGGGAGAGTCTACGAGACCGCTTACCAGTGCCCGTATATAAAGACCGGTGCCGCCGACGACGATGACCCGTTTACCCCGACTGGCAATATTTTCAATTGCTGCATCGGCGGCTTCGGCAAAATCAGCCGCGGAGAACTGCTGATCAGGGGGGGCGACATCGATAAGATGGTGACTAATTTCTGCCTGCTGTTCTCTTGAGGGCTTGGCGGTGCCGATGTCCAACCCTCGGTAGATCTGCATCGAATCGGCATTAATGATCTCTGCATCCAGGGCATGCGCCAGCTTTAGTGCCAATTCGCTTTTGCCGGAAGCGGTCGGACCACAGATGATCAGTATTTTGAGCGGTGAAATAGGGTTCATGTCCGTTTGAAGATCTTCTGCAACTCGGCCAGCGTCACCACATGCGATACAGGACGGCCATGAGGGCAGCTTGCAGCAAAATCGGTTTGGTCCATTTGATTCAGCAACTCTTTGATTTGCCTATTATCGAGCAGATGAACTCCACGAATAACCGAGTGGCAGGCAATACGTGAAAGTATGCTTTCCATCGCATCGTTAAAGGCGGCGCTGGTGCCGAATCGTTCCAGATCGGCCAGTATATCGCGAATGAGAGAGATCGGAGCTTTACGTGCAACCATGCGGGGAGCGGCTGCAACCATGAGCGTCGTGCCGCCGAACGGTTCCAGCTCAAAGCCGATTCCGGCCAGATCCTGGCCAAACTTGACCGCAACCGCCACCTCGCCGAAAGAGAGTTCCACCGTTTCGGGGAACAGCAGGCGTTGCGATTCGATCCCGCCGCTCTGACTCTGCTGTTTGAGAAGCTGATAAGCCACCCGTTCGCTGGCGGCATGCTGGTCGATTATCACCAGCTCGGAGCCGGACTGGCACAGAATGTATTCGTTATGAAACTGGCCGATAATGGAAAGCGATGAAAAATAGCCTGCCGGTTCGGCGGGCAGCTGCTCCGACTGAAATGAGGGTGATGGCTCACTGACGGCTGTGCAGCGCTCCGGCGAAACAGATGGCGCTGCAGCCGTTGTGGAGATCTGCTCCGACGGTTGCGCCCGGTGCTCCGGGCGCGGCGGCAGTGACAGCGACGCTTGGGCTGCTGCGGCAATCCGCTCCCGATATGCCTGTCCAGTTGCAGCGCTTGAGGTCTGCGGCGCGGCGAGCGGCGCCGCCAGCCAGGGCGAGCTGCGCAGCACCTCTTCAATCGCCGTCTGGATGGCATCATGCACGGCGGTTTGGCGTCTGAAACGGACTTCATGCTTGGTCGGATGAACATTCACGTCAACCTCTCCCGGAGGAAGCTCGATAAACAGAGCCACCACCGGATAGCGGCCCCGGTCGATGACACCCCGATATGCCTGCATGACCGCGTGCTGCACGACCTTGTCGCGAATAAATCTGCCGTTGATAAACGTATATATCGCCTGAGTTCCGGAACGCACCAGTGCCGGGGCAGAGATGAAACCAGTGATGACGGAGTATTCATCCTTCCAATCTACCGGATACAGATGCCGGGAACTCTCTTTCCCGACAACCTGGGCCAGACGGCGCTGCAGGTCACTCCGCTGCAGCCGCAGCAGCTCCCGATCATCGCTGATGCATGAAAACGCCACATCCGGGCGGGAAACGGCCATGCGCGCAACGACATCGGCAACGTGACCGATTTCGGTTTCAGCACTCTTCATGAACTTGAGCCGGGCCGGCAGATTGTAAAAAATCTGTTCGACGGTGACCACCGTTCCAGGAGCCATGCCGCAGGCTTTGACATCACGAACGCGCCCCCCCTCAACGACTATTTCGGTGCCTTCCGGAGAGTCTGCTTCACGAGTTGCCAGCGAGAAGCGGGAAACCGAAGCAATTGAAGGGAGCGCCTCGCCGCGGAACCCAAGTGTCATGATGCTGTCCAAATCGACGTCTTCCCTGATTTTACTGGTAGCATGCCGCTCCAGCGAAAGAAGGGCATCCTCGCGCGACATGCCATGGCCATTATCGGTAATGCGAATCCGGCGTCTGCCGCCGCCATTTATCTCGACGGAAATATTGACCGCACCGGCATCAAGTGAGTTTTCGATCAACTCTTTTATGACGGAAGCCGGGCGCTCGACAACTTCACCGGCAGCTATCTTGTTGGTTAGGGTTTCCGGCAGGATGGCAATTCGTTGGGACATGTCAGCTCCAGATGTACGAAAAAAGAGCGGGAAATCCCGCTCTTTTTGGTGCAAATATTATAATCGCAATTGATTTATTTTGAACCAGTAGTTTTTAAGTCGCCGAAAATTGATGCAAAATCATCCTCGTCACCCTTATTTTCGGCTTCAGAAGGGACAGTCGCGTCAGCAGGAACAGCCGGCGCTGCTGAAGTATCATCCCATGAGAAGCCGCCAAGAGCAAATTCTCCAAGTCCTGACGAAAGATCCGCTGTTTCTTCCGCAGCTGCTGGAGCAGTTTCCTTGATTGCTGCTGCAAAGGGTGATTCTTCAGCCTGCGAGATTGTCTCTAAAAGATCGCCAAAAGAGACATCTTCCGGCTTTGAATCGCCGGACTGATCGGCAAAAGACGAAGACTCGGCAAAGTTGAACGGATCATCGTTCTGGTGAGTCGAGACCGCTGCAGGTTCATCAGGCATATCAAAGGAAAACATATCGTCTTCCGCTCTCGGACTCTCTTCGATCTCCTCGGTCGAGGTTATAATCGCCGCCCGATACTCGTCCGTCAGCTTTTCCTTTGCTTCCAGCGGGAGAACCATCGAGGTAATTGAGTACGTCTGTTTGTATCCGGTCAAGTCGCTGGAGCATTTTTTACAGATGTCATAGTATTCGAAACTGTTATACCCGCACTTGGGACACTTCATCTGTGGCTCCTTAAGTATGACACCATCAGACTTCGCCCCAAATATATTGTATTACCGCAAGAATAGCAATACTGGCCGTTTCTGTTCGCAGTATCCTGGAGCCAAGCGAAACCGGCTGAAAACCGTGTTGCGAGAAATGACGCACCTCAAGAGGATCAAAACCACCCTCCGGACCGATTGCCACGATCACTGACGAGGGCTTTCCACCTACGGAGAGTACATCCTTGAGCGAGTTATCTCGCTCCCCCTCCCAAAGAATCAGACGAAGCTCCTGACCTGTGTCGTTTGCCGCTTCCACGGCGCTTGGCCGCCATGTCACCTCGGGGATATCAGGACGACCGCACTGACGCGCCGCCTCGGCTGTAATCCGGTTCCAGCGTTCAAGTTTGCTGACCTGCTGATCGTCGCGAACCTTGGCAACCGAGCGGCGCCCGCCAAACAGCCAGAAATCGTGGGCTCCGAGTTCAGTGCCTTTCTGCAGGATCAAGTCGATCTTATCCCCTTTGGGAAGCGCCTGGCAAATCGTAATATGCGGAGCGGCGGAATCCGATTCAACAGCCGGGCAGGAAGAGGCGATCTTCACCGCCACCCATTCCTTGGCTACCTGATTGATCGTGCCGAAATGCACCATCCCTTTCTCATCGGCCAACTGCACGGCATCGCCGGTCCCCAGGCGAAGGACACGAACCATGTGATTATAAATATCGCCATCGAAAGAGGCGTAGCCATCGCGAATAGCCCGTGAGCTTATCATAAAGCGGCGCACACTCATGATTCGGTTTCATTCCGGTACAGCATGGCAACCCACTCACCGGCACAACTCGTCTGACAGTACGTTAGCGGTTGTGATGCAAACCCCTGTCTGACCAGCGGCTCTTTTTCCGCCAGAATCCCGGAGAGAATCAATGCTCCGCCAGGGTGAAGACAACCGGACAGATACGGCGCCAGCCGCACCAGTTCCTCTGCCAGAATATTTGCCAGAATAATATCGAAACGTTCCGTAAGCGCTTCAAGCGGCGTAGTCCCGCATTCCACACGACTTGAAAGCTGATTCAGCGCGAGGTTTTCACGGGCCACTTCAACCGCGTCCGGGTCGATATCGAGAGCGAGGATTCTGCCGGCGCCGAGGAGGCTCGCCGCCATGGCAAGGATTCCAGAACCGGTGCCAAGATCAAGTAGTGACGGAGCTGATCCCGGATTACCAAGTTCCATGACCTGTTCCAGCACCTCCAGACAGAGGCGCGTCGTCTCATGACCGCCGGTGCCGAAGGCCATCCCCGGATCGATGCGCAGAACCAGGTCGCCCGGCAATTGTGCCGCATCTTCCCAGGTCGGAACAATCAGGAGGCGTTTCCCGACTCGAAGCGGCTTGAAATGCACCTTCCAACTGCTGCTCCAATCCTCGGCATTGACAGAGGAGAGCGCAGGGCGGCCAAAACAGGCGTCTGGATGTCGTCTGGAAAGTTCCGATAGAAACTGTTCCAGTTCGTGCATTTGAGGTGCGGGGTCACTATCGGAAGAGAGATAGGCTTTAATCGCCACGCGAACCGAGTCCGGAATTTCGCTCGTCGAGAACGCATCCACACACTGGTTATCGACGCAGACTCCATTGCCGGACAGTTGCGTCAAAAAATCGGCGACAACATCGGCGTACTCCTCGGGAACATCGCATACAATTTCAAGCCAGGAACCGCTCATAGACAACCTGTGAAGAACATGGAATAACCGCTCTGGAAAAGTAGCAGAAGCACCCAAAACTGACAATAAAAAAACGTCAATATTGTGCACGATATTATTTATACCCAGTTGCAAAAAATATGTTATTATCGCCATTTCTTTACGCTCATATCCGGGAGGTAGTCATGCCGCAATTCTTTGAAGGTAAACTTGAAGCTACAGGACAGAAGTTCGGTATTATTGTCAGCCGTTTCAACAGTTTCATATGCGAACGTCTGCTGGAGGGAGCGGTTGATGCTCTGGTACGGCACGGTGTTGACGATAAGGATATCCACGTTGCGCGCGTTCCGGGGGCTTTTGAGATTCCGCTCTTCGCAAAAAAGATGGCTGAAGCCGGCAAGTATGATGCCCTGATATGCCTTGGCGCCGTTATCCGCGGTTCCACGCCGCATTTCGATTTCGTTGCTTCTGAAGTTTCCAAAGGGGTGGCCACGGTCTCACTGAATAGCGGCATTCCGATCGCCTTCGGTGTCCTGACGACCGATACGATTGAGCAGGCGGTGGAACGGGCCGGCACCAAGGCAGGCAACAAGGGGTTCGAGGCAGCTGTTACCGCCATCGAATCGGTCAACCTGATGAAGGTGTTCAAGTAATGGGACTACGGCGTGAAGCTCGCGAACTGGCACTGCAGATGCTCTACGCGCTGGATTCAAACAGCACGGTTGGAGTCCGAGAGACATTGCAGACTTTCCGCGAGGAACAGGGAGAAATAGCCGGAAAAGTGCGGGAGTTCGCCGAGGGTTTGGTGCAGGGGGTGCAGGCTCAGCGCACTGTCATCGATGAAGCCATTCGCGCCCGCTCAAAAAACTGGTCGCTGTCGCGTATGCCGCGTGTTGACCTGAACGTCATGCGTTTGGCAGCGTATGAGCTTATGTTTCGCTCCGATATCCCCAAAAAGGTCAGCATCAACGAGGCTATCGAAATTGTCCGTCGTTTCGGCGACAAGGAGTCACCGGCATTTGTGAACGGCATTCTCGATGAGATCGAGGCATGTACAAAAACTGAACTGGCAAGCGAGGAATAATGAAAGATATACAGGTTGGCTTGATAGGATTTGGCAATATCGGCGCGGGCGTCGTCAAGCTGCTGCGCGAGAACGCCGAAGTTGTTCGCGGCAAGGTCGGGATCGGCATAGTGCTGAAACGCATTGCCGATCTGGATATAACCAGTGACCGGGGAGTTGCCGTCGATCCGGGCGTTCTAACGACCAGCGTTGATGATATTTTCAATGATCCGGACATCTCGATTGTCATTGAACTGATCGGCGGGTACGAGCCGGCCAAGAGTTTCGTGCTGAAAGCCATTGAGAAGGGTAAACATATCGTTACCGCCAACAAGGCTTTGCTGGCGCTGCACGGCTCCGACATCTATGCCGCGGCAGTGCGCAAAGGGGTCGAAGTGCAGTTCGAAGCATCCGTCGGCGGCGGCATTCCGGTACTGACCGCGATCAAGAGCAATCTGGCCGCCAACCGTTTCAGCAGCGTCTTCGGCATCATGAACGGCACCTGCAATTACATCCTGACCCGCATGACCCAGGAGGGGGCCGACTTTGCCGATGTGCTGAAAGCCGCGCAAGAACTCGGATATGCTGAACCAGATCCTACTTTCGATGTTGAAGGTGTCGATACTGCCCACAAGCTGGCGGTTCTGATTTCACTCTGTTTCGGCACCCGGATTGACTTCAAGGATATTCATACCGAAGGCATTGCCAATATCAGCGGCATGGATGTCAAGTACGCCGCTGAATTCGGCTATCGCATCAAACTGCTGGCAATCGGTAAACATGTCGATGGCGAGATCGAAGCCCGTGTGCATCCGACCATGATTCCGCTCGACAGCCCTCTGGCCGATATCAACGGTGTGTTCAATGCCATCCGTCTGACCGGTGATTTTGTCGGGCCGGTCATGTTCTCCGGTCGTGGCGCCGGACAAAACCCGACCGCCAGTGCGATTGTCGGCGACCTTATCGGCCTCGCACGCAGCATGAAGGCCGGCGCCGGTCGGCGGATGTCGCCACTCGGCTTTCTGGACGAAGCGATCACCACGATACCGGTCAAGCCTATGGCAGATATCATCAGCAAATATATGCTCCGCTTCAGCGCTCTCGACAAACCAGGCGTGCTGGGAGGAATCGCCGGAGAACTGGGCAAACATGGCATCAGTATCGAATCGATGGTGCAAACCGCTCATGAAGCCAACGACACCACACCGGTGCCGATTGTCATCATGACCCACGAAGCGCGCGAAGGTTCGATCCAGGAGGCGCTGGCGGAGATCGACCGGCTTGACATCATCTGCGAAAAAACAAGTTTTATCCGTATTGAGGAAAATCTGGAATAAGTATCCATTTCAAACCGGAGGAATCATGACCACTAAAATTCTCTTGCCTGAAGACCAGATCCCTCGTCAGTGGTACAACATCATTCCGGACATGCCAGGCCCGCTGTCGCCGGTTATCAGCCCACGGACCATGCAGCCGGTCACTCCGGACGAGATGCTGGCTATTTTCCCGATGGCGCTGATCGAGCAGGAAATGTCGTCGCAGCGCTGGATCGATATCCCTGACGAAGTCCGTGAAATCTATAAATTATGGCGGCCATCGCCGCTGTTCCGAGCCCACCGCCTGGAAAAGGCGCTCGGCACACCGGCCAAGATTTATTATAAATACGAAGGGGTTTCTCCGGCTGGATCGCATAAGCCGAACTCGGCAATACCGCAGGCCTACTACAACAAACAGGCCGGTATCCGCCGCCTGGCAACCGAGACCGGAGCCGGTCAGTGGGGGAGTTCTCTTGCCCTCGCCTGCTCCATGTTCGGCCTGGAATGCACGATCTATATGGTCAAGGTATCTTGTTCCCAAAAACCGTACCGCAAAAGCATGATGCAGCTGTGGGGCGCTCAGGTGCATCCTTCGCCCTCCGAGTTTACCAACGCCGGTCGCACCATTCTGGCCCATGATCCGGACTGTCTCGGCTCCCTCGGCATCGCCATCTCGGAAGCGGTTGAAGATGCGGCTACCCATGACGACACCAACTATGCCTTGGGAAGTGTGCTCAACCACGTCTGCCTGCATCAGACCATCATCGGCCAGGAAGCGCAGGCGCAGTTCAAGATTGCCGGAGACTACCCCGATATCGTTATTGCCTGCTGCGGTGGAGGCTCCAACTTCGCGGGCCTGGCTTTCCCGTTCATCGCGGATCGCGCCAGCGGCAAAAATGTCCGTTGTCTGGCCGTTGAACCGGCCTCCTGCCCGACCCTGACCAAAGGGGTATACGCCTTCGATTATGGTGATACCGCCAAGATGGCGCCGATCTCCAAGATGTACACGCTCGGTCACGATTTTATGCCTCCCGGCATCCACGCGGGCGGTCTCCGTTATCACGGTGAGTCGCCACTGGTCTCGCAGCTGTACCATGCCGGTCAGATCGAAGCCAAATCCTACAAACAGAACTCCTGTTTTGAGGGCGCGCTGCTGTTCGCCCGGAGCGAGGGAATCGTTCCGGCGCCCGAATCTTCCCACGCCGTGAGAGCCGCCATCGATGAGGCGGTACTGGCCAAGGAAGAGGGAAAAGAAAAAACGATCCTGTTTGGCCTTTCCGGACATGGCCAGCTCGACATGGGCGCATACGACTCTTATCTCTCCGGCAACCTGGAAGATTACGAATATCCGGATGCGATGGTCAAGGCGGCGCTGGAAAGATTACCTCAAATCAACCTCTAAATTCAGGGGCAAGGGGCAAGGGGCAAGAGACAAGAGGAGAAACAACAACCTTTAGTCCCTTGACCCTTGACCCATGACCCTTGACCCTTTAATTTTATGGTCAAAGTTAAAATCTGCGGCATAACAAACCTGGAAGATGCCCTGATCGCGGTCGAAGCCGGAGCTGATGCTCTCGGCTTCGTCTTCTTTCAGGGTTCTCCGCGCTTTATCTCCCCCGAAGAGGCTGCGATGATCATACGCCGTCTGCCCCCTTTCGTGCAGACGGTCGGACTGTTCGTCAACGAGGCGTCGACAAAGGTCAACGCGATAGCTGACCAGTGCGGTCTCGATCTGATACAACTCCATGGCGATGAGTCTCCCGAATACTGCACCGGCATCACCCGAAGAATTATCAAGGCATTCCGGGTGAAAGATGCTTCCAGCCTGGATGAGATGGCAAACTACCGTGTCGCCGCCTGTCTGCTCGATGCCTGGTCGCCGGCAGCGCGCGGCGGCACCGGAACAACCTTTAACTGGGAGATTGCCGCCAAAGCCGCCGTTTCGCATACCATCATCCTGGCCGGTGGACTGACCCCGGAAAATGTTGCCGGAGCGATTGCAGCAGTCAAACCGTATGCGGTCGATGTTTCCAGCGGAGTAGAGAGTGCGCCGGGAATTAAAAATACGGAATTGGTTAGACGCTTCATAAGGAGTTGCAAATGAGATTACCGGATAAAAAAGGGCACTTCGGCCAGTACGGCGGACGTTATGTTCCCGAGACCCTTATGCCTGCCCTGCTGGAGCTGGAAAAGGCCTATGAGCATTATCGTCACGACAAGGAGTTCAAGCAGGAATTTGCGTATTATCTGCGGCAATATGTCGGCCGCCCCAACCCGCTTTATTTTGCCGAAAAGCTGACCAAGAAGCTGGGTGGAGCGCGTATTTATCTGAAGCGCGAAGATCTGAACCATACCGGCGCGCACAAAATAAACAACACTATCGGCCAGGGGCTGTTGGCCCGGCGCATGGGGAAAAAGCGGGTTATTGCCGAGACCGGCGCCGGTATGCATGGCGTGGCAACAGCCACGGTCGCAGCCCTGTTCGGGATGAAGTGCGAAGTTTTCATGGGCGAAGAGGATACCCATCGTCAGGCTCAAAATGTTTTTCGCATGAAGCTGCTCGGGGCCACTGTGACGCCGGTCACCGCCGGCACCGCTACTCTGAAGGATGCGATGAACGAGGCGATGCGCAACTGGGTCACCACGATTCATGAAACCTTTTACGTGATCGGCACCGTGGCGGGTCCGCACCCGTATCCGATGATGGTGCGCGACTTTCAGGCCGTTATCGGCACTGAAGTCAAACGGCAGCATAAGAAGGTCGAAGGGCGCCTGCCTGATTTTCTGGTGGCCTGCGTCGGCGGCGGCAGCAATGCCATGGGGCTGTTCTACCCGTTTCTTAATAACCGCGGTGTCAGGCTGATCGGTGTCGAAGCCTCAGGATACGGCATCGAGACCGGCAAGCACGCCGCTCCGCTCTGCGCCGGCTCTCCCGGCATTCTGCACGGCAACAAAACTTATCTTCTGCAGAATGAGCATGGCCAGATTACCCATGCCCACTCCATCTCGGCCGGTCTCGATTATCCGGGGGTCGGGCCGGAACATTCCTGGTTGAAGGATTCGGGCCGCGCTGAGTACGTTTCAATTACCGATGAGGAAGCCTTGGAAGGGTTCAGCACCCTGACCCGCGAAGAAGGCATTATCCCGGCACTGGAATCATCACACGCCATTGCCCACACCCTGAGACTTGCTCCCACACTCGGTAAAGACAAGACTATCGTAGTCTGCCTGTCGGGACGGGGCGACAAGGATATGCATACCGTGGCCGAAGCGTTGGGGGTAGAATTTTAACTCCAGTGTAAGTCATTCAGTACCGATAAAAGCCTGAGAAATCAGGCTTTTTTTATTGACCGGCTGTTAATGTTTCAGTTATAAGCATAAACTTGTTTTATTTCACATCCCGATACAGCGGGATAAGTGCGTTAACGAAATCATTTTCTGCAGAAACCGCATAAAATAATTTCTAACTTACTAAATGGAGGCTGACTATGCATCTTGTTGACCAGATCAAGGAAAAAGCGAGAAAAAATCCGCAGACTGTAGTCTTACCGGAAAGTTACGACGAACGGATGCTGTTTGCAGCGGAAAAGATATTCGCGGAAGGACTGGCCAAAATCGTTATTCTTGGTGACCCTGCCAAGATTCAAGCGGTAGCGGAAGCAAAGGGTATAAACCTGTCGGGGGTCGAACTGCTGAACCCGGCAACATCGCCAAAACTCGAAGCATACGTGGCCGACCTCGTCGAACTCCGCAAAAGTAAAGGGTTGACCGCTGACGAGGCAAAAAAACTTCTGACCGCTGATGACAATCTTTATTACGCCGGCATGATGGTCCGTAACGGCGATGCAGGAGGAGAGGTGGCCGGCGCCACCGGCACGACCGGCAATGTATTGAAAGCAGCTTTTCAGACTGTTGGTCCGGCAGCCGGCATCAAAACGGTATCATCATTTTTTCTGATGATTACCAAGAACCCCGGTTTTGGAGAAAACGGCATTGTCCTCTTCGCCGACTGCGCCGTGAACCCGAATCCGGATGCTCAGGCTCTGGCGGAAATCGCCGTTGCCACCGCAGGTAACTGCAAAGCGTTTCTGGATGTGGAAGCCCGCGTGGCCTTGCTGTCTTTTTCCACGAAGGGGAGTGCCAGCCATGCAGACTGCGACAAGGTTCTCAAGGCATTGGAAATTGCCAAGCAGATCAAACCGGACATGCAAATTGACGGTGAGCTTCAGGCCGATGCCGCTTTGCTGCCAAACGTGGGGAGTAAAAAGGCGCCCGGCAGCACCGTGGCCGGCAAAGCCAATGTCCTGATCTTCCCCGATCTGGATGCCGGCAACATTGCCTACAAACTGGTGGAACGTGTTGCCGGAGCCGAAGCGGTAGGCCCGATCATCCAGGGTCTTGCAAAGCCGGTCAACGACCTCTCGCGCGGCTGTTCGGTCGATGACATCGTCAACGTAACCGCCATCACGGCGGTGCAGGCGGCTCAGGGATAATAACTGCTCTTTAAAACGGTAAAAGGCGCATTCTTTGTGAAGAGTGCGCCTTTTACCGTTATTGAGTCAGATATTTTCTATTTATCGTACCACTAACAATGCTTGCAGTCACACATACCTGAGCGGATCACTCAGCCCCGCCTCGGCAAACCCTTTCAAGCGCAAGCGGCAGGAGTCGCAGAGCCCGCAGGAAAGCCCCTCCGCCGTCGGATCGTAGCAGGAATGCGTTAACGCATAATCGACCCCTAATTCCACACCGCGCCGGATAATATCCGCCTTGCTCATACTGATCAGCGGCGCGTGAATTTTTAACGGCACACTCCCTTCGACTCCGGACTTGGTAGCCAGATTTGCCATGGTCTCGTATGCTTGAATGTATTCCGGCCGGCAGTCGGGATAGCCGGAATAATCGAGGGCATTGACACCGATGTAGATATTGGATGCGCCCAAGACCTCGGCCCATCCCAGGGCAAAAGAGAGAAAAATGGTGTTGCGGGCCGGCACGTAGGTTACCGGAATTTCGTCCCCCACACCATCTTTCGGAACCTCGATATCGGAGGTCAGAGCGCTCCCCCCCATCAGGCGCAGATCGAAATCTACCACCAGATGCTCTTCCGCGCCAATTTTCTTTGCATTTTGCCGGGCAACCGACAACTCGAAGCTGTGTCGTTGACCATAGGAAAAACTGATTGCGTAAGGAATAAACCCCTCCGCTTTGGCTATCGCCATACAGGTGGTTGAATCCAACCCGCTGCTATACAAAACTACCGCTTTACGTTGCATGATAGGGGTCTCCAGGAGAGTTTTTATGAACTTTATCGATTGCAATTTTACGCGTATCGGGTACAATAAGTCTACTTTTCTCATTGCTCTCCGCCGGAAAAAAGTAAAATCATCCCATAGATGAGGTCTGCCGGCTTGCAGGCCTTTTTCATTTGAGGCAACATGCGACTAAAAGAGGAACAAATACGCGGCCTGGCAGAAAAAGTTTATAATGATCTGTCGGCAGATGGCCTGATAACTCCTCGCGGCGAACGTGGGGCGGTCATCACCGGAATTGCTCGTACAATTTCGCAAAACTTTGCCGCTGAGCAGAAGCTGGAGCGGGATGCGGAAAAACTTCTGGATGAAACCATGGCGGGAATGGGGCGAGGCGCCGCCGAAATCGATCGCCGCCGCATGTTGAAGATGGTCAAGGATAAGTTGGCCAAAGAACGTAAGATAGTCCTGTGAGGTTTAACCATGTCGTTATCTGAAGACCGTATATCAACAATAGCTCACGAAATAATCTCCTGCATCTGGCGTGATGATCTGGCTGACGTTTCCGATGACAGCCGTGCCTTAAGCCGGGTCAAGCAGTCCCTGGAAGCTTTTTTCGGCTCCGTTGAAGAGATCGAAGCGGCAGTCAGGGCTAAGCTGCGCAACAAGGCGCCAGGCAGCCGCGATTACGATGCTCTCTACCAGAAGTTCTACCACGACGAAATGGCCCGGAGAAATCTCTGAGACCGTGCAAGTGAATCTTGCTTTTTCTACTATTATTAGACTCAACTTCCCGGCCATGAGCTGCAGCTCGCGGCCTTTTTTACGAAAGGCAAATTTTCATGTCGTATAGTTTTAGGCCGGCTCTGCTGGCCTTTGCAGGAATAGCGCTTATAGCTGGTACGACTCGTTCATCGGTAGCCGATGACTATTTGAATCGTGCGGTCACACAGTACCGGGAAAAGGATTTCGGGGCGGCCTATATAGCAGCGGGAAAATCTTCCGATCAGACGCAGCGGGCATTTGTGCGCGGGATGTCCGCGTTGCATATGGACAAGTTTGAAGAAGCGGCAACACTTCTGGCCGAAGCTGAGCAGAAACTGCCGCTGATTGCTGACTATGCGGCGTACTTTCAGGCAGAGGCGCTCCTTAAACTGAAACGATACCCTGCAGCATCAGCCAAAGCGGCTTCGGTTCAAGCATCATTTCCTTCCTCCAAAATAGTGCGGCGCTCGGAAAAGCTGTACGCCGATATTCTGTATGAGGCCGGCGATTTCAAAGGAGCCTTCAAAACATACCAGTCATTCATTGAAAAATACCCATCGGGAGGAGATTCCGTCGATGCCGGTTATCAGTCGGCACGGTGCCGGGAAGAGCTGGCAGACGCCGGCGGGGCTTTAGTGACCTATAGAAGCATCTGGCTCAATAACCCTGCGGCGCCTGCAGCCGTCAAGTCGCAGGAACGGATCAATCTGCTTGAGCAGGCGGGCGTAAAACCATCCCCATACACGGCCGTTGAGCTGCTGAAACGGGCTTCTTCACTCTATGCGCAGAGTGAGTACAGTGCTTCGCTCAAGACCTTGGAGTTGATCCCCACAGCTGCACAACCCCAAGCTATAGCGAACCGGATTGATCTTCGCACCGGCATGGCCCAGTTTCGCCTTAGACAGTACAAACAAGCAGAAAAGCAGTTTATCAAGGCGGCTGCCAGTCCGCTGCCCGGAATACGCTCTGAAGCACGTTTTTGGCTGGCCAAGTCACTTGATCGCCAGGATTTGAAAGACAGAGCAATGGCCATGTACATGGAGCTGGCAGGAGAGGGGAAAAAACAGGAATTTGCCGATGACGCCCTGATCGAGGCAGCTGCGTTAAAGCGCGGGCTTGGTCAATATGATGAAGCGGCTCGCCTGTTCGATCAGGCTGCCAAGCTTTCCAATGAATCAAAAAGCAGAGCCAAAGCTGTCTGGGATTCCGGATGGTGCCGGTATTTGTCTGGTGAATATTCAGCCGCAGCCGATATTTTCAAGGTATTGCTTGCCGACGAAGCCCAGCGCGAAAAAGTACTGTACTGGCTCGGCAGGGCATTGGAAAATAAAGGCGATTCCGCCGCCGCTTCGTATTATCGCACCCTGTTGGCTGAATTCCCTGCCGGTTTCTATGCCACCTGGTATCGTGACGAAAAAGGAATAAAGGATACTCGTGAGCCGCTGGGTAATCGCGACGCTCTGGCGGAACTTCCTCTGCCGGTCGGTTTTGACAAAGCGCGCCTGCTGGCTTCACTTGGAATGTTTGAAGAGGCCCGTCTTGAGATGACAGCGGTCAGAAAAAAATCTGGTGAAAAGAAGAGTCAGTTCCCGGCACTTGTCAGGGCATACCTCGAAATGCAGGATTATGGCTCGGCGATCTCCCTGTTTATGCAAAACCGGCCAGTGCTCTGGGAGAAGGGAACCTTGCCGCTCTGGACGGCCGGCTATCCGCGCGCCTATACGGAGCTTGTCAGTCAAAATGCCGCGCTTAACGGACTGTCGGAAGGGCTTGTATATGCATTGATTCGTGCCGAAAGCGGCTTTACCCCTGCTATCAAGTCAAGCGCCGGTGCAATAGGATTGATGCAGATGATGCCTGCCACCGCCAAACTGACAGCCCGTGAAAAAGGCAACTTTAATCCAAGGCGGCTGATTGTGCCCGAGTACAATATCAAATTGGGCACGAAACATCTTCATGACCTGATGAAAGAGTATAATGGCGACGTTATCTATATGGCGGCAGCGTATAATGCCGGAGCGAATGCGCTGGAGCGATGGAAAAAGAGCTTCAAGGGGTTGAAGAGGGATGAATTTATTGAGAGCATCCCTTATCAGGAAACTCGTGATTACGTGAAGAAGGTATATGCTTCCGCCGCGACCTACCGGCAGCTGTACGGGTTGAAATAATTTCGGCACGCGAAAGGTGTAACTGCATGGCAGAACAGACTCCCATGATGCGACAATATTTGGAGATCAAGTCGGGCTATCCCGATGCGATTCTCTTCTTCCGCATGGGCGATTTTTACGAAATGTTTCTGGATGATGCCCTGCTGGCCTCTCGTGTACTGGATATTGCATTGACCTCACGCAATAAAGGGAGCGGTGACGAGATCCCGTTCTGCGGCGTCCCCTTTCATTCCGCCTCCCCCTACATTGCCAGGCTGATTGAAACCGGCCACAAGGTGGCAATCTGCGAGCAGGTTGAAGACCCGAAACAGGCCAAGGGAATTGTCCGGCGTGAGGTTGTCAGGGTTGTTACTCCCGGACTTCTGATAGAATCCGAAAGCCTGGTTCCGGATGAAAACAATTACCTTCTGGCGCTCTTCGAGGCGTCCGGCGGCAATTGGGGCTGCGCCTGGCTTGACGTTTCCACAGGCGAGTTCAGAGCAACCGAAGTGACCGGCACAGCCGCCGCGCTGGCTGAGGCGGCCGGTATCAATCCCCGCGAGATTCTGCTATCCGACTCTCTTGACCGCGACACCCTCCCCCCCGATCTCCTCTCGTTTTTAGGTGAGCGGATTGTTTCCCGTGCTCCGGCCTGGGTTTATGATAGCGACTATGCCGTGACACTTCTCTGCGGCCATTTCGGCGCCGCTTCGGCCGAAGCGCTCGGACTTGAAGGTTCGCCAGCCGCGCTGCTGGCCGCAGCCGCTGCGCTTTATTATCTGCGCGAAAACCGCAAGGCGGCGCTGCCGCATATTCGCGATATTCTTGTCTCGCGGCGCAGCCAACATCTGGCCCTCGACCCTGCTACCCGTCGCAATCTGGAGATCACCGCCAGCATGGCGGAGGGGAAGCGCACCGGTTCACTGCTCGGATGTCTCGATCGCACCGGCACCGCCATGGGGGCTCGCCGTTTGAAGCAGTGGCTCAGCTATCCGCTGATCGAACTGGAGCCGATCAAGCAGCGTCTTGATGCGGTAGAAGAGTTTTTGGAGTCGCCAGGTCTGCAGGATGAGTTGATGACTCGGTTGAAAAACGTCGCCGATCTGGAACGGCTTAACGGCCGCATCGGCATGGCCAGCGCCGGCGGCCGAGATCTGCGTGCTTTGCATGATTCGCTGATTCATCTCCCTTCCCTGCTGGATCAACTAACCGTCGTGGAAAGCACCCTACTAAAATCGTTGCGAGTTGCCATTGACCCGCTGGACGATATTTGCCAGCTGGTGTCACGCGGAATCATTGAAAGCCCGCCGTTCTCGCTTCGTGAAGGAGGCATCATAGCTCCCGGTTTCAATGCCGAACTGGATGAGTTGCGCGCTATCAGCAGCGAAGGGAAAGGTTTTATAGCCCGTCTGGAAGCCCAGGAGCGTACCCGCACCGGCATATCAACCCTGAAGATCCGCTACAACCGGGTGTTTGGATATTCGATAGAGATCACCAAAAGCAACCTGGCAAACGTACCTGACGATTATATCCGACGCCAGACCCTGGCTAACGCCGAGCGCTATGTAACCTCTGAGCTGAAAAATTACGAAGAAAAGGTGCTTGGGGCCGAAGAGCGCATTTGCAATCTGGAATTCAGCCTGTTTCAGGATATTCGCGAACTGGTTGCCGGTCAGGCGGATCGGATCGCCCGCACCGCCGACGGCCTTGCGGTTTTGGATGTGCTGCTCTCGCTGGCAACCGTGGCCGGCGAGCGCAATTACTGCAAGCCCAAGGTAGACGAATCCGACGTTATCGACATTCGTGACGGACGCCATCCGGTAATCGAGGCGATGAAATTGGGGGAGCGTTTTGTGCCGAACGACACCCTGCTGGACGCCGAGAGCAATCAACTTTTGATGATCACTGGACCTAATATGGCCGGTAAGTCGACCTATATGCGCCAGGTGGCGCTGATCACCCTGATGGCCCAGGCCGGCAGCTTCGTCCCGGCCGGCGAGGCGCGCATCGGCATCGCCGACCGCATCTTTACCCGCGTCGGCGCCGGTGACAACCTGGCCCGCGGTCAGTCTACATTCATGCTGGAGATGATGGAGGCGGCTGGAATTCTCCGCAACGCCACACCTCGAAGCCTGATTATCATGGACGAAATTGGCCGCGGCACTTCAACCTTTGACGGTGTCTCCATTGCTTGGGCTGTCGCTGAGTATATTCACGATACGCCGACCTGCCGAAGCCGCACCCTATTCGCTACCCACTACCACGAACTGACCGAACTGGCGGTAACACGTGAGCGGATTAAAAACTTTACCGTAGCGGTGCGCGAATGGAATGAACAGGTCATCTTCCTGCGCACGATTATTCCAGGCGGAGCCTCTCACTCCTACGGTATTCAAGTTGCCCGTCTGGCGGGCATGCCTGCCGACGTCATTGAGCGTGCCAAAGAGATCCTGCGCAATCTGGAGAACGGCGAGTTTGAAGAAGGAGCGCCGCGTCTGGCCAAGAGCAGCAAAAGACCGCCTCGCGAACCGTCCCCACAATTTTCGCTGTTTGAAACCAGTGAGGATCAGCTGCGCCTACGCTTGAAAAAGGTCAATATTACCACTCTGACCCCGCTGGAAGCGCTTAATTTATTGGATGAGTTAAAACGGATGGTCTGAACAGATCAGGCGTACACCGAGAAGCTGTCTCGTAATGCCTTCATCTCAACCGGAGACACCGGTACCGAAGGTTTTTTCTTTTCTAAAGAGTCCTGCTGCGCTGAAGGATCCGACGACAGATTCACAATATCATCCGGAAATCTTGTCGCATTCCCAGGATGTGCCGAACCGGCATTTTCCCTCTGCCCGGAAGTTCTATGTTGAACAGGTATGACCTGTTGTTGAATTCTACCGGCGTTGACGGGTTGCATATGCAAACTCCTCCTGACTAAAGCGTAAAATCACTCTGCTTGTACTGCTAAAGCTTGTTGCCATTATAGTAACGTACCAGTTTTATCCGAACTAATTCTGTCACATTGTCCAGAGCTGATCTGAGGTCTTGAATCGCAGAACTTTCATAACGTGTGGCAATTCTGTTCAAAACCTTGGTGGTTTTCAGCGGGTTTGTATACCAGGGCATTTTCCTCATCTCCTTTCTGTTGCAATATGGTGAAATCATTTTTTTGACTTCGCTCGTTGACTTAGATGATTTATTTATTGTACAGCACAAAGCATGCCATCCGATTATTAACTGTGTTTTTAGCAGGTTATTCCATTTCTAATTCAAGTATGATATAAATGTCTCATTCTCTTTATCCGGAGGTGAGTCATGGCACGTAGAGCAGGTGGTCACCAGTTCCTTGAAAAGGCAAAAGAGCTTTTGGTCAGCGCCAAGACAGCTAAAGAA
>CAIYDX010000091.1 GCA_903925005.1 uncultured Geobacteraceae bacterium
ATCTATTGCTTGAGCAAAATGGGTTGCAGGGTCTGTTTGAACGTGCCTGGTTTATTCACGTCCAGTTCGAGGGCCTGTAAATCATCTGTGCTGGCGACGCCGCGATCCCACACGTTAAGATCACGCATGGTGTCTGCCGTGAGTAATTTACTGTCATGGCCGGCAAACGCTATTTGCTTTGCCAGTTCGTCCTGAGCATAAAATCCTTGCGCGATGATGAAATAGCTATTCGGGTCTATGCCTTGTTTATAACCCTTGGGACTAGGAACGAATACAACAGAAGGGGTAAGCTTCAGGCCGAGTTTCTGGAAGAGTCCGTTATCGATCTGCGCCTGGCCCCTGAAGTTTTTTGGAACGGTTCCATCTATCGTAACGACCAGATATTCGAGGCCGAAGGTTTTTCTGATTCCCTCCATGACTGGAATTTCCTGGGTGCAGAAACGGCAATGGCCGTCCACAAAGACAATCGCACCGCCCACTCTGGCCAACTCGCGTACTGCTTGCTGTTGCGCCAAATAATTTGCATTGCGGACACTCAAGGCACCGCCGGAGGCATACGGCACCCGGTTGTTTTCATTCAGTAGCGGATCCTGATTGTTTACCTTGATCACCATGTTGCTGAACTGCTGCGCCTTGTCCATGATGATGCGCTTTGCATACAGGTAGGCCGTGATGTTATCTTCGGTCGGATTGTTAATCGCCCGGTCTTCCAGCTTTGGATAATTCGCGCGCAGCCATTCAACGGTCACAGGTTGCTTGCCAGTTTCGGGCTTGGCTACCGGAACCGTAGCTGACTGCGGTTTCGGCGCTGTCTCTGGAGGCTTTTCAACAGGTTTCAGATACGGTTTGTAGTTAACGAAAGCATCCCCGTATCCCTCATCCAGTTTGTTATCGTTGGGTTTGACGGTGTCGATATCCTGCGCGACAGCGGTACCGCTTAGCAGTCCGGCCAAAAGAAGTGCGCAAAGAGGAATGAGTTGCATCCGTGTCTCTCAGAAAATCTTGTAACCACTGCCACGGACAGTGCTGGTATCAAGATATCCCCAATAGCGGCTGTCATCAGACAAACGGTGGGTGCCGATCATGAAAACCTTTCCAGCGGGGATTACTTCATCCTTTTCAAAATATTGGCCTGGATGATGATAGAAAGGCTCCGCAAGGGGAAAGCCTCTCACCACTGTCTTGCCATTGATTTGAACCTCACCCTTACTGATCGTGAGGTGGTCACCGGGCACACCGGCTACCACTTTCAAAATGAATTCCTGAACCACATAATCAAGAATGCCTTTCTGTTTGCTGAAGATGAGCATGTCACCGTCATGAATTTCAAAAGGTGCGTGATGTACCAGCAAAGACAGATGAACATCAGGCAGGCACCGGTCCTCATGGAAGTCGTAACCCAAACTGACCGGAGATCCAAACCAGTAAATCAGTACCAGTGACAGACCCGCCGTCAACGCCGTGTAAAACGGCGCTTTGGCAGCTTTCTTGGGTTCGGAGTCGATCATTGTTTGAGGGGAACGTTTGACGGCTCAGAAGCAGTGACTTTGGCAACGCCAGAAGTATTTACTGCGGCTCTGATTTCAGGCGTGATATCACTGAAAAAGGTTTAAAGTAAACAAAAAAGGTTAAAAACGGCTGAAAAAAGTAGTTCGACCAGCTTTTGCGTGCGCACAGCACACAAAAGCTGGTCAAAGTACACAACACCCAACCACTGTAGTACTGG
>CAIYDX010000092.1 GCA_903925005.1 uncultured Geobacteraceae bacterium
GGGAATAAACTATGATACGTTAGCGAACCAATTCAGCACGCCGTGCCTGGGTGAATGGGTTTGAAAAACAGGTGGGTGAATGCTCGCGAAAAATGACAGTCGTACACATCACCTGACAAAAATTGGTTATAGATCGCAACTTCTAATTCCAGCACTTCGAGTGTTTTCTTTCTCACAACGTTGGTGACATGTTTCACGTTCCAAAACTCACGAATTTTCTCTTTACTTGTGTAAATCCAGCCGACTTGGCCGGAATCCCACGGACATGAAAAAGGTCGAGTTGCCAGGACGAGCCCAGAATGGTCATAAAGATAAAGTGGAAGTATGATGTAGTCACGAGATGTGAATTGATCCCTGAAGTCGCCTGGTTCGCTGAATGAGTGTTTGTCACCCAGACTGCGCCGGGAATGCCAGCAGACCATAGTTCCGAGTGTTTCAGAGTCACGCGGCGATGTGGCGTCCTGATCAGGTAAGATTTTGAGTCGATAGCTCATATGTAATAATCTCCAAGATATGCGCCGGATTCAGAATAAACGCGGTCGTCGCTCATGATGACGACCTGAGTGTTGATATGGGGCAGAATCATCGCATCAGCTTCTCTGGAGGAGAGCGAAGCATCGATGATCAACTCACCGTCACCAAGTCCGAGACAATCAGTTTCTTGTATCAGCATCACTTTTCTCACAGGCACACTACGCCTCAGCTTCGGTGTCAAATTTTACATTGAGAATATAATCGGCGGCACGTTGGGCTTGTGCTGCGGCTGACACGAGAAGTGTTTTGTCGTGCTTGAGCTTTGACAACCAGCCGTTGATGTATGCGGCAGAATTGTCCAGAGTTGTGTTGACTATTCCAGCGTGACCGCAGAGGAAAGCTGCTCCCATTTCAGCGATAAGTTCTTCTTTGCTGTATTCGTGAGAACCGAAAAACGAAGGTTCCTGAACTGATTTCCTGCCAACGCGACCTCCGTGTCCTGTGGAATGGGTCAATTCATGGAATGTGGTGCTGTAGAACTCCTCAATCGTATCGAAGGTGTGGCGGTTTGGCATTTTGATGTAGTCAAGCATCGGCGAGTAGCAGGCTCGATTGCCGCCATACTTTATTTCCGGGCAGAGCGGCATACCGGCAATGATTGCTTCGGCTTCAGTGATTGGGTCGAAGTCATTGTAAGTCTCCTCTTCGACAGGAGCGATAAGACCGTCGCACTGCTCAAAGTTGAAAACATTAAAGTAACGCAGCATCGGGATCTTGCCGCCGATTGATGTTTCAGGTGATGTGTCGTCAGAATTGTTCGAGTCGAGGAACTTCCAGAAAATGACGAGGGAAGATTTTTCGCCTTTACGGACTGACCCGCCCTTATCGAGAGCTTGCTTAAATGTCAGCCAATAAGGTGAACTGAACGAAGAGCAACCGAGCAGGAAAGTGTTCACGCCACGGTAAGGGCGTTTTGTGACGAAGTTGCGAGGAATATTAGCGGCTGCATTCCAGGGCTTATGCCAAGGCACCGTGCCGGTTTCGAGAAGTCCGATTATTTTGTCATTTACTATGCTGTACACGTCCATTGCCATTGATAAATCCTCCGTCAAATCAGTAAGTTACCTAAATACAGATTAGACGAATCTTATCATCATGTACAACACTATTTTCACTATTTAGCAATTTATTGTGCTTTTATTTCAGATAGTTAGCTGGTTTTATGGCAAGCTTTTTGATTTACAGGGCGAGGTGTTATGGCACGCTTTTTCACGTCAAAAAATGGAATACCTGGCAAGCTTTTTGGCAGAAGGAAATGCGTCAACACAGAGTTTGCAATACTGTTACGGTGTTATAACCGGTTTTAGAAGAATCGATCAGAGGTTATATCTCTCTCCCTTTGTGAACGGCGCTACAACCGAAGTTGAGTGTTTGGAGTCTGGCACCGCACAGACACCAAACAGCTGGAAATCGTGCGTAACAGGCAAAAGTTAGATGGTCTCAGGCGCAATTTACCGCCAATTAGACAACAGGTTTGTCTCTGCATGACGTCTCCTTGTCGTGAGCGCCTGTAGTTGATCACTGAATATGAAATCCCACATGGCCGCTTATGCGGCCTTTTTTCGTACGTCCTCACGGTACCGGAAAGAATGGTAAAGCGTCCTCGCAGTACCGAAAACGTCCTCACGGTACCGAACTGTTTCCGCGCGTGTTCTTCGGAATCTGAGGATTCCAGATTCTATACACCGATTCACAGAACAGCCAGAGAAGCTGGAACCGGCCAGCGATTCAAGTCAGACTGATATAAATTAAGAACACTGAATCAGGTAGGGTGCGCGTGTACACGGGCACGGACAGGTGAGCGGTGGAGCATCAATCCGCTGCATGGTTTATATTTTCTGATGTGGTGTTTTCTCTGATCAACAGCGCCGATCACAAAGGGAGATAGATAGGTAAGAAGCACTCACTACACCGTCTCTTCACAGATCTGACGTGTATTTCACTATCAGCTACCAACTGAATGTAAAGGAGTTCCGACCAATGAACTTGAAAGCCAGATTCAGCGACCTTCCCTTGAACCTGCAACATGACGTGCTCCAGAACATACTGGACATCGACTGTAAACCGGCTGACCTTACCCAGAACCAGCTGAATACGCTCAATGCATTGAGTCCGGAAGAACTATGGGACAGCTATCTCGAATGGAACGGGCTTGTTAACTGGGCTGGTCCGCTTGTCCGCGCACATGCCGAGATCTTCGAAGAGCCGGTACTACACGATCGATTCAGCGATTTACCCGCTAATATTCAAAGTGACTTGATACAGAATAAATTTGACTATGATTGCACCCTGGAGCAGCTTACGCCTGACCAACTGGATTTAATGAATGCCATGAGTCCGCAAGAAATGTGGGCAGGTTATCTGGACTACAACGGCATCATCGGCTGGGCCAATGCGCTTGACCAGGCTCACCAAGCCGTTTTCGCATCTGCTCCTGATAAAGCACTGCAAGCAGCTACTCACCTGACCGAACTCTTTAACGGCAAACGTGCTTTCCAATCAGAGACCATGAACATCCCAGGTGCTGGAGAGTATGAGGTTTCCCTGTACGCACTGGATTGTGGAATGCATCCGAATACCGCCGCACTGTTCCAGATGCTGGAGACTGCCTACACCTTTGACGGTAAATTTGGCCCGTTCAGCCCGGAACAGGTACCCACCGATCTGAAAGCACTCTGTGGAGCGTACGAAGAATTTGCCTCCGAGTTCAATGACAGACTTCCGTTACTTGGAATTGACAAGTTTGGTATTGTTGGCGCTGAGTATTTGAACGGAGCTGCAAGTTTGGAGAGCGACGAAGATCTGATTGCCCTCTATGAAGCGGAACTGAACAACTTCGGAAAACTGCTGCTGGTCGCTGACAAGATGACCACGGAATACGGATCGAATGCTGATATCAATTTTCTGGTAGATCTGGATAAAGTTTCACAGTTAGTTGATGTAATTTTGGACGCCAACTTCAGACGTAACGGCTGTATCAACAAAATTGTGGAACTACAGGCGAATCTGGAGGTACGGCACCAGACTTTGGGTGATTATGCTGACACAGCTGATGAGCTTGAAAATCTGGGTTACAAAGGCATTGATCTTGTTGACAAGCTGAGTGATGTCGCAACAGGAATTCCAGCGATTAAAGCATCCCTTGAAAGTGGACTCTTGCAGACAAAAGAGCATTTGGAGCGTTTTCTGTCAGCAAAACCGGCAAATACTCCAAAAACAACGCTAAAACGATAACAAACGGAGCCAACCATGAATGACCTACATTCAGTACCATCAGGAAGCTCGAACAATCTTCTTTTGACGCATCTGTACGGAAATGTGAAATTCAGTGTCGGCTTCAAAGTCAAGGATATCGACGGCACTGTTCTTCAACGCGCATACACGGCTCTCCCGATTGTTTGGGACACAGCTAAAGCGGGTGAGCAGATCAACAGAACGCGCACATATGCATACCAGAAACTCAAAGAACTGCATGGTGACAAATTTTCCAGGCTGATGGGGCGAGAGCTCCTGCCGAGTGACCTGAGTGTGGGCTTTGCCCCTGCCGACGAACTATTGTCTTCCGTGTACATTGATGACGTGAATGGTTCGGTGCCGGGTCATCTTATGATCGAGACAAGCCCGGATAATTACCATGCCCACTTTAAACTGGATAGACCATGCACGGAAGAGGAGGCGGCTGCATGCCTGAGAGCGCTCAAGGATTGGTACGGTGGCGATCCGGGAGCGATGAAACCACGCCAGGTGCGACGGTTTGTTACTGAGGGGCTGTCGTTCAAGACAAACTGGGATGAAGAATCGGTTTCAGTAGATTATTGCATGAAAAATTATCCGCCGTTAAAGGTAATTCCTCTTGGAGCTTCGAATACCGAAGTGGATGTGGATTTGACAGACGCCGAGAAATCCTTCTTTGCAGACGTGTGGGCTCGCAAATTTCGTCGGGCGGGAAACGATGCCAGTATAGCCGATTTCGGGCTGGCGACTTATCTGATCGAAAATGGTCAGAGCGCTGAAAAAGTTTCTGAAGCTATCAGATTCTGCCGGAAGACTTTGGATACGGACAAAAACTGGTATGAAGGTCACGGTGATGATTATCTGCGAAATACCGTTGAAAAAGCAGCAGCGCTTATCTCTGCAAAACCGAAACCGAAAAAGGGTCTTTCTCTGTAGCGGAGAACAAGATGAATCAAAGATATCTGGATCGGTTTGCGGAAGAGCATATAGGCGCTGAACACTGGACAGCGGAAGCCAGACAGCGTTTCCAGGCATCCGAGAGCTACAAATCCCTTGATCAGACCCGCGAAACGTACGGAGCTGAAGTTCTCACGTTATTCATATTCGATCATCACGATTACATCGCGTTTCCGGATGATCTCGAAAAACAGCGCTCTGTTGTCAGAGCCGGTTTGACTCCAACAGAAGCAAAGCTTTTTGCCGCATTGCACCACCCCCGTGACCGTCGTAACGTGCCGCGCGATACGTGCCGTGATCGCCGTATCGCACGCACCGAAAAAGATGCCCATGAGTTTGCGGACGCACTCCGTGGTGCGTCTGCTCAACTCAACAACCCTGATACACAGCAGCGCTTAGCCGAATTCATGGCAATCCATCTTACTGGAGCGGAAATCGACAGACTCCAGCAGACGGGAGCTGTCATGCTGATGGATCGACTTGAAGCGCTCAGTACCTACCTTGCGTTCAGAGAACGTTGCACAGCATACGATGTGGCGTTTAACGATGATCTTGTCAAAGCAGCAAACTCGTCTAAACAGGCAGCAGCGCTACTCCTCATGACACAACGTGGACTGGCAAAAATTCAGTTATCGCTGGCTGATTTCAGAATGACAATATCATGGCTCGCCAGATTTGATTACACAGGGTCTGAGATGGCAGAAGCAATTGAAACTGTTGCAGCGAACCAGATGCTTCAGGATTACCTTGAAGGTGGCTTGATCGTCTCACGGGATGTTTTTGCGAGCTTGGAAGCAAAGATGCGCACACGAAAACACCGTGATCAGCGTGACGTAGCAAACATCCTGGTGTGGGTAGTGGAAGATAATCTCACCATAACCGCTCCTTATCTATCGCCAGTGCCTGGTAAAAAACACTGGGTTCTGAAACCTCTCGGACAAGTTATCGATCTGAACAGCATCATGTGTGCAAACATCACCAGACCGGTCATGAAATGCTTTCCGCACTGAGGATCTGTTTCTTCTGATTTGCCTCGGACAGGCGACTGTTCTCAGCAGAACATAGGATATATCCACCATACTGACACCTACAAGCCTTCGAACACGTCTTCCGTGCAACTATTCCCGATATTTCAATAGTGGACAATCATAATCAAACCACTTGATCGAGGAAAAATTGCCATGGCACCTGACTCTTCAGTACCGTTACTCCTTATGCAGCACCATCATTCTTTCTTTCAGATATTCATGCATTGGGTCAGTTTTGGTGTTCACATGTTCATGTTCTATTGCACGGCATATTTCGTTTATCACAAATATATGAAACCGTACGAAGAGGGAAAGAGAGCGGCAAAAGAGCTGGAGAACACGGAAACAGCGGAGGTTTCCAGTGAACGATAACAAAATATCCCCTGTTGCTATCTGGGCAGGTGTGATTCTCTGCGTGTCAATCTTTGTCCCGGCCTACATATTTGATTGGCTTTTCGGTACAGAACTTCGAACCAGACAGCTCCACTACGATGACTGGCAAATGTGGCAATTCTGGCTTGAGTGTCTTGAAAACTCGCATGCCGGGTATCCTGTTCTCGAACGCTTTGGTGAGATCATTGACAAAGCCAAGCTCGGTCTGTGGATCTTTACCACGCCTGGTCTGCCGTTGGCGTCGTTCGCCGGGCTTATGTACTGGAGTAAGTGCAAAACGGCTTCGATGGTTAATGCCCAGTCAAGCGCTGTTTTTGCCAAACTGTCCGATATCAAGGAGTACCAGGGCACTGATGGTCTGATTCTGACAAAGAACGTGCAAATGAAGTTGAATACCTGTTTTACCCATTTGCTGGTCATTGGGCCAACCGGTTCAGGCAAGACGCAATCGTTCTTCTTGCCGAACATAATGAAGCTCCCGCCAACCTACAGCGCCGTTATTACCGACCCGAAAGGCGAGTTATACCAGAAGACCGCTGCTCATCAACGTGCACTTGGGCGTGAACCGGTTCTTTTGAAGCTGGATCGTAAAGATGTTTCGATCTGCTGGAATCCGATTGAGACTAATGAGTCTGTCGCGATGAGTAAGGCGTGCCAGTCTATCGTCAAAAACAAAGGTGGCGGCGGAGCAGGTGGCGGTGGTGATCAGGATTTATGGGATACGACTGCAATCAATCTGCTGGTCTCATTGTCATATGCGGTCAAAGCGCTCCCAAAGAGCCATGATTCAAACGAGCGACCATATGGCAATTTACAGAATGTGAGTGAAATTCTTTCCAACTGTACGTTTGAGTGCATTCTGGGACTGGCCAAGTTTGCGGTTGCTGAGCTTGGCGTACGTGAAGTTCTCAGTAAAGCGAACTCTTTCGATAGCCGGATGGCTCCGGAAGACACACGAAACTCAACAAAATTTGTACTGAACTCGGCGTTAGGCGCATTTGCCACCGATGAGGTGGCATGCATAACCGCAAAAACCGATTTTGATTTCCGTGAACTGAAGCGGAGACCCATTGCTTTATATGTATCTGTTCCCGAACATAAGGTAACGACACTTGCACCGGTTATTTCTACGCTGTACATGCAGATTTTTGATGAATTGATCGAAATGGGTGAAGGCGGTCGCCCGGTCTTCTTTTTGATGGACGAATTCGCCAATATCGGCAAGGTAATCGGGTTTCCTCAGTACGTGGCAACAATCCGGTCGCGGAACCTTTCTGTGGCTGTCTGCCTTCAATCCGGCGAACAATTGACGAGGAACTACTCAGAACCGGAAAAGCAGGAAATCCTGAATAATTTGAAGGTGACGGTTGTTTTGCCGGGGTTGAAGGAAGAGAAGTCGCTTCAGTACATCCAGACGATCAGCGGGAAGGTGTCGGCTTACGAGAAAACAACGGAAAAGGACGACAAGCGGGCTTTTACCAAAGATCGCTTGCCACTGCATGAAATTCGCGAGATGGAAGACAATTACGATACCGGTGTCCACGAAGCGCTGGTTATTTTCCCGAACAAACCGGCGTACAAGGACCGACAGCGCCGGTCGTACAGTGATTCAGAAATCAAGGCGCTTCTCAAAAAAAGCGGCAATAGTGTTTTTCCGAAACGTGACCCGCAGATGTGGGTTGATATCAAGAAAAATTGCTTCCTGGGCAATAAGGATTTGAAGTTCCTGGACGCAATCGGTACGTACCTGCATTACTTTGGCATGATCGAAGAAATTCCCACGGACAAACAGGAAGTGAGTTTGAAAGCATTCAAAGCGGTACACGACCTATGCGGAGTTCCAACGCCGACGAAGGAAGATTTTCTGCGCTGGGGGCCAATTTATCAGCCTGGTACGAAGATGCTGCGGGAGCCTGATGCACAGGCACTACTTGGAAGGCGGATGATCGAAACGACGCTGAAATGGGCGATTCAGGAAGGGCTGAGGCCACCACTTGTTGCGGCGACAGCGCCGAGGTAAAAGACAGCAATTATCTACAGTACGGGCGACCGTAATGTATCTGTAGAGCCGTAATGAGTATTTCAAAAATCCAACGAACTCTTCTCCCTATCGACCTTCCTTTATAGATCCCTATTAAACAGCAATGAGACCGAATTATTCTTCTGCTTGACACAGCAAGCAAAGAAATAATTGCCTGTTAACGTCTGACTGGCACCACAACTATAACATTCAGGAGACCACCAATGTCAACTGTTCAACAAAAAGTTATTTCAGTTATCTCGACCAAAGGTGGCGTCGGCAAGTCAACCATCGTCACCAACATAGCCACAGAAGCGGTGGCAGCAGGCCGCAACGTCATTATTGTCAATTCTGACACTCAAAAGAGCGTCGTCTACTGGAACGCTTTCAGGAATTCAAACCCGGCACTTACGCAAATCCCGGTCTATCAGTGGAAACCGGAGAATGGTGATTTGAACAAAGGCATTCACCAGCTCCCGTCAGGTTGGGATCTTGCCGTCATTGACGTGTGCGGTACTGATAACCGCGCCCTTCGTTCGGCAATGCTGGCGGCGGACCTTATCGTCGTGCCAACCACCCCGAGCGGCGCTGATTTTCATGTACTCAGAAATGAAACCATACCTGTTCTGGAAGAAATGCATAAAGCAACGAAAGCAACCTCAAGCGGAGTGATCGTCATCAACATGTGGCACTGGTCACATCGCCTGCATCGCTCAGTCACTGAAGCAATGAATACCATGATCAAGGCGGACTACAAAATATGTGAAACAAGACTGAGACGTCTTGCTGTTTTCCAGGATGCCATCACATCCGGAATGGGTGTTGGTGAGTATGCGCCAAAAAGTGAAGCGGCCAGGAATGTTACTGCTTTGTACACAGAATTGATGGAACTGATCAAGTAACCGGTAACCAGCCGTTTTACTGCAAAATCTATATTTCAATAGGGAGACCACAGATGAGCACGAAAAAGAAGAACACCACCCTGAATCTCGACGTATCGATGGATAACGCCGCAACCGATGCCACGGAAGCTTTCCTTAAAGCAGCCGATCCACAATCTATGGAGACAACGCTACCACCGTCCGCATTGAAGCCAGCAGCTCCTCACACAGTCAAACGAATCGAGAAGACCGAGAAAAAACAGCCTGTCAATCCGGACTGGGTCTGTGCGTCGCTCTGGTTACCGAAAGTGGTTGTCGAGAGGCTAACGCTGGAAGCGGTGAAAGCAGCAAAAAAACAGTTCCGTACCCTGCCGAATATGTCGTTGTACTACCGTGAACTGGTCATAAACGAGTACCGCCGACTGGTAGGTGACGGAACAGTCCAGCCATAGGAGGAACCGAGATGTTTCATAAAATCGGCAACCGAATCGCCCGTGGCAGCGATTGGCTGAATGCAAAAATCCAGTTACTCAGCACAACAACAGAATCAGCACATCAGAAACCAGAACCGAACGTCACGGCAGCACTACCAGAACCAGTAATTTCAGCAACTGAATTCAGAAAGTTTTACGAGATGGCGTTGGTGGTGGAAGAAGAACGTAATCTGTACGTGGAGCAGTTGAATGAAGCACTCGACTTTTGCGGAGTGGTATCTCTTGCGGCAGATGATTTTCGCAAGCTGATTAACAGCGCCAGTCGCTACAAGATGAGTGACCGCTTCTACACCATCCGCTTCGAAAACTGTATGCATCCGATTTACGACGAGCATTTGAGAAAAATTGAACTGGATCTCGGAATGATTGAACCGGAATCTGCTGCCAGTACCAAGGAAGATGATACAGCAAGCGAGAGTGATGACGGAGCGTTTGGAGATATCATTGTGCCAGTTTTGCAGAATGTAGACGGCGGTGTTACAAACGCCCCGGCAAACCAGCCCGAACAACGGCCATCTACCACAAGAGGAAAAAGCCTGTGAGCCCATTACCAGATAACCGCAAAGACGACCGACGTAACGCAGACAGGCGAAAAGGAGAACGTCGAAAAAAGCTGATTTACGCTTTCTTAGCTCACGTAGGTAATACTTCTTACAGCGAAGCTGAGATCGACGATTTTCTTGACGCTGTTTTGCTTCACCCCAAAACCGATATAGGAGACCACCATGAGTAACAACGATTTTACCGATGAGCTTCAGGATACCGACTGGGTACTTCAGGAAGTACAACTTGCCAATCAGGATTTGAACTGTGCCTTTCAGAAGATCAAGGATGAGACCGCCTCCGCGAATGAGAATTTGCAGACTATTGACGAAGCTCAGCAGACCATTCTGGCAGAACTGGCAGCGCTCAAGACAACCATTCCGGAGGCAGCTTTCGCTAAAATTGCCGCAGCAATGGCGGCAATGGCGGTACGTCATGATACTGTTCAGCAAACAGCCGAATATGGACAGCAGCGCATCGCCGAACTTGAAACCAAGCTTACAGTCGATCATCTGACCAAAGCGCAGAACAGACTTTCACTGGATACGCGAGCTGCTGAACTTGAAGAGAAACAGATTCCTTATGCTGTGATTCAGTGCGATCTTGATTACTTTAAAAGTATCAACGACACATTTGGTCACGATGCCGGTGACCAGGTTCTCCAGGTATTTACATCCCGAGTTCAAGCGTGCCTGAAATCGACCGACACCCTGTATCGGGCCGGAGGCGATGAATTCATCGTTATTTTGGAAGGTGCGACAGACCCAGAAGATGTATTGAAAGTCATTGATCGGCTCAAAACCGCTGTTACCAGCGAACCGATTGTGCTTGAAGGCAAGTCCGTTCCTTTACGTTCATCAATGGGCGGAGCGCTGTGCGACTGGAAAGAGACAAATTCAGCTGACCTCGCAAAACAGGCGGCAGACAAGGCGCTTTACCAGGACAAGGAATCACCAGCCCGAGCGGAGTTCAAAATGGTAATGGCAAAAATATCCATGGAACATACCGGTGCAAAGGCGAAAGGTTTCCGTGACGATCTGACAATACCCGCAGAGCCGGCACCACCAAAACCACCGAAATCATCTTTAACACGCTGAAGCTGAATGAAGCTGGTTGTCTGTTGATCGGTATCAACACATCACGTGGTGATTCCGGTCAGCAGGACTGGATTGAATGACAACAAAAATGCGTGCACAGTCGAAAAACGATTGTACACGCATTTTTGCGGTTCCCTGAAAGACCAGCAGACCGAATGTTCTTATGTTCGTTGACTGGACATGGTTGTCGCAACGTGCTGAAGCGCAGAAGCGAGCGATGGACGCATTTTTAGCCGAAAATGCTGAGCGGCGTGTTGTAGTCATTGAGATGGGAGCCGGTGCCGCGATCCCCACGATTCGAGCAAAGTCGGAGCGTTTCGGTAACGAACTGAAACACGCTACCGTGATTCGCATAAATCCGCGTGAGCCAAAGATTCACGAACCGAATATTTCGATTGCCCCCTGTGTCAGGATAGTTGTCACCTCCCCTTTCCAAATTAATCTGTTACTCTGGGGGCACCGGAAAGGGGTAAATAATGAAGCATTATTCGAAAGAGCTGAAAGACAGTATCATTGCCAGGCTGCTTCCACCAATCAA
>CAIYDX010000093.1 GCA_903925005.1 uncultured Geobacteraceae bacterium
CGCAACGTTTCCAATTGATTCAGTCATCTTCAGTCTCCTCTCGTAATACTACGTTGACGAGAGGAACCGAGATCTTAGGTGACGATCATGTCAGAACTGCATCATCTGTTTCTGATGAAGAATTATAGACTGTGACAATTATTCCATCGACAGCAATGGCAATATTATCTTTGGGGCTTCTGATGCGCCTCTGTCGGGGCAAAACGTATCATTCGAAATAAACACCCCATCGGTAGTCTGGGATACAAGAAACTCGATTAATGCTTCGATTAAACGTGTAGATGCGGCTCAGAGTACGGTGCGTTCGATTTCCGCCTATCTCAGCTCGACGTCGAACATTGCTGTAACGCGGCTTGACTTTAATGCCGGGGCGATCAATATCCTGCAGGATGGTGCTGACAAGTTGACATTAGCGGATATGAATCAGGAATCGGCCAACATGCTGATGCTGCAAACACGACAAAGTTTGGGAACGACTTCGCTTACTCTGGCCTCCCAGTTACAGCAGGCTATCTTGAAGCTTTTTTAAAATACGCATTTTGGTGTAGAACGCCCCAGTTCCCGGAAGTTTCTTCTTTACCCGGATAATCCCCCTCGCAATCTTCGCAGCAACTCCAACTGTTCACAAACAACATCAGAGCCGATCTGTCCAGCCCGCGACAACAGCGATGCCACGGCCTCCTCAGGCGCAATGCGGGGATAGGCCCGGTCACTTAGCTCATGTATGAGCCGCATGGTGCGGAACGCGTCAAACCAGCAGTAGAATGCGGCCATCAACTTTGTACTTTCTCGGTTATTTTTCTTCAGATTTTCCCAGGCATCACCGAAGCCGGCTTGTTTGAGAAAATCATGCAGAACCGGTGAAATAGCGGCGGCTCTATTCATTAATGCGGCGGCATCCGCTCCGCTGTTCTCCTTCACAACCGCCAACCACTCTCCAACAATCGAGAAAACAACCGGATGATAGAAGAGCAGTCGCTGCTCTCCGTCAGCCAGCATGTCTCCTACGGCGCGACCGGTCCCGAAAGGAACCCGGTCGGAAGAGCGTGGTGAAGGGTGGACAACTGTACTTGTCAGCGTTGCAACACCTGATGTTTTGTATACCTGCTGCAGAAAGTAGAAATCTTCTCCGGCGAGTCGGCGGTTCATTCCGCCGGAGGCAACGTATGCCGAAGCCCGGCAGGCCATTGCGCTGCCTACGGTGTGGAAGGCATAAGGGGAGCCGGCTAGTTCCAGTCCGAGGACATATGTGCGCATAAAGAGTTCATAACGGTCGATCGCTGCCTGTCCTACCGGCTCTTGCGCGGGGCGGTGCCGATAGGCGATGCTGACGCCGCCTGCCGTTGAACCGGCGAAATGATTTGAGATGGCCGGAAGATAGTCAGACTGCACGAGCGTGTCGGCGTCAAGGCAGATCATGAGCGGGTCATTTTCACTGTAATCAAGATGCGTAAGAGCCAGATCAAGGCCGATTTTGCGCGCCAAGCCGACACCCTGTTTGTGTGGCAGCTCCTTGCCTGTTGATGCGGCATCTACCCAGGAAAGGTTGTTTAAACGGTACTGCCGCTTCCAGAACGGCAGCATTTTCAACGTTTCCAGGTTATCGGCGGTCTCCGCGTTTGATGCGTCGGTACGCTGGTTGACTACAACCAGAATTAAAAAGTGATCCAGCAACTCGCCGGGATTAAGGGAAAGCGATTCTAATGTCTGGGGAAGATTGACGGCTTCAGCCAACGAGGGGATGACAACGGCACCGGTGAAGGTGCGGGAGAGCGGCGCGTTAAACTGCCAGGGTCCGCATGCAGCCCGTTTGTTCAGATATGCGGCGATATTTGGGGGGAGACATATATCAAGCATATTTTTTTTCATGCAACACATTCAGCTAGTCCCAGCTTGTTCTGAGCCGTTTTTATTCCGTGCCCCAGCGTTTATAGAGATTGTTCTCAATGCCCAGCTGATCAAGTATTTTCCCGACGACAAAATCAATCAGATCCAGCACGGAGTCCGGGCGGCCGTAGAAGGCGGGCATTGCCGGTATGATCCGTGCCCCGGCGCGGGAAAGTTTCAGCATGTTTTCCAGGTGGATATCGGAAAGGGGCGTTTCCCTTGGCACCAGCAGCAGTGGCCGGCGCTCCTTGAGCATGACATCGGCGCACCGCTCGATCAGGTTGCCGGAGGTCCCGGCGGCAATACGAGCCAGGGTCCCCATGCTGCAGGGGCAGACCACCAGTGCATCCGGAGCGGATGACCCGCTGGCGGCTCCGCAGAACAGATCGTCCGGATGCACCAGCTTGATGCCTGATTTGACTTCAAGATGATCATAGAGGCGCTGCCGTGCTTTATCCAGATCTCCCGAGAGGTCCAGGCCGGTCTCTTCCAAACAGACCGCCGTACCGCTGCAGCTGGCACTGAACGTTACCTGAAATCCGTTCAGGCAGAGCTGCTCAGCCAGGCGGAGGCAGTACATCGAACCGGATGCGCCGGTCAGTGCAATAAAAATATGTTTCTGCGCCATATGTTACCTCGTCAGAACATCGGCCGCCGTAAACAGCACTATGGCAACGCTGATGTATCCGTTCATATTGAAAAACGCTGCATCCATCTTTGTCAAATCTCCGTCCTTCAGCAGCCAGTGTTCATAAAGCAGCATGGCGATCGCAGCCAGGATGCCTGCCAGAAAAAGTGCCCCGAGATGCATGATATTGAGCAGGGTGAAAAGCAGGCCGATCATGATCAGATGAAAAAGCCGGGCAGCCCAGAGAGAACCATTTATGCCGAGCAGCACCGGGATCGAATGCAGTCCGGCGGAACGGTCGAATTCAAGATCCTGAAGCGCGTACAGGATATCAAACCCGGCGACCCAGAACAATACGACGCCTCCCAGAACCAGTGCCGGCAATTCAATAGTGCCGCGAATCGCGATCCAGGCTCCAATCGGAGCCGCCGCCAGACAGATGCCGAGTACGACATGGGCCAGCGCGGTAAAGCGTTTGCAATAGGAGTAAAGCAACAGAAAAAACAGGGCGAGCGGCGACAGCTTGAGGCAGAGCGGCCCCAGCATTCGGGCGGCGAACATCATCAAAGCGGTTGCCGCGATGATGAAAAACAGCGTAAGCCCCTTGCCGATCAAGCCTGCCGGGATAGCTCTGACGGCGGTCCGGGGATTGCTGGCATCAATTTCGGCGTCGATCAGCCTGTTCATCGCCATCGCTGCCGTGCGGGCACCGACCATCGCCAGGACTATCCAGAGTGTCTGACGGAGGGACGGAAGCCCTCCCGCGGCCAGTAGTGCGCCGGTCAGAGCGAACGGCAGCGCAAAGATCGTATGGGAAAATTTGATCATTTCCAGAAAGATGCCTATTTTAGTAATGATGCCGGCCACTATAGCTTGTACTCCTTCCAGCGCCGCGCGACGAGGGCCGCGGTTTCAGCGGAATGTTTTACTTCCAGCCTTGGTAAGCGGCAGCCGGTCGCATCAACCGCGATCCGGTCGGTGGCTCTGTCATGGATAATGTCGTCGGTAAAATCGGTCACGTTGAAAGTTCTCCAGGCCGCCCGCGAGATATCGACCGGTTCGGAGTCGGCAGAAACAAACAGCAGAACCCGAGCCACCGCAAACCAGGGCAGAGCCCATAATTGTGCGGAAACGTTCCGTACCATGCCGGGCTGAGGGTTTTCAAGGGAAATGATCGCGCTTTGATGGAAAACCGACTCGAACGGAAAGTGGATATCAGTGATTGACGGTATCAGCTTGTGCAGAAACGCCAGCAGCAGACGCTCCCACGCCTTTGCCATCCAGCAGTCCTCCATCGGCGGCGGCCCGACAACGGTTGCAGGGATGACAGCATCCTGACGGTGGCTTATGGAGGTCACCCGCATTAAGGCCGCCGGTGCTTCGGCAGCATAGAAACCGGTATGATTGCCAAACGGTCCCTCGATAACGGTGTCACCCGGCTCCACATACCCCTCTATCACAACCTCCACCCCCATCGGGACACGTAGCGGGACACTCCGGCAGGAGACGGTGTCAAGCGGAGCGCCGCGCAGAAAACCAGCAAAAGTCAGCTCGTCGAGCTCGCCCGGAAGCGGAAACATGGCACTGAATAGTGTTGCCGGATCGCCACCTAGAACAATGGCCACCGGCATTGCCTTTCCCGCGCGGCGGTACAGCTCGGCATGTCGCGCCGCACCGCTGCCCGCCTTCCACTGGATCGCCGCTTCCCGCTCTCCGCGCAGCTGAACCCGGTATATGCCGCAATTTTGTGTTCCGCCATCCGGGTCGGCCGTAAAAACCTGCGGCAGGGTGATGTAACGAGATTGGCCTGAGGCCGTGCCGTCGCCCGGCCAGCTCTGCAGAAACGGGAAATGGAGCAGATTCGGGGGAGCCATCGGGATCAATGCAGGGTCCGTTGCGTCGCAGGCATTGGGGGCAAATAGGCTGAATTCGGGTAGAGCGGTAATCTGGCGGTCAAATGATTTAAAATCAGGGTCAGTGACCTGGCCAAGCAGTGACCGCAGCCGGACGGTCAACTCGCTGAGGTCCGCTATGCCGAGTGCGCGGCAGATACGTGCCGGTGATCCGAACAGATTGGTGGCAACCGGAAAATGCCCCCCCGCCGGATGTTCAAATAACAGCGCCTGGCCGCCTCCCGGTTGTTTGCAGATCTGATCGGTAATTGCGGCAACTTCCTGAACCGGATCGACAGATACTGAAATGCGGGAAAGTTCGCCTTCCGATTCAAGGAGAGAGATGAAGTTGTGCAGATTATTTGCCGGCATTGCATATTCCTGGAATCGTGTCCACTGGTTCACTCTTTCACAAAAGTGTAGATAAATTCTAACTTACTAAAGCCTAAACATACAAAAAAGGAGCTACAACATTAGTCGTAACACCTTGAATTTGCTGGTCGGGATGACAAGAATTGAACTTGTGAACCCCTGCTCCCGAATCAGGAGTTTTACGATATCTCCCATCTGCATCACTTCCCACCCGGTAGACATACAAGCAATAAACTATTGATATTAGCTGTATTTGTGATATAGTCAGCATCATATTGTCTCACGCGATATCACCCAAGCCAATGCATTTGAGACCACACCAGAGACCACACGAGACCATGAGGTTCATTATGCCAGCAAAACATATTCATTTCACCGATAAATATATCGACAGCTTGAAACCCCAAAATAAAATTGTCGATATACGCGAAGGCGATGGCTTTGGAATCAGAGTTACCCCTGGCGGGGTAAAAACATGGTTCTTCATCTATCGGATTGACGGCATACGACGCTTCATGAACTTAGGCCACTATCCGAGCGTATCACTTTCTGATGCCAAAAGAAAGTACCGGACAGCGCATGAATTATGGATGCAAGGTAAAGACCCTCTCAGAATTGCAGAAGAATCGATATCTGAGCGGCGGGCTTCGCCGACAATTGCTGAACTGATTGATGACTACATTGAACATCATGCCAAAAGATTCAAAAAGTCCTGGGCAGAGGACGAAAGAATTCTTAAAAAAGATGTGTTGCCAGCTTGGGGCAACAGGAAAGCACTGGATATAAAGAAGCGCGATATTTCTTCACTGCTGGAGTTGATCATAGACCGTGGCTCCCCGGTTATGGCCAACAATACATTTAAAATAATGCGCCGGATGTTTAATTTTGCCGTTGAAAAGGACATCCTTCCGATACCCCCGACCTTTGGCGTAAAGATGCCGACGCCGAAAGTGGAGCGGGACAGAGTATTGTCTGAAAAAGAGCTCAAAATACTGTGGGATAATTTGCCGGAAGCAACTATGAGTGATGACAGCAAAAGGGCCCTCAAGCTGATTCTAGTGACTCTTCAACGTTCCAGTGAAGTCTGCGGCATGCACTCATCGGAAATCGAAGATCGTTGGTGGACAATTCCGCCAGCACGGAGCAAAAATAAAAAAGAGCATAGAGTGTATCTGTCAGATATAGCGCTGGAACTGATAGGACCCATCAAGAGCAAGGGGTTCATATTTCCGAGCCCTCGTAAGGTAAACGGGACCTCGATCAATCGGCATGCTTTATCTCACGCTATCCTTGATAATTGCCCGTCAAAGTGTGTCAATGATTGTGGGGCATGTTCAATCGAAGAATGTCTTGCAATAAAACTCCCGCTTAAAGAAAAAAATAAGCTTGAGATACCGCATTTTACGCCACATGATCTTCGTCGTACCGGCGCCACTGGGTTGGCTAAACTAAAGTATTCTGATGAAGTAATTGATGCCGTACTGAATCATGTTAAACAAGGAGTGGTTAAAATTTATAATCGTTATCGCTACGACAAAGAAAAGCAGCAGGCACTGGAGAAATGGGCTCGGCAACTGAAAAAAATAGTAGGGGACTTCACGTTCAAGTCATGTTAATTGCCTTTTGAAGATGGGTCTGTTAATATCTCACGTATTTTCTTTTACTACAGCCAACGTGCTGAAATTATGCAGTTATTTTAAAGTCATATTGTGGTGTACATGCTTATTCACACATTCCAACATATAAGGGGAATCACATCTAAAAAAGAACTGACTTATTGGAAGTCAGGCGTTGTTTCATGGAAAGATTTTGAACACTCCAACCCCTGCCAATACTCGCTACTTTTTGATAACATTTCAAACACCACTAATTCACCCTTAAACCTTTCCCAAAAAGCATTGGCTGAGGAAGATGTTGATTTCTTCGCCCAACATCTCCCTAACAATGAATATTATCGAATTGCTGCAAGCTTCCCCGAAAAGACGATGTTTCTAGACATAGAAACAACCGGACTAAGCAAGCATTATGACAAAATCACCGTTGTCGGTTGGAGCATTGGCAAAAAATTTGGTGCTTTTATCCAAGGCGGTAATGATGAAGCGTTCAAGGAAGCCATCTCACAGGCAAAAATAATTGTTACCTACAATGGCTCACTCTTTGACCTCCCATTCATAAAACAGGAATTCAAGGGGTTGAATCTTCCCAACTGTCATGTGGACCTCCGTTTTCTGGCAAAGAGAGTAGGATTGACAGGTGGTCAGAAGGCAATTGAGATTGAAATTGGTGTAAAACGTCCCCATAACTTGCAGGAAATTATGGGGGAGGCTGCCCCAGTGCTTTGGTATAAATACCGCTGGGGTGACATGAAGGCATTGAAGCAACTTATTCAATACAATCATGCCGATGTCGAAGGTATGAAGACCATTTTTGACACGGTTGTAGATCGTTTACTTAAAAAAATTGATGCCCCGCAGCAGGTCATAAAATCTTTGCCTCATTTTGCCAAGAACAAAAGCAAGATTGTATGGGCAAGTGATACGGATGACAATTATGGTATTCCGCTAAAGCCCTATGAAGGGGTTGCAGGCCCTTTAATTTTGCTTAAGGATCTTCATGTCTTTAATAAAAATACTGAATTTAAGGTTGTTGGTATTGATCTGACCGGAAGCGAGAAAAGACCATCCGGGTGGGCTCTTTTAAAAAACGATGTTGCCGAAACACAATGTTTAAGCACAGACAACGACATTATAGAAACAACTCTCAATTGTCGTCCGAATATAGTTTCGATCGATTCACCGCTTTCAATACCGAAAGGAAGACTGACTGTTAGCGACGATGATCCTGGGCGTGATCAATACGGAATCATGAGGATTTGTGAGCGGATATTGAAGAGAAGAGGGGTAAATGTTTACCCATCATTGATCCCAAGTATGCAGAAGCTGACTGCTCGTGGCATCCGTCTAGCAAATCATTTCAGAAGCCTTGGTATACCTGTGATCGAGAGCTATCCTGGGGCTGCTCAGGATATCATGGGTATTCCACGTAAACAGGCAAGCCTTGAATACTTGGAACGTGGGCTGAAAATATTTGGCATTGAAGGAAAATACGATTATAGAACCGTATCGCATGATGAATTAGATGCTATTACTTCTGCTGTTGTCGGTCTGTTTTTCTGGAGCGGAAAATTTGAAGGCTTGGGAACCGAAGACGAAGAGTATTTGATTATCCCCGATTTAGCGACAAGTACCACTACATGGAAAAAAAGAAAGGTCATTGGCTTAAGTGGCCCGATAGCAACCGGAAAAACTACGGCAGGTAGTTTCTTAAAATCTTTTGGTTTTGCCTATGCAAGATTCAGTCTGGTATTAAAGCAACTGCTTAGAGAGCGTGGCATCGAGCCTGATAGGGACACCCTTCAGGACATTGGTGATGCGGTATACAAAACACCGGGGCAGCGTTGGCTTTGCAAACAGTTACTTAAGTTACTGCCATCTAAAGGAAATCTTGTTGTTGACGGACTTCGTCATCCTGAAGACCATGCTTTTATGGTAGAAACGTTCGGACAGGCATTCATTCACGTGCATATTGAATCGCCGGAAGAAGAGCGAATTAAAAGATATCTTGCAGATGGTAATAGCAAGGGCGAATACGGCAAGGCTAATGCTCATCATGTAGAAATGGATATACATACACTGGCAAATCTTGCCCACGTAGTAATACATAACGGCAACGATATTGAATCCTTGCAACAACAGATAGCGAAGATAGCCAAAATTGATTCGAAATTTAAATAGGGGTATTTTATGCCTGTAACAGTTGTTGTAGGTGGACAATTCGGCGGGGAAGGAAAAGGAAAAGTCGCGCATTTTTTAGCACGGGAAATGGGGGCTAAAATTGCGGTCAGGGTTGGTGGTTCCAATTCAGGGCATACGGTCGTTGACCCGACCGGAACCCCATTAATTCTGCGTCAGTTGCCAACACCATCTATCCTGCCGGATGTTACCTGTGTCTTGGGCGCTGGCAGTTATATTGATGTGGATATTTTGTTTGATGAAATAGCACGTACCGGGTTGTCAGCTGATCGCCTGTATATCGACCCGAATGCTATGGTTGTAACTGATGATGAAATCAATGCGGAGAAAAATAGTTCATTACGTGAATCGATTGGATCGACCCAGAGTGGTACGGGAGCAGCGGTCATAAGGCGCATCAGCCGTGATGGCACTGCAAGACTGGCAAAAGATGATGACAGACTAAAGCCATTTATTCATCCTGTAGTACCGTTTATGCGTGATTTGTTATCTAAAGGGGAGCGAATAATAATCGAGGGTACACAAGGGTTTGGGTTGTCTCTCCTTCATTCACCATACTACCCGTATGCAACTAGCCGCGATACTTCAGCTGCCGCTTTTGTATCTGAAGCTGGACTGAGCCCACTGGATGTTGATGATATTGTGCTTGTTATCAGAACATATCCAATTCGTGTTGGAGGAAATTCTGGGCCATTGCCAAAAGAAATAAGTTGGGATCAAATCAGTGACAATTTAATTGAATTTACATCTGTGACAAAAAAAATTCGGAGAGTTGCTGAGTTTAATGAGGACATAGTTAAAATGTCAATTCTAGTCAATCAACCGACCAGAATAGTTCTTAACCATTTAGATTATATAGATAAAGAAGTAGTCTCAAGTGTAGATAATATTAAAGTCTATATTGACATGATAGAGGCAAAATTAAATTTCAAATTAGCTTATATTGGCATAAGTCCCTCTTGCTGTATTAAAATATAATGGTTTTTTTGAAGGTGTACTCTATGGAAAATGATCTGAATTATGCAATTAGCGACGATGATGCACAATCACGTTATGATAAGTACAAAAATTTTGATCCGTTACATGAAGTTGAATCTGCGCTATTAAATACTGCAGATATTGCAGATTACGTTTTCCATACTGGTATGATCTATCCATTTGATCCAACTAAATTAAAAGCTGCTTCATATGAGATGGATATCGGTGGTGAAGTACTTTGTTGGGATGAAAACGATAAAAAAGAATATTATGAGCCGTTGTCAGGAAAAGAAATTAAATTAAGAAGAAATTCTGGTTCTTCCGCAGAATCCGTGGGTAGATTTCAGAAAATATGGAGTCTAAACAGCTACCCGGTTAACGAATAAAGAGCATCCCGTCTTCAAATCCGGCATTATGGGTTTCGACCA
>CAIYDX010000094.1 GCA_903925005.1 uncultured Geobacteraceae bacterium
GCCCTTGAAAAATCAGGGGCTCAGGTGGGTGAATGCTTCAGAAAAATGACAAGTAGATATAAGTCAGTCTTTACATATAAAAACATCTCTTCAGCTTTATCAGAAAATCATTCCCGAAATAGCGGATAGTATCATCCGCGTCTGTCAATCGCCTTTGAAAAATCATTCCAGTCAAAAATATCCACCAACCAAGTGGCAATATCCCAAAACGCGTTACCCATAAGTCAAATAATTGAAAGCTGCCACGGCTAAAAACGGAAAACAGGGCACGAATCTTCACTGCAGATTTCTTGCCATCCAATAACCAATGTTTTTATGGAGTGTGTAACATTGCGTCAGAATCGACAAACGGTTCTGACTGCGTAGGAGCCATCTGATCGACGAAATGCAGTAATACACCGTTTTCTCAGGCTGTCAATTTGTGCTGACCATGTACATCAACCATCACCAGCATTATGAATGTTCAGTGTCTTATGCTCAAATCTTGGCATCCTCACTCCACAGTATAGCCAAATAATTGACTGCAAGGCGGTCCAAATATGGCAAATATGCGTCAATATATTGTAATTTAGAGCATTAGCCATGTAACTTACTGATTATAAAGCAATAAAATATTTGGCACGGCATGTGCAATGGTTGTTTTAGGCTAATTGAGGCTATTCATTCTAAACTAACTGCAAAAAAACGAACTGGAGGATAATATGAAAACGAACAATCTGTTAAAAAAACTGGTCGCAGTAACTGTCTTCACAAGCTTCATTGCCATTCTTGGCAACCCTTCCGAAAGTCGTGCGGTCACAGCAGCGGCTAATGCAACTGCTACAGTTGTGACACCCATTGCTATCTCAAAAAATGCTGATATGGCATTCGGAAAATTCATTGCAGGCAATGGGGGCACCATTTCAATGGCTACAAACGGAGCGCGAACTGCAGGCGGCGCAGTAACCCTGTTCAATCAGGGGTCAACATCGAATGCAGCCTCTTTTGCGGTGACTGGTGAAGGCGCCTACACATATGCTATCACACTGCCGGCAAATTCAACGGTAAACGTAAGCGACGGCGCCTCCCATACCATGGGTGTGAGTTCATTCGTCAGTAACCCGTCCGGTACCGGTATACTTACTGCCGGAGCTCAGACCCTTCTTGTCGGTGCAACACTTACAGCCTCCTCGGGCCAGGCTCCGGGAAATTACACAGGCAGCTTTAACGTCACTGTCGACTATAATTAATGTTCCAATGAATCTTAATCAGGAATGATTGGGCGTCTCATGAGAGACGCCCTTTTTCGATTATGTGCCTGATTTATTTCAAGTCTACTTATTATATTCTATTGCAAAAAATATTCGGTAGGCCTATTATTGATTCAAAGGATAAAAAAGATAATATTAGGGTTATATGACTCAACACGTCAGAAGGATGTAAGCCATGAAAACAGATAGACGGTTCATCATTCCAATTGCTCTCCCCGCTATCGTCGGCATCGTCGCGATGCATGCCTTCGCTTCCGAGAGCGGCGCCGTCTCGGCATTAGCCAATGCAAGTGCTACTGTCGTGGTTCCCGTTACTGTCACGGAGCAGTTGTTCACAAATATCTCCCAAGGCGGTTCGGGCGGCACCATAACGATGTCTTTAGGAGGCTCCAGCTCTGTTGGCAGTAACTCCAGCGTGATGCTCCAGGATCTGAAGAGCAATGCAGTGACCTTTAACATAACCGGCAGTGGCAACAATACTTATGCCGTCACCCTTCCTCCAAACGCGTCTCTCAACGGTGCCTCCTCAAACGAGATTGCCGCCAATACCTTAAACAGCGGCACTGAAGGAACAGGCACAGTTGGCGGAGGAAACAAACCACAACAGGTTGTCGTAAAACTTAACTCGGAAGAGAACAAAGTTTCGACAAACAATGCGGGCAGTTTAAGTATAGTTATTGACTATAATTGAGGACATTAATAACCCGAATAAATTTTCACAGGAGATCCAAAATGAGAACTCATAAATCGTCAGCCAGAGTGATAGCACTCTTAGTCATAACGGTATTAGCCGCCCTTGGCACATATTCGGAAAGCAATGCAGCTACCGCCACCGCCAATGCAACCGCCACTGTTGTGACGCCCATAGCCATTTCTAAAAATCTGGACATGTTGTTTGGCAAATTTATAGCGGGAACGGGTGGCTCTGTAGTATTAGGTACGGCCGGCAGCCGCGCCGCAACCGGTGGCGTTACGCTTTTCACTCAGGGTTCTACCCAGAACGCAGCTTCTTTTGCCGTAAGCGGTGCGGAGAACTCCACTTATGCCATCACACTGCCGGCTAGCAGCGTGTCTTTGAGCGATGGTGCAGCGCATACCATGACGGTTGGCAGCTTCGTCAGCAACCCATCCGGTACCGGCATTCTTACCGCTGGAGCGCAGACGCTTCTGGTCGGCGGAACTCTCACTGTCAGCAGTGCGCAGGCTCCCGGAAACTACACGGGCAGCTTCAGTGTATCGGTTGACTATAACTAAGTTGAATATTGGAGATGGTAGGCCACAAAAAATGAGGCGTTCTCCCCCAGGAGGCGCCCATTTTGCAAAAAGAAGCTGAATATCTTCCAAATTCTATAATTTTGTGCTAAAGCGGTGTTACTTGAAAACTGGGCCGATATTTTCCAGCTGCGGCGGAGGCCTTATGTCGAGTCGAATATTTTTTGCCGGTCTGTTTCTGTTTATGGTGATTCTGGTCCCGGCGTTGGCAAGAGCGGGAATTAATTCCGTTGTCAAAAATAATGATCTCCAGTTTGGCTCTTTTGTGAGCCTCGGTTCAAGCGGGACGGTCACGGTCGGCGCCAATGGGGCGAGGAGTGCCGGCGGAGGGGTTCGCATCATGACTGGGGGGACGGTCACTGCCGCTTCCTTCACCGCCATCGGCAGCAACCATTCCAAGTACACGGTTGTCCTGCCGGCAAACAACACGGTTTTCATAAGTCATGGCGGGTATACCCTGGCATTGACAAATTTTTCCTGCAGCGTGCCGTTAACGGGGAACCTTTCGGGAAAAACGCCCATGACATTTACGGTAGGCGCGACGGCAACGGTTGTGCCCGGTCCCGTGCCCGGCAGCTACTCGGGAACTTTTAACGTGACGGTTCAATGAAAAAGTACTACTTACTCCGGGAGAATGGCGTATGAAATCAGTAGTTCGAATCCTCGGGTGCCTTCTTGCTTTTCTTTTCTGCCTTTGCTCATTCGGAGCCGGTAAATCCATGGCGGTAACGATTTTCCCCACAAGGGTGATCATGACCGACAAGGATCGGACCGCCCAGGTAGAGGTCGTCAATTCCGGGACTGTAACCGAATCCTACGAGATCAAGCTGGAACGAAAGCGCATGACCGAGACGGGAGATTTCAAGGTCGTCACCGGCGAGGCATTGCCGGGCGAGCAATTCGCTGACGAGATCGTTCGCTATTCGCCGCGTCGTATAACCTTGGCGCCGGGGGCGGGGCAGACTGTGCGCATGATGTTGAAGATGCCCAAAGAACTCGCCGAGGGTGAATATCGCTCCCATCTCTCGGTAAACCGCATCATGGAGGCTTCAAGCGTGCTGCCTGGCGCCGGAGGAGAAAAAGACCCCAAGGATATTAGTATCAACCTTACGGCCTACGCCAATATCGCGGTGCCGGTGATCGTTCGCCACGGCAAACTGAGCGCACAGCTTAAGATTAGCGACCTGGTGCTGCTGACTGGTGCCGGCAAAGAGCCTGCCATCGTAGAGTTTACTTTGCACCGCTCGGGAACCATGTCTGTGTTTGGAGACATAGCGGTGACGATCGTGGCTGAAAACGGCAAGACGGAACAGGTGGCTGCTGCCAACGGCGTGGCAGTGTACGTGCCCAACGCGACCCGCAGGGTACGGATTACGTTACGCGGCAAGGACGCCCTGCCCAAAAACGGCACGCTGCGTGCGACCTTTACTGAGCATGGGGCCGACAAGCCGATGGCGGAAACGTCCATACCGATGCGGTAAAAAAAGGCGGTTGCTTGAGCAGACTGCTTGCCTTGATTGTGCTGGTGCCTTGTTTCCTGCTCATGACAATTGGCGTGCATCCGGCTTCTGGCGGCAACGAGCAGGAGCTGATCTATGCGCTGCACCTTGAAGACCTGGTTCTTTCCGAATCCATTACGGTTTTTGAGCGAGAAGGGGAGCTGTTTCTTCCGGTAGGAGAGCTCGCCTCCCTGCTGAATCTTGCGATCAGTTACCGCGGGGAAGGGAAGGCGTCCGGCTATATAATGGACGAGTCGAGGACCATCGAGGTCGACGCCGCCGGCACCCTGGTTTTACGTGGGGTGAAGAGTAACTTCGACACTAGACTGGCCATCATCCAGAAAGACGATCTGTTCATAGCCGCCAGCGCTCTTAACAAGTGGTTACCCATTCATATAACCAGTGACAAAGCGCAGCAGATCATAACGATTGAAGCAGTGGAGAAATTACCTCTGCAGCAGCTGCTGGAACGAAAGGCCCGCTTCCAGAATCTGAAGAAAATTTCCATCGACGAAGACCCCTCATTTCCTGATATAACACCCCCTTACAGATTGTTAGCGCCTCCGGTCGTCGATTTAACGACCTCCACCGATTTTTCCGGCAAAGATTTAGGGCACGTCCTGCAAAGGACCTCGCTGCTGGCTTCCGGTGACTTGGCGGCATTGAACGCCAGCCTGAACCTGACCGAAAGTAACGGGGTTTTCGACAGGGCCGATTTTACCGCTGGCCGCGTTGACTCCAAGGCTGAATTGCTTGGGCCCCTGCACGCTACGCGCTTTGCCCTTGGCGCCGTCCAGACTCCGGCTTTTGCCGGCATCAGCCAGGCCAGCAGCCCCATGTACGGCTTTCTTGTCAGCAACCGGCCCACGAATCTTCCAACTCAATTCACCACCCATGATATCGAGGGACCGCTGCCGCAAGGATGGGACGCTGAACTCTACTACAACGGCGTCCCGGTAGCTTACCAGGCTGCAAACAAACAGGCAATTTACAGCTTCAAGAATCTGCCTTTGAAGATCGGATTGAACGATTTCAAGCTGGTGCTGCATGGGCCAAACGGCGAAACACGTATCGAGAGGCAACGCTTTTTGCTGGACGGCCTGATGGTTCAACCGGGCAAGGTACAATATACATTGGGAGCGAACAGGGAGATGGTAAGCGGTGGACGCAACTCTACCGGTATCCTCATGGCGGACTTCGGCTTGAACAGCAATCTCTCAGGTTTTATCGGGACCTCAACCGTTGCCGATAATTTCGGGCACTTCATCAGTTACGCGGATTTGGGACTTAAAGGGACCATCGGATCGAGTTTTCTAACGCTTGACCATGTCAGGTCTTACGCCAACGGTTCGGCCACTCTGCTGACCATGAAGGGGTACTCCTCGGGTTTGTACATCAGCGCCGGCCAGAGTTTCATCGACCGTTTCGTAAGCGAGCTCTTTCCAAATTTGGCGGATCCCATAGTTTCCAACAGCTCTCTGAAGCTGGAGGGATCGCTCCCTTTGACCGTGCGCATCCCTTTCGGGTTCGAGTCCAATCTGGAGCTTCACAAGTCCGGAGAGGCCATCCCCAGCTTCACCGGCAGGCTCTCCGGCGAGCTTGCCGGAGTAAGCATCTCGGAGCAGTTGGCCACCAGCATAGCTCCCAGCGCAGTAACAACCGTCGGCACAACCCAAGTCGGCACCTCCTTAAATAAAGTGAGTCTGCGCGGTCAGGTGAACTAATCTACTTTCGCCTGTGTCGACTCTTTCCACTATACAGTTGGCCGCCACCAAGGATATAGGAACCTCCTATCAGATTACCGGCCAGATAAACCACGATCTTACTGTCGGCAGTTACGATTTCACCGCCGGTTTGGCAAAACGCGTTGGAGCCTTGGGCTTCCTGATAAACACAGGGATAACAACCTCGGGAATTTACACGATCTCGATGCAACTCTCGGTCTCCGCCGGCAGAAATCCGCGCACTGACGGAATAATTACCGACGCCTTTCCCATGTCCCCTTATGGGGCTGTCACGCTGTTGGCCTATGTCGACCAAAACGAAAACGGCGTTTACGACATTGGTGAGCCGGTTTTGGAGGGGGTTCGCTTTGTAGTAAACGGCGGCGTTTCGCTTGGAGCCACTGGAAAGGACGGCATCCTTATTATCAAGCAACTGCCGGTCGGTGTGCCAATCGACATAAGCGTATCACCGGAATCGATCCCGGAGCCGTTCCTGGTTTCGGCCGCCGCCGGCTACAGGATAGAGCCGCGTCCGGGGGGGATGTCAGTGATCAACTTCAACTTCGTGCCAAGCGGGGAAGTGGACGGCATCGTTCAGTTCAGTTCGAAGAAAGGACTTGTCCCGGTGGCCGAGGTCAAGGTAGAGTTGTTGGACAGATTAGGTCAAGTCGTTGCCAAGACCAAGAGCGAGCAAAGCGGCTACTTCCTCTTCAAAAATGTGAAGGGGGGGGAGTATCGCGTGGTGCTTGGGGAAGGGGAGGGTGCCAGGCTGCTTGTTAATCAGGAAAAGCCTGTAGCGCTGGTCATGCCGGCCGATGGCGACATGCTGACCGGCAACGACCTGATCCTGGTGAAAGCTGCTCCTGCAAAGACTCATTAATGAGATAACAGCGATGTAATCAGCTCAGGCATACGTCGAGAAGCCATAATTACTTCGGACACCGGAGGCTTTGGCTCCAGCCTGTACGCTCTGGTCGAGTATGTTCGTCAGTTGCTGTTGTTGGTTGCCGGCCGCTTTCATCAGCTTGGCAGAAATATTCTCATGTAATTGAGCGGCTTGCATCATTGCAGCTGAACTTGCAATAGAGTCAACTCCCATATTGCACCTCCATATACGTCATTATCTTACTTTTCGGATCAACCCGTCAATAATAAAGCTGATATTGTTTATCAACGGCTTGTAGATGTTTTGTACTGGCCTGTCTTGAATAATATTCTATCTCCAGAAAGGAATTGGTGAAACGCGAGTGAATGAGAATATGCAGGGTATTTCCAGTCAGTCGCTTCCGGATGCCGAAGAGATGCTGGCATTGACAACCATGAGGATGCCGTTCGGAAAGTATAAGGGGCGTCTGCTGATTGATTTACCCGAACCATATGTTGTCTGGTTTGCAAATGAAGGTTTTCCGGATGGCAAGCTGGGCAGGATGCTGCAAACGATCTATGAAATAAAGGTCAACGGATTGGAATATCTCTTTACACCATTGCGCTGAACGACGCTTCCAATTAAGTAGCTTCGGTATGAATATTTGAACTTCGAAGAGTACATCAAATAAAAAATAAAAAACAGACTGTTTTTTATGAAATAAGACGGATATAGTGAAATCTAGGTAGCGCTACCTGAAAAAACATCCAACTGAAAGAGCAGCACAGAATCAGTTACTTTTCAAAGCAAGAAGGAATGCTTTGAACCAAAGGAGGGTTGTGTGACAGAGGATACTCCACCGGACAGGATTGAACCATAGGAAGTTATCTACAGGCTGGTGATTGAAGCCTGAAATACCCTGATAAAGGGGAACTGTTAAGATAATAAATGAGGCCCGCGATTAAAGCGGGCCTTTCATTTTGGATCGCATTAAAGCTTGCTGCAATATTTTGAAAATAAATATTTTGGAGAGATTAAATAAGCTCAGAGGAAATTGCATAATTTTGAATCTCTGATATAGTGGAAACAATGCGCCATTAGCGTGTAGATGGTATGCCTTTGCGCCAATCAACTGTACTGGTTTACGCATGTTGCTTTCTTTATACTTATTTAGCAGCAACTTCACTGAAAAGGAGATTTCACTATGGACAGACGGACATTTTTGAAGAGTGCAGCTATTGGATCTATCGCAACGGGCATCACAGCGACGGTTGCTTCCGCAGAACGATATTTCCCCGTCAAGGTTGATCAATCACTTTTTGTCGACATCAATCGCATTAAGGATCAAGCCAAAAAAACTCCGCTTGAAAAATCGCACGCACCTGTTATCTCCGTACCTGCATCGGTAAAGGCCGGTGAACCTTTTTTTGTTGAAGTCTCAGTCGGCGAAAATATTCATGGAATGTCGCCGAGTCATTGGATCGAAAACATAGAGCTTGCTATCGGCAATGAACCGGCCGGGAGAATCGATATGCAGCCTAAAGGATATTTGAAACCTAAAGTCACGTTCATGGTAGTATTGCCCAAGGAAGCCGCTCCTTCGGGAAAGGTGACCTTGATCGCATCCCAACGCTGTAATCTGCACGGTTATTGGGAATCAAGCACGGATATTACCGTCGGTTAGTTCATAAAGTACAATAATCCTAAATCCGGCAGTTCATTGCCACAAAAAGGCACAAAACACACAAAAAACAAGTAGTTCTAGTGAATGAATATGAAACCCGTTTGGTTAATGCGTTTTACAGTATAATCATGAATTCTCTTGTGCTTTTTGTGCTTTTTTGCGGCTAACTGCTTTTTCTAGGATAATATTCTGTCTGCCAAATTGGCGTCATAATGTTTACGACGGTGTTGTGGCACTCGATCTCGTAAATGGGTGGAACTGGGAGGCTGGGAACTTTATGGCTGCCAGCGAAATATCTATTGGACACGTACATTGTGACATCAGGTCGCTGGCTATTCGCAACCTGTGCGAGAGGACTACTGAAATGTTGAAAAAGAGATTTGCCCATGTAAGAATGGATTTATTGAAGATCTCGCTCAAGCTGCTGCGGTTGATGGTATAGACGAGCGCCTCGGATTTAGCAACGGCGGTAGCAGAGCGGGGAAGATTATCAACTATGGCCATTTCTCCCACCGTGCAGCCTTCGCCGAGAGTTGAAACAAGCTTGTCACGCCCTTTCATGATGTTCACTTCCCCCTTGACTATCAGACACATGAAAGCCTCCACGTCCCCTTCTTCGTAAATGGTTGCTTTTTCTTCAACATGATAAGTCTGAAAAAATGGGGCAATGAACCGCACATCCGCACTTTCCATCCCCCGGCAAAGAGTTGACTTGGAAAGAATCGCCAGTTTCTCTTGATCTGGTACTGCAACTTCGACAAAGTGTCTCCGCTTATTCATTATGCCCTCCCAAAGTATTTCATCTAAATCGGCGACTGCAAAGGTGTGGTCAAACTTCTATCTTGAACTCGGCGCCTTCTTCGGAATTACATGCCGTGAGTCTTCCGTTCATGTTCTGTTCGATGATAACTTTTGACATATACAGTCCGATGCCGGTCCCTTTGTCCGGACCCTTGGTTGTGAAGTAAGGATCGAATATATGAGGAAGCACATCATCCGGAACGCCGCCGCCGTTGTCCGATATAATCAGGATCGAACGGTCCTGATCACAACATAGATTAAGGCGGATGCACGGATTACGAATCTTGCGCTCTAATAATACGTCGCGGGCATTGGATAAAATGTTGAGCAGAACCTGAGTATACTCGTTTCGATAACCTGTTGCAAAAGCATTTTCTTCCGTGGATAGTTCGATCGCTATGTTGCTGCTTTTCAAATTAGCAGAGATGAATTCGAGAACACCTGCTACCGCCCTCTTGACATTGAAACGGCGCTTTTGTTTGTCATGGCGGAAGAAATTGCGGAAATCATCGATGGTGTTGGACATGAATGATATGATGCTCATCACCTTTTCGATCTCTTGACGCAGTTCGTTTTCGTCCATATTGCCGCTCTGGATGTCCATCTCAAGGGCTTGGACAATCAAACCGATATTGTTGAGCGGCTGTCGCCATTGATGGGCAATGTTATTGATCATCTCACCCATGACCGCCAGACGGCTCTGCTGAATCAGCATCTGATCCTTCCGGCGAAGTTCTCTTACCGCAGTAAGAACGCGTTCCTCCAACGTCTGGTTTATTGCCTCAAGCTGGAGCTGTTTGACCTCCAGCGACTCCTGGGCAGCCTGCCGTTCGGCCATCTCCTGTTCCAATAATTGAGCCTGTTCATGGTGTTTATCTTCCGCTCGCTTGCGTTCGGTGATGTCACGGGAAATAGCTATCACCCCCTTGACGCTTCCGGATGAATCGTGTAACGGAACTTTAACTGTTTCCACAAGAATCTGACTGCCATCGACAAGTTTGATCCAAACATCCCGCTTGCACGGATTACCGCCCGATATCACATCTTGGTCGGATTGCCGAAGATCTTCGGCAAGTTCCGCCGTGGCCGCAAAGTCGTAATCGCAACATCCGGTGATTATTTCTTTTGGCTGCCCGACGAGCAGGGAGGCGAATGAATCATTGCACCTTTGGTAGATGCTGTTGCAGTCTTTGTAAATTATCAAATCAGGAATTGCATCCATTATCGTCTGAAGAAGGATGCGTTCGTCCTCGATTCTGTTTTTCTGGCTCTCCAGGGAATCCTGCTGCCTATCCAGAGTGTCGATCATTGCGTTGAATGCAGTGGCCAGAACTCCGATTTCGTCGGCGGAATCACTGGCAATATGATGATCCTGCCGAGGTTTTCCCGGTAGGTCCTTCACATGCCCGGTCATGGTTATGAGCGGCGACATCAGGCGTTTCATGATAAGCCAGGTAATGAGCAGTAACAGTACCGTAGCTGCAGCGGCAGTGATCCTGAAATAATGCTCGGCCTTGTAAAGCGGCGCATAGGCTTCCGATGCCGGATAATTGGCGGCCAGAATCCAGGAGGTCATGGTCAGATGCTTATAGGATATAAGCATGGCAACGCCTTTGGTGTTGACCGCTTCTCCACTCCCTTCGAAGCCATTTAATGCCCGATCATATAACTTGTTGCCGCCGGGGAATCCGGCAACCTTCATGATTCTGCTCTTGTCCGGGTGTACGATCATGACCCGGTTGCTGTCGGTAATATAGAGATATCCCGCCTTGCCGATAATGACCTTGGACAGATCCGCCAGAAAGTTTTTTCCTGACAGGTCGATGCTGCCTGTAAGCATTCCTGTCATTTTCATCCGGCTGTCAAAGAGCGGCACGGTCATGATAATTGCCGGATGAACCGGAGTGTGGATAGAAATAAAGGGATTTGAAATATACGGTTTTCGGGTGGCGACGGTCTTTTGAAACCATTCCCGATATGAAAAATTACTGCCCCGCCGGCCAGGCAGATAGCTGCTCTCGGCAATTAATTTCCCTTCGGCTGATATGAACGTAATGTTGTCGAAAGTTAATTGAAAACTGGAAATTGTATTGAGATATTGCTGGGATTTTTCCGTATCTGTCAAGGTGTTGTTGGGTACTCTGGAGGCTGCGGCCAACAATGTGCTTTGTGCGATGCGCAGTTTGCCGTCGATGGTATTGGCCAAACTAGAACGAGAGAGAACTGCTGGGCGGAGATGGATTCCTTGAATGTGCGTTCGAAATAGGAGAGAGTGAAATATGAGGCCGCAACGACAAAAAGGACAAAAATGGCAGTGACGGCCAGCGACATCTTGGTTTTCATGCTGATAGTCTTATAATAATTGGCCCGCATGCGGATTGTTGCTCCATCCTGCAGTATTTAATTGAGGTATGCTTTGTTTTATATGATTAATCCATCTCAATTACTACGCTTATTATGAACCACTCACCATTTGAATCATAAAGAAGGGTAAGCGAGTTAGCCGAGGAGCCGGATGAGATTATATATTCCTTGCCGGTGACAACAGAGGGGGTCGACAGTTTGACCTCGTGTCCATCCTTCGAAAGATGGTGCTTGAACGAGCCGGCAATCATGTTGGCAATCTCGCCGAGGGCATCATTGACGTCCTCGTTATGCTCAGTGACTTCCATGCCGAGCATGCATGAGGTGAAAACTAATGCCAGTGACTGTGGAACATGCAGACAGACCAGGCCGTTGAACAGCCCGGCAAACCCTACCATGGCGGTTACGCAGTCGCTAAAGTGGGTTCTCGGATCCACTTGAAGCTGGAGCTGCATGATGTCTTCAACTCCGACCATGGTAGTGAAGATTTCCTGTACATCAGAGTGAAACTGCTTGATAAGTACTTCTTCGGTTGTTCCCAGTTTTTCGTAGATAGCGGAATCCATGGCATACCTCCATTCAACATTATAATGCTGAATATGACGGCTACTGTTTATTTGATTGATAATACGTTACGCTGGTAAATGATATTGAGTCAATACCATACTATATAATATTTTTATTTACCGATAGTAATATTGAAACGTAAATCCACTGAACGATGTTTTTAAATCAAACAAGTTCATGGATCTTCAATGTTACCTAGCCGGACCGGCGACTATCAGGATCATGAAGATGGGGGCGCCTTATTTGCCGGCTATGACGTTGCTGACCCAAACTATATCACTACTCTTCCATATTACAACATCCGGTCTCATTTCTAAAATATACAAAGCTGTTATATTGTTCGCAACTACAGTGAAAAAATAAATTAGCTTTTACTTGCATCATGCCTGATATGGTGATAATAAAACAATTTTATTATTATGTAATATTTTTTTGGGTCGTATCATTTTTCATTGTTCTTGCGTTTCGTTTGTATGTACGTGGAGGGATGGGATGTTTCACGAAAACACATCGTTGGCAAACAGGTTGGCCGGCCTTTTACGTGAATCTATTGATGATGATTTGGCATTAATAGAAGCGGTGGATTTACTGGCATCTACCCACGGGGATGAAGTCTACGACGAATTTTTCTATGTTCTGACCCGCAAGAGATTTGGCGCGGAAACGGCCGCCCAACACTGGAAATGCATCATTCCGCACATGACATCCATTATTACTCCTCACTATCAACGACAGGGGCTCCTTCCAGCCATTTTGCACTATATGCAGCGGGAGGTCGACATAATGAGCGACCCCCGTTTTCTTGAAGCGGATTATATCAAAAATATCCAACGGTCATCAATAACCGATGGCCTTACCGGTCTTTACAATCAGACGTTTTTCAAAGCCTCCCTCTCAAAGATGATTCAGCAGGCCCGCAGGCATGACATACCGTCGTTTGCCATCGTGCTTTTCGATCTGGACCATTTCAAGCATTATAACGATGCTTGCGGCCACTTGGCGGGCGACCATGCGCTCAGGAAAGTTGCCGACATCATTCAGCAGAATATTCGCGAAAGCGATATAGCTGTACGGTACGGCGGCGAAGAATTTGCTCTTCTGCTTCCGCAGGCAACCAGGGTATATGCCGCGAACGTAGCACAACCAATCAGGCAAGCAATTGAATCCGAGATGTTCCCAGGTCAGGAGCGCCTTCCGTCCGAGAACCTGACCATAAGTGGAGGAATTGCTGAATATCCGCTTGACGCGGATGACGTGGATGCTCTTATCGAGTTTGCCGACGCCGAGCTCTACAAAGCCAAGGCCAGACGCAACTGTATTTATCCTGCCGGCGAGGATCGCAGGAACAGCTTCAGGAGTCCGGTCAGGTCGCTGGTGGAGTTCTCGCCCCCTGCTGATGGTAGTTTTAGATCCGGAATTTCCTTCGACATCAACGAGTTCGGGATGGCGCTCGGATGCGATATCCCCTTAATGGTCGGAACGGTCGTTAATCTTCGTTTCTATCGCCCCTTTTGGAATAGTGACTTTTTGCTGAATGGCACTGTCAGGCAGGTGAGACAGCATGGAGATCTGAATTTTATCGGGATTGAATTCAACCGAACATTCCTTGGCAATGATAACTCCCTTGTGTCAGTCTTTAGTCATCACAACATGAAGTCGCCATAATCCCCTAACTATCAAGACGTCAAATCTGTTATACGTTTCACTTCAGCATTAGATGCGGGCCGAATTGAATCCGATCCTCACTCTTTACGGCAGGACTCACAAGGAATAAGTAACTTCATGGCATTACCATCAACAGTCTACCGGTTCACAGTCCAACTCTCCGATGTCGATCGGGGAATTTACGAGTCATTACAGGGGACCGTTGCAAGGCACCCATCGGAAACCGAAGAACGACTTGTCGCCAGGCTGCTGGCATATGCGCTCTTCTTCGAACCTGAACTCGTCTTTACCAAGGGGGTCGGAGCCGGAGATGAACCTGATCTATGGTTAAAAGGTCCGGATGGTCGGGTGTCGCTATGGGTCGAGGTGGGACTGCCGGAGCCGGATCGCCTGCTGAAGGCGAGTCGCCATACGGAGCGGGTAGCACTTATCGCCTGCGGAAAGGCACTGCCTGTCTGGGAGCAGCAGCACCTTCAAAAACTTAAAGGCGTTCCCAATCTGTCGGTACTCCGTTTCGATCAGATTTTTATCAACCGTTTGGCATCCACGCTGAATCGATCCATAAACTGGTCTGTCACCATAAATGATGGCAATCTGTATATAAATATCGGCGATGAAACCTTGGAGACAGTTATACAAGAGAGTATAGGAAACAGAACTACCGGGTGAGAAGGAATGCTGCTTCCGAAAATAATCAGGCCTGGATTTGTCCATATTGACGTTGAATATTATTCCATACCAAAAGCAGAACCGGGAGGCACAATATGAAGATACTCGCAATTATAGCCAGTCCGCGAGGCATGCAGGGGAACACCGGCCGTCTTTTGGAGGAGGTGTTGGCCGGGGTTAAGGAAGCCGGAGCCGAAGTTGAACTCCTTTCGCTGAAATCCATGAATGTCCAGCCGTGCGTTGCCTGCGACGTCTGCCACAAGACCGGCGTCTGCACCATAAAGGACGACTATGAGAGCATAAAGGGCAAGCTGCTCGCCTGTGACGGATTCATCCTTGCCAGCCCGAACTACATTTTCAGTGTTACGGCCCAGATGAAGGCGCTGCTTGATCGCTGCAACGGCCTGATTCACTGCATGGCCCTGGAGGGGAAATATGCAGCTGTTGTCGAGACATCCGGCGGCGGAGAGGACGAAGAAGTCCTTACCTATATGAAGCGCTTCGTAAACACCCTCGGTGCGAACTCGGTCGGCGGGATCGGCTCGGGAGTGGCCGGGATCAGAACCTTTCCCGATGAAGCGATCCTGTATCTCAATGCCCAAAATCTGGGGCGCGAACTCTGCCGGTGCGTTACTGAACGACAAAAGTTTCCGGAACAAGATGCGTTCATCAGCCGCTTCAAGGCGAGGATGTCAGGCCTCGTTGACATCATGAAGGACTACTGGGCTTTCGAGCGGGAACAGTGGGAGAAAAAACTTTCAAGGTAGATTATGTCCAAAGTTTGTTCCATTGCCGGTGAAGTTGGAAACCAGTGTGGATAACAGGATATTACTGATCAAAGCCGCAAATAATGCCTCCGGAATTGGCACAATCCGTGTATAGCATCTCTAGTCAGGTGCAGGTTGCCTCTGTGGCTGGAATATGCTGATCGGAACTTCCTGGAGGGTTGATATGCTGCAGTCTAATTACCGTAAATCGGAGCATTCGATACTCATCGTTGATGACGATGCCGAGTTTCTCGATGGCGCGCGTCGTGCGCTTCTTGCTAACGGCATCGGCAACGTTACCTCATTGCAGAAAAGTCCCGAGGTTCTTCATACTCTTGCAACCGGCGCTCATACAGTCCTGCTGCTCGACTGGGTAATGCCGGATCCGTCGGGCGCCGACCTTCTCCCTGAAATAGTGCGGCACTATCCAAACATACCGGTCATTATCATGACTGGAGTGCGTGATCTTGAAAATGTGGTCAGTTGCATCAAACAGGGGGCGTACGATTATATAACCAAGCCGCTCGATACGACGCGGCTGGTTTACATAGTCCAAAATGCCGTTAAAAGCAGTGAGCTTGTAGTCAGAAATCGGAAACTTACAAGGTATCTTCTGGGCGAACCGCTTTCCAATCTCGAAACGTTCAGCGATATTATCTCCTGCAGCGATCGAATGATGTCCATTTTCATGGTCATTGAAACTCTGGCGAATTCTCGCCAGCCGGTATTGATCACCGGTGAAACCGGGGTGGGAAAAGAGCTGGTTGCCAAGGCAATTCATCGATGCAGTGGACTTACAGGTAAAATGGTGACGGTTAATGCCGCAGGTCTGGATGATACCATGTTGGCTGATACTCTGTTCGGCCACAAAAATGGGGCCTATACCGGCGCTACCGAGAGCCGGAACGGCCTGATTGAACAGGCCAAGGGGGGCACTCTGTTTCTGGACGAGATTGGTGACCTCAGCAACGCTTCCCAAATAAAGTTGTTGCGGCTTTTACAGCAAAATGAATACTACCGGCTCGGTTCCGACGTTCTTCATAAAAGTGATGCCAGAATAATCGCCGCATCAAACGCAAACTTCCAATCCTTGTTGACCACCGGGGCATTCAGGAGCGATCTGTACTATCGAATGAGCGCCCATGCCCTTCATATTCCGCCATTGCGAGAGCGCCGTGAAGACATAATTCCTCTTGTGGAACATTTTGTGAAAATATCCTCACAAGCACTGCAGCGAACAGTTCCGGAAATATCCAAGGGCCTCTGCTATGCGCTGATGGCGTACGATTTTCCTGGGAATGTACGGGAAATGATCAATATGGTCCATAATGCCGTATCCCGAAATCGCGCAGGAACTCTGGTTCTGGAAGACTTCCCGCACCTTGCCGTCGGCACCGGCGCTAGAAGAGATATTGTTCGAAAAATCAGTAACAACCAGTTTGCGCTGCATGGGATTTTTCACGATTTTCCAACCGTTGAAGAGGTTGAGGCATTGCTGGTCGAGAAAGCAATTGCCTTGTCGCATGGCAACAGGAGTATTGCCGCGAAAATGCTTGGGCTCAGTCGGCCGACACTGCAGAGAAAACTGGAGCAGGTCGCTGAAAAACATTTAGATGGTACAAAATAGCGTGTTACGACAGATCTGCAGCGGCCGGAAGATATACCGTTGCTACTGTTCCGATACCGTTGCCAGGGTCAACTGCCAAGCGCCCTCTATGTTCCGAGATGATAAAGTTTGACCTGAATCGTTCTAAAAGAGCGCTTGCGTTTTCAGTATGACTTTTTCTGTCGCATGTATCTGCTATTCTCCTGATATCAAGAATCAGGAGGGTACTCATGAAAAAGAACAACATTCAATTACAAGCAGGCCTGAGCTTAA
>CAIYDX010000095.1 GCA_903925005.1 uncultured Geobacteraceae bacterium
CATAAACAGAGAGAGCATATCCTTGGTTTTGTCTCGTTCCTCCTCTGCCATTTTCCGTTTGGATATATCACTAAAGGTAATCCAGAACTCACCACCCGCTGCCGGGGTCGCCTGAACCTGTGCCCAGAAACAAGAACCGTCGGGACGTTTGAGAAGCATTTCCGATACCTGCGGTGCATTCGATTTGAAGGCTTGTTGACGATGCAGATAGAATAAATCCTGATCTTCCTTACAGAGAAACCGCTTGATCGGCTGTTTTATCAGTGCGCTTCTGGCGACACCAAACATATTGGCTGCGGCAAGATTGGCTTCCAGAATCAGACCCGGTTCACCGAAGGTCATATAACCTACAGGAGCCAGATCATACAAGTCAAAGTAACGGGACTGGGAAGCATCCAGCTCCTCCTGAATACAGCGCAGCTCCTCGTTCTGCATCTCCAGTTGTATCTGATGTACCCGCAGTTCGTGGAGGAGTTGCTTGATCCCCTCATGTGTGGTCGGTTCCTGGATCAGGTTCTCGCTTGCCCGGTACAGTTCTTCAGCACGGTGGCGGAGTTCCTGTGGTGATAGTGGTGGTTTAGTTTTCATTGTGGTGTCTCCCCGCTTACTCCCCAATCCCGCTCGCTCGCTCCGTCGTCGCAATCGCATACACTTCCCCAGCCTCATTCAACAAAGCGGTGGCGGTTAGCCAGACCTCCACAACAGCACCATTTTTGGCGATCCGCTGGGTGCGATACGGCTCCAGTATCTCTTTCCGGCTTAACTGCTGAACCCGCTCTATATCAGCTTCGCGCAGTTTTTCCGGTATCAGCTCGCGAATATTCTGCTTTAGCGCCTCTGCTTCACTCCAGCCGTACATCCTGACCGCCGCCGGATTCCAGGACATAATGCACCCCGCCATATCCTGCATCACCACGGCATCGTGGGAATCGCGCACCACTACCGCCATACGGATCAGATCATTGGTTTTTTTGAGAGTTTCCTCCGCCAGTTTGCGCTCGGTGATGTCTATGAAGCTGATTACTATTTCAGATAATTCTCCCTTGCTATCCAATACAGGGAAGCCGTTGACATTGACCCATGCTATGTCATCACTGGCAGGACGATTAATTCTGAAAGACACATTTTTAATCGTTTTCTTGCTGGCGATGATCCGGTTTACCGGATACTCTTCAAGTGTTAAAGGCGTATCATCGGTATTCATAAACTTCCATTGTGGATCTATAGCCAGCTTGCCTTTCATTTGATCTTCACGTAACCCCAATATTTCTGATGCCCTGAAGTTATTCATAATAATTGAGCTGTCCGGCGCATGAACAACAACGCCGGCATCCAGGTTATTAATTAATCCGCGATAGCGTTCTTCACTCACCCGCAGTTTTTCTTCAGCCTCTTTCCTTTCGGTGATATTGACAAACGTGATTACCGCTCCCTCAATCATGTTGTCTACGGTGCGGTAGGGAAGAATGCGCATCATGTAACAGGTGCCATCCGCCGTCATTACCTCCACCTCTTTGGGAATCAGGGTACTCAGCACCGTCTGTATATCTGCCGTAAAGCTGTCGTAGCCGATCAGATTGGAGGCGAAGTGTCCAATCGAGCGCCCGACATCACTCAATATCAGGTTGATGATCTGGGTTGCGCCGGGGGTAAAGCGGAGGATACGCAGTTGGAAGTCCACAAACACCGTGCCGATACCGGTCCCAGCCAGCAGGTTGTTCATATCGTTATTGACCCGCGACAGGTGCAGCACCTTGGTCTGCAGTTCGGCATTGATCGTCGCCAGCTCTTCGTTTACCGACTGCAGCTCTTCCTTGGAGGTTTCCAGCTCTTCATTGGTAGACTGCATCTCTTCGTTGATCGACTGCAGCTCCTCGTTGGCGGATTTAAGTTCCTCGTTGGATGCCTCCAGCTCCTCGTTGGCACTCTGGATGTATTCTTCCTTGGCCTGCAATTCCAATTGCAGGGCTGTCAGCCGTGCATCCGTAGCTGATGCTGATGCTGAGGCTTCAGTGCTGTCTGCCCCGGCGGGTTGCTGCATCTGGTCAGGAGCAGCACCGACCAGTTCATCGAGCTGGGTGGGCGCTTCTTCCAAAACCACCATAAACAGCGTTGTTTCGGGCACGACCGGTATACCAGGTCGTTCAACAGACTGAAGAACTGCTGAAACCGGGCTGATGCTCAGATTGACCATGGTGAAGTGACCGTTGGTTTTAACGCGCAGACCTGAACGGCAGACGATCTCATTGCGTGAGGCGGCTTTGTGCAGGGCAATGGTTAAATCGTGCCGCAAGCCTTCACGGGCTGTCTTCAATATGTTGAAACCCTCTACCCCGCCGGTTGCCAGTTCCAGATACATGCCGGTGCGACCATGCAGATAGAGAATATCGCCACTTCTGTTGACCAGGACACCGGCTTGAATTACCTGTTGCAGCAGCGCCTGTTCTGCAAGTGCCTGCAACGGAACTTTTGCGGGAAAAGCTTTTCTGACTGCTGGCTGCTGGAGTACCGCATCCGGATTTATCATGGGGGGCAAAAACGTCGCCACCGGTATACGCCTTTCAGAGTAGCCATTTTCTTTGCGCTGATACAGTTTCTGTTTACGCTCCAGCGTGGTAAACAGCGTGCTGAATTCACCCACGGTCTCGGAGGTGCCCAAGAGGAGAAAACCACCCGGATTCAGAGCATAATGAAAGAGAGGAATCACCTTCTTCTGCAACTCACCACCCATATAGATCAGGAGATTGCGACAACTGATCAGGTCGAGTTTTGAAAAGGGTGGATCTTTGATCACGTCCTGTTCGGAAAAGATCAGCATGTCGCGAATCCCTTTCTGGATGCGATAGGTTTTACCGTCAGTTTCCAGAGTAAAAAAGCGCGCCAGCCGTTCCGGTGTAATATCGCTGGCAATACTGGCGGCGAAATAGCCTTTGCGGGCTTGATCAATAGCCCGATTGTCGATGTCGGTGGCAAAGAGTTGTATGGTGTAGTTCTGTTTCAAAGTTTCCACATGCTCCTGGAGCAAAATAGCGATGGAGTAGGCTTCCTCGCCGGTGGAACAACCGCAGATCCAGACCCTGATGATGCTTCCGGACGGCTTGTCGGCAAAGATGCGCGGGATGATCGTTGTTTCAAGCTCGGCAAAGGCAAGCGGGTCGCGGAAAAAGTTTGTGACGCCGATCAACAGATCGCGAAAGAGTGCCTCCACCTCTTGTGGAGTCTGTTGAAGATATTTGACGTAGCCGTCCAGCCGTTTTATCTGGTGGACAGCCATGCGCCGCTCGATACGACGCTGAATGGTACTTGGCTTGTAGAGAGAAAAATCATGACTGGTCTTGGCACGCAGGATAACAAATATTTTCTTCAGTTCGCTCTCTGTTTTTGGTTCCGGGACGCTGGCAGGTCGGGAAGGTCTGCCGAAGGCATGAACGGCATACGCCATAAGTTGGGCAGGCATATCTGCAGCCGGAAGGACATAATCCACCAGCCCGGTGCTGATAGCACTGCGAGGCATACCGTCATACTCGGTGGATTCAGGGACTTGAACCATCGCCATGCCACCTTCACCTTTTATCGAGCGGAGACCCATGGTGCCGTCACTGCCGGTGCCGGAAAGCACGATGCAGATTGCTAACTCATGCTGATCCTGCGCCAGGGAGCGGAAGAAAAAGTCGATTGGCAGTCGCTGCCCACGTGGTGACGAGGGTTCCAGCAGTTGCAGCGTACCGTTCAAAAACGCCATGTCGCAGTTGGGCGGAATGATGTAGGCGCAGTTGGGCTGCACCTCTACGCCGTCTTCGACTTCAAAGACCTGCATGCGAGTATAGCACCGGATCAGATCGGTCAGGATGCTCTTGTGATCGGGTGCCAGATGCTGCACCAGCACAAAAGCCATGCCGGGGTCTTTGTCAACCGGCATGCCGGAAAAGAACGCTTCAAAAGCAGCCAGACCCCCTGCGGAAGCGCCGATGCCGACGATGGGGAAGTGGGGTTTGACTGGGATTTCAGTGACAGTCACTTCCACTTCAGTTTCAGCAGCGGCAGTTTCCGGCTTTACGACAGGTTTCTTTTTTCGGGTTGTCATAGAGTAATCTCCATTTAAAAGACAAAAAAGCCGGTGCAGGGAAATGTCCATAGCACCGGCTTGTGACGATCAATCACAGTTATTTATGAAAGAAAAGTTTGTTAGGGAAAATCTGTCTGTCTGTCTGTCTGTCTGTCTGTCTGTCTGTCTGTCTGCAATATCATTGCCATTTGAGGCCCCTCTTGCAACAGAATTTACAGATACCAATACGCTTGCAAGTATATCGTTATTACTAGTGTTTGCAATGATAAATCTTTGAGCAAGTAGGCTTTTTATTTCACAGTACACAAAATCCAAGAGCACAGAGTACAGAGCCTGTACAACTGTCGTGAATGCCACCTTTCAACCTGTTTGTAATGTGCGGACTTTGAAAGGGTGGCAGTTTATAACCAAGTTAAAATATACGACTCACCAGACGACCCCCAAAGACCGTTTTTTGATATCGATAAGAGTTACTATGAGCAAATGGTTCCGCGTTGCCTTGAGGGACCTCTGAACCCCCAACCGACTTAGACAGGTTATTTCATGATTTCATAGAATGTGAATCAAACTCAATTTACCAAATGACCCGGATATCATGCCTTTCAGCGAGTACATTGTCGATACGGCATCTCAAACTACCTTGAACGAGGACACAACACGACCAGGGAGCCTATCTATGATATCACTTGAAAAGATGCGCGAGATATTCAGACGCGGAGACCACTGGGAAGTATACAACTCCTACGCTGAAATCCAGCCAAAGTTCAGCGTGCAAAACGGAATTTGTGTTGTCAAAAAGGCAGAACGATCAAGTATTACTTTTGAGGTGGTAGGTACTATGGAAACCGTTTGCTGCGATCTACCGGCAGCATCCGACGTAACTAAAACCGGTTACGGTTTCCTGAAGTATCGTGTAGTCATCGCAGAAATAGATGAATTTGTGACGTTACGGAAAGTAATGGCGAACACAGCACTATTGCTACCGTTGCATGAAGCAGAGATAACCTCACGGGGACGGTTCATTCGAGCCTGTCAGAACAGTGACATCGCTACGCTGGATGATTTGCATTCGGCTGGAAAGCTGACAAATCTGTCGACGACTGATGTAGGATCTGCGTTCGACACCGCAGACAGCGACGGTTCGTTCTGTGCAGCAAAGTGGATAATAACGAAATTCGGCGGTGTAGTTGATTTGCAGCGTGGTGTGGATAAAAAATTGTGTTAGGTACTCAAGCGCGGTAACCTGGAAGCTGGAAAATGGTTGATCGCTGAGGCATTGCCGCAGGCTAATATCTCGCTGGCGCAAATCACAGCAGCACGAGAAGGTAATCTCGATTTTTTAAAATGGTTGTTGACTGAATCCAGGTTAGGGGTTGCAATAGATCCCGGCGCGATTGAAGCAGCAATAGCGGCGAAAAAGAAAGATGTTGCCGACTGGCTCCTGGACGTAGCACCTCGAATGCTGAAGGTTGCAGCATTCAAGTACGGACTGAAGGTTGTACAGCCTGAGATTGACCGGAGGGTTTTTCAGGATTATGCAAAACTGAAGTATGGCGCAAAGAGGAAGATCATAGAGCTATAAATGCTGCACAGATTCCCATAGACCGCAATCTCAGTACGAGCCGCAAGAGCCCGAGCAAATTCAAGCGCCTGATCCTTTGTGTTGAAGTCACACTCGCACTGGACACCTTCATTCGGTCGGTGGGTGTAAACCGAGAAAAACTCCGCATCAGATTCAACGATCACATCGACGACCCCATCGGCCTCAGTGCAGCCAGCCAATTCAATCGCGTCAACTCCGTCAAGGCAGATACCAGACAAAAGCAGCTCTAGCTGATGTTCAACCCACTCTTGATAGCTGAGAACGGTATCGTCTGATGCCACAATTGAGCGCCAGTCGGTCAAGCGGAAGAATTGGTGAGCTCCATGTTCGTGATAATCCCAAGAGGTTCTGTAGATAACAGGAAGTGCAGGTTCGTCAAGATGCCAGAGGACGCTCCGCACCTGTGCACGTAACGCGAAGAACTTATTGGTCCGTTCCGGATCATCATCTGTGACGTCCTCAATGAAGGACCAGGTAGCGCGAAGAACTTCAATCGCACAGTTATCGCGTGCTGATGGAAGATCAGCGTCGAGTAGTGCTCGGATCTCCGGTACGAGTTCGCTGATGAAATTCACCGCATCACAACCGTTTATCTCTTCGTCGTAGAACTGACTTGCAGGATCTGCCTGCGGAAATACCAGGTATAAGGTTGATAGGTTGATTCGAACTGCAGGCGGACGTTTTGATTTTGAATTTGCTCACGGTTTATTCCTTTCTAAATTAAAAAAAACGGACTCAGCTTGGAGCCCGTTTAGGGTAGTGACGGCGAGATACCGTCAAATGTAGAATTAAAAATCACAGAGGCCCGGATGATCCGGGTCTCCGGTACGCTATTCCACGAATTACACTGCGGTGCTATCGAACAACGCCAAAAGCTCTTTCAGCATATCAAAAACGAGCAACCGGTCCGAATTAGTCATCATCTGCTCAAAAGCAAGACGCTTCGATGCCAAATCGGGCAACCCCTCAACACGAACGATAATTGCTTGATGCGCCGCCTTAACAACATCAGTAACTATTTCCGAATCCGAAACAACAATAACGAGTTTCTTAACCGCTTCTGCATTGAGTTCTTCGTTAAACTCACCGCAAGCAGGAACATCAACAGCAGCCTCACCATCTGGATCCGCTGAATCAACAACAGTACCGGGCAAATCCGGAGCATCTGGCCAGTTGTCACCATCTGTATCACCGGGAACCGAAGACAAATTGTCAATACCCGGAACTGAATTATCCTTACCGACAGGTACATCACCGGGTAACGGTACTGACGACTCTTTCGATTTCAAAGCCGTTTTCCTGTCATTTGTTCTCTGATGGCGAAGCTGAGAGGCTGTAGTGTTTGTGTTCAGAAGATGATCAATGTACTCCATCAACCCAGCGAGATATTCCAGCGACTTCTTGTCTACTTTACCGGTGGATGCCTTCAATTCTTTCTCATATTCGCGACGTGCCAACAGCAGCAAAAGATTATTGCAGCCAGAATTATCACGGTACTTATCAAGAATAGATCCCGGTAATTTCACCAACGACAACACGTCATTTACGGTGTTTTTACTCTTACCGATCAGTTTCCCAATCTGTTCGGATGTATAGATCTCTGGATCAGTCGCTTGAAGCCTGGATAAACATTCGGCTTCCTGAATTCCGGTTAAATCGAGCCGTTGCAAATTCTCGATTAACGACACCAACGCCGGACTTCCATGAATTATCATGGCCGGTATTAATTCCAATCCAGCAGCTTTCGCTGCATGAAAACGTCGTTCACCTGCCACGATGGTGAACTTACCAGCAACTACTCGAACCAAAATCGGTAAACAAACACCCACCGCTCTGATTGAATCGGCGAGCCCATCAATATCGGTCAAACCACGACTTCTAGGATTAGCCAGGTCAGGCTGAATGTCTGACAAAGGAAGCTGATACACAGTGCCAGTACTGTACTCATCACCTGAAGGCACAAGCTTTTCATCGCTGGAGATCGCAATCTCCAAACTTTTGTCTACCGCAACAGGCACCGGTACCAATTCCGCCACCTGAGTCAATTCGTTCACCGCTCCATCGTCCATCCCTTTGCCAATGTTGCCAATTACTCTCTTTTTGGCTGTCATACCATCCTCCCTGATTGATTTTCGTGGTTTGTACTTCCCCACAACTACAAATAGCGATTGGTTCTGAGAAACTTGAAAAAACTAAAAATAAATTTTGTCGCTACTCAACCACGTCAACAAACTTGCCAAAATCATTGTCGTTAAGGAATGCAACCAGAGACCGTCCAATCTCCCGTCGCATTTGTTGTTGTTTCGGAAGAATGGTGTAACCGACAGCATAATCGCAGCTGAAGCTCATCTGTACATCTACCACACCCAGCGCAGGATCGTAGGAGTCGAGGAAGTACAAACGCGAATGCCAGGCTACTCGGTTAAGTACTTTAGTAATCTCTACCGAAAGGAATATCCAAATCCGAATTTACCGACCAGTTCAAAATCAGCAGGCAAAAAGCCCAAAATCGATACGTACTGGAAAAAGTATTTAGGATATATCGACGGCAAAATGTCACTACTCGGTAAAGCTTTTATCCGTTTTTACTACGGCGGGCGGAATGATGTTCTGAGCGTTGGCCCTCGGGATCAGTCTTATTACCTTGATTTACATTCTGCTTATCTTACCTCTGTAATTATGCTTCCAGATTATGATTTCAGTGAAGCAACCGTGCTCACAGGAATCGCAGCAGAAAACCGCGCAAATGAATTGTACGCTGAATCAATTGATGACAACGGACTCGGACCATTTCAGATAATCGGCGTCGAGTGCAGTTTTGTATTCAAACATGAACATACGAACGACATTGACGACGGAACTTCAGGTAAAAGAATAACCGTAACGCGCCCCGTAAAACCAATCTTTCCGATCCGTATTGACGAATCCGCAGAACTGCCGAACGCTCGAGTCGACTTTGACACCGACGGTATAATATACCCACGGAACGGGGCGTCGTGTATCATGTGGCCTGAATTCTGGGTCGCCAAAAAACTTGGTCTTCTGGAAGATGTCAAAGTTTATAAACTCACTGAATTTGCAAAAGTGAAAGACAACACCGGAACACCTACAAATTGGCTCGCCGAAAAAGTACTCGCTCTTCTGATCGAAAGGAAGGCGGCAAAAGATCAAAACAATGATTCATTGGTATCCTTTTATAAGAATTTTCTTAACTTCTTCTACGGAAAAACAGCTCAAGGCGTTCAGAAGACTGCATCCGCGCTCAAAAGCCACGATCTGAATCAACGTATTTCAATCTCCGCAATGACATGTTTCCCACTTGCCGCTTATATAACAGCGTTTTGTCGCAGCGTAGTGGGGGAACTTTTACAACTGAACCCGTGCCAAGGAATTACGACAGACGGATTTATTACTCCAGTACCACGTGATCAATTAATTACCGGCGAACTATGCAACAGAGTTCAAGAGCGCCTCAAAACCGGGCAGAACGGCGGCTTCGGCAATAAAAAGTTCATCGGCTGCGATTACACCGCAACACAGTCGCTGTTTTTAAAAACACGTGGTTACATGTTCATCGACGAAAACAAACCCACAGAAGAAGATGACCGCGTATTTTCACCCAAAAGCATGTTACAAAAAATTGCCAAGATGGGCGCTCAACTTTCGGACACTGAGATCGATGACCCTGCTACAGCATTTCTGGGATATCTTCAAAGAGGCTACTCTGATAAAAAATACTTCGTCAAATTAAAGAAAATCCGTAAAGAACAAGAAACTAATAAAGAGGCAACACCAGAAAAACGAAACGCTGACGATACAGCTATCACAATGACTTTTGATATGAAACACATTCCAGTTAACCCGGAGCTTAAGTACTTCAACTGGCGCGGTTTAGATTACCCGTTCGTTTCCTTCGAAACTGTCCCACTGGAAACAGCTACTGACTTCCACATCTTGCGAATGTTAATCGCACGAGATTATACTGAAGACCTTGCAATTTACGCAGACCCAGACGTTCCGAATACGATACTCAAGCTTAAAGACACAAAAATCGAATATGACAATATGCGCAAACACTGGGCAAATACCGGCATCGACATCGATAAGGCGCAAGAGAATCCATATACAATTGTCAAAGACAAATATGTCTTTAAACTACGCATACCGGCACCATGCAAACCACCAACAACCGAGATCGTATTCAAATATAAACACGATAAAGAAAGATTAACTGAGCTACTACTGCGAATCCGTGCTGTTCCGAGATATCTGGAACTTGAAGATTACCGAGAATTACTGAGACGATATGTAGAGTATAAAGTAGGTAAACCGCATGCAAGGTAAACTCGTGGAGGTTGGTGCCATCTGGGTTATAGAATTCGGCGGTAAAAAACCAATTCTCGGGATTAAAATCAATCGCACCGCCTACATCGCATTTAAAAACGCTAAAAAAACATTCCCATACGATCCAGATTTTTACGTGTACAAACATGAAGAAAAAACTGACCATATCCATAGATGGGCATCTTCGCTCGGACAGGCTATGGTTCCGAAATCCTTCTTTGAAAATCACCAAGGATTGGTCTTCCCACAAACATCCGAAACAACGGACTTCCTATGGGCAGATATTTCCGTATTACCGAGAAAAGCGCCAAAACTAAAAGCGGTCGGAGTTATCTGGAAACTGTTCAACCTCTCAGACGTCCAACTCAGTCTCAAGATCGAAAATAACTACTATTACGCTCTACCCAGAGACAAAAAAGATCCATCGCAGAAAGGAGGTTTTGTCGTTCTGGAGCACAGAACCAAGTCACCAGCTAAATAAAGCAGCCACCTCATAAAGGTGACATATCGGAAGGAGAATAAGGCATGAGTTCGAAACAAGGTAAAGATCCGGGCTGGTCAGTCTTGGTATATTTAAATAAAAAAGAGAGTGCAATATACCGTGAATTTTATGCCGCTTGTAAATTGGGGGATCTCAACCGATTGAAGAAGATCGACTTATCGCTAACCATGGACCATTTCGAAAACCCCGGATTAATTTTAAGCTCGGCAATATATGCAGCGAAATATAAACACCGCGAAATATATATGTTTCTTCTTCAAGCAGCGAGCGATTTTGAACGGGACGGATGGACAACCCTAAGAGACGAAATTCTCCGTGAAATAACGAAGCACTTCACTCAGGAAAATGATCTCGAAACCATTGACTGGTTAATTGCTGGTGAACTGAACTCAACTGACGCTGTGCTAATCTGCAACGAAGTTTTGTATACAGCAGCATGCGATAAAAATGTACCGATCGAAGATTGGGTTTTTAATAAATATGCGCACTACGTTGATGTTACCCATGAGAATCACAGGACTCTGCGATCCGTAGTTTTTCCGATGCATCACGAAAGTATCGAGCGATTATTTGATGAGTATCAGAAAACCGGTAAAGAGAAAATAGCATTCATAATTATTATCGACGAAGCTATTAAACACGAGCATGTTGCGCTTTTAAAGTTGGTAATAGAAGACTGGGCAGACGGTTTTGACGTCCGAGAAATGAAGCCTAATTCACAAATGGACCCAGCCTGTCGCGAGTATCTAACGTCCGTTATTGAGCTACAGAACATGGTAGGTATTGAGGAATGGAAAGAATTGGTGAGAACAAAGGAGGCAATGGATTTGAAGCCGAAAAAGACGAAACTATGGTGATCGATTACACCACAAAAACTCAACCGATGTCGCTACGATTGCCGGTCCCTGTCCCGGCACGGATGTAGTACTCGTATCGAAGTTGTCCGTAGTGATATCACCGATTATCACGGCGGTACTTGAGGTGTTACATCCCTCCACGACGGATTATTATCGCCCTCCACGGTTGATTAATACATCCACCCCGCGTTAAAACCAGCTGCAACGGCGTTACCACTCCTCAAAAACCGCTTGACGTTTAACGCGTGGCGTTATATTGTGTCCTATGATCAAAACTTTCCATTGCAAAAAGACCAGTGCTTTATTCGAATGCAAGTGCCCTCGACAGTTTAAAGCATTCGCCACGGTTGCTGAACGTAAACTGCAAATGCTGGATGATGCGTATGCAATTGAAGACCTTCGTTCACCACCGGGTAACCGCCTGGAAGCATTGCACGGAGATCGTAAAGGTCAATGGAGCATTCGTATCAATGACCAATGGCGTTTGTGTTTCCGCTTTGAAGACGGCAATGCATTTGATGTTGAAATAGTTGACTACCATTGAGGAGATTACTAATGAACCCGACCAATAAAATGCGCCCTATCCATCCAGGCGAAATATTACGTGAGGAATATCTGGTTCCTATGGCAATGAGTGCTCATGCCCTGGCGTTGGCACTACGTGTACCTGCCCCGCGTATCAATGAAATAGTGCGAGAACGCCGCGCCATTACACCTGACACCGCTCTTAGACTGGCACGATACTTCGGTTCGACACCGCAATTCTGGATGAACCTGCAAACCAGCTACGACCTTAAATTTGCGGAAATAAAAATCGGTAAAAAGATTGAGGACGAAGTTCACATGCGACTTGCAGCGTGATTATACCGGCATCCCTCATGAGGGGAGACAATTACATTCACTTGCATTGATCACGACACCCTTCTGTTAGAAACCTGTGTTGTTTTTTGATTTGAAATAGGGTACGTTATTTACATGAAATATACAGCCATTACAAACAACCAGCCGGACAAGCCGCCCATCAAGTTTGTTGTCGGAGCAAGACCGCCGGAACTTTCCGAAGCGGCCAAGAAGAAGCTGGATAGACAGAAACCATCCAAAAAAGCAGTCAGGCTTATTGAAATCATTGCCAAAGCCCACGTCACCACGCACTATTGATGTATGATTTGGCAATAGCTTCTAGGTCTGCACTTTTACCGAGCGGACTTCTTTTCCGAAATTTTCAATACGGTAATGCCGATGAGCAGGATTACGTCCGTCAGGTATTTAAACTTGCAAATAAAAAAGCCGCACGGGTTCACGTTCTGCGAAACGATGACGTTCCTTGCGGTTTTGTTGCACTGGCTATTGACGACTTTAATAAAGTACCAAGTATCATCATCGAATACCTCTTTACATCCGTTCCCTTCCGCAAACTGACCTATCCCGATCTTGGCGAACCACCTATAAAAATATCTGAATATCTGATCGGTCAGGTTTTGGATATGGCCACCGACATTGCCGCAAAATTACCACTGCGCTATATTGCCTTACAACTTGCAACGGATCGACACGAAGCCCTGTATAGTCAGCATGGTTTTACCCGCACCGAAGGTACAAACTGGATGTCACTGGTTATTCCATCCGTTTAAGCCATATCGATTTGCAGTAGCAAACGCCTTGACACCGATAACAGCACCCGCATCCCTCATGAGGGAAGCAATCACACTTACTCAGCGTTTACGGCCAGTGTTAGCGTCGGCGATATCGCTAGTGGAGTTTGTTGTGGAGATCATCCCTCCACGAACGAATAATATCGCCCTCCACGGTTATTGCTGAAATCTATTAGCGGAGGCAGCTTGCTACACAGCGCCCCTGCATCCCTCCGCGCCCGACGAACCGACCAGCACGACCATCATAATCGACATTGCAGCCCGGTTTGTAGTTGTATCTCGTTACAGACATCACCGGTGGAGTTTGTGGAGTTACATTCCTCCACGGCAGATTATTGCATCCCTCCACGCCTGGTCACATCCCCCGCCTAAAATCGATACACAGCGGCAATCACCCCCCGCCTTGACTGAACCAATACGCAGAGTGCAGCCCGATATACAGCAACTGCACCGACTCCCCTCCGCTACCTTACCGCTGCTGCTGTCTCCCTCATGAGGGACGACATTTAACCACCTTCCGAGTTTATGGCAACCAGTGCCGATATCGTTCCAACCGCTGGTTCCGCTGCGGAGATGTGGACTGAGGTCTATGGCTACGGTGGAGGTTGTGGAGTTTCATACCTCCACGGCAGATTGTTGCATACCTCCACGGAAGATTATGCATCCCGCCGAGATGATTGGACCAATACGCGGAGAGCAGCGCACGTTACACAGCAACTGCACCGACTCCCCTCCGCTAACTTGTACGTGTCAACTTTCCGCAACACCCGTCACCCATCACACTGCACCGTCTGCTGCCAGCCCTAAGCGGTGAAAACACCCGTCACACCCATCACACCCGTCACCCGTCACAGTCCGAAGTCCAAAAACGGTGAATTATGTGCATGCCGATATGTGCACGACGATATGTGCGTAACGATATCGGCGTAGTGACAATTGAATGGAAAAGTAAAAAATCTGCACCCAATATATAAAGGCAGATTTTTTAGTGCTTTTTCGACTGTGATTTCGGGTAGTTACGGTTTGAGTTTCTGATACGTCCAAAAACGGTGAATTATGTGCGTATCGATATGTGTACACCGATAAGTGCATACCGATAATTAAGCGAAAAAGAGAAAAATCTGCACCCAATATATAAAGGCAGATTTTTATACGCTTTTTGCACTATGATATCTGGTAGTTATCTTTATACTTCCTGAAAAGCCCAAAATCGCTGAATTATGTACGTACCGATATGTGCGTACCGATACGCAAGTCAACTAATACTGGGACAAACCTAGTTTTTCGTCATTTTTCCCCAACAGCCAAATCTCCCGCATTCATACTCACGGTCACTTTCGGCTGCTCAGCACTCGACGCGTCCTTCTCCAACTCCGTTACCAGTCCATTCACATCGAGAAGGTTATTCATCTGTCCAAAGCGAAGGTGTTTATCGGTAATAACGCGGAAGTAAAGATCGAAGTCCTTGAATGTTTGCTCCATTACAGCGAACGGATCATCGATCGCATCTAACCTTGTATCTAACCGATTGATCAGAAGTTCCGCCATCCAGGATGAATACTGCGGCTTATCAGCGCACAACTTCCACAGAAGACGAAAGAATATCGGATTCGTAGCTCTGACATATTTCAGCATGGACTTCGGTACATTCTGCAGCTCAACCGACTTTTGCTCAAGCGTAACACCCACGCCATCATCTAGAACCGTTTTTACATTGACGCGCAGCACAAAATTACGAACGTCAGCACGCAACGTTGTAGGCAGTTTTGTCATCTTATATTTAGACGATAATTTGGTAACCCACCTGTGACATACCACATCAAAACGGACCCTATGCACCATGATTGATTCAGCTGTACCTTGTGCAGTATAGAATTGCTCCAGCTTTGACAGATCAAATAACTCGCTGACCGTATTTTGAGACTTCTCATCACTCACTACTGAAATTTTACCAGCTTGACGAAACTTTTTAGTTTTACAAATCTTTTCAGCATGCGCAGTCGCAACATCAGAAATCACACAGCCTTCAGTAAACAGCAACATATCATCGAGAATTTCGTAAACATCACCGGCTATTGAACCAACAATCAACTCAGCCGATTCATCGTATATCTTTTGTGTTCGTTCCGTTATACCCCTGAATTTTTCTTCAACTTTGTGTGACTTGGCAGCAAGGGTTGTCATCATTTCGTCTCGCTGTGCTATTTTAGTGTTAGCCCTGCTAACCAGTCTCCAATCAATGAAACAGAGCTTTGTTCCACTTGAAGAGCTCAAAGCCAAGAGCAGAAGCATGACGAAATCCTTCATCACTTTGACAGTGATTTGCTGATTTCAGTCATCCCAACTCCAGTAGCTTTCAGTGTCTGAAGAGTTTCAAGTGCATTGTCAACATCCTCAGCAGTTGCAAGTCCGGTATACAATGCTTCTGCTTTAGCAGTCCCAACGGCAACTTCAACCACACCAACCGTAGCTTGGCTCAGTTTGAGTTTTTCAGTTAAGCTCTTGAGTTCGGTTATTTTCTCTTCCAGGGACTTCGTAGCGCTGAATGTTATTTTCATTGCTGCCAGACGGTCTTCCATAGATTTTGCATCCACAGAGTTAAAATCGGCAATCGCATCACCGAATTCACCGGAAAGTTCTGTACCAGTTATAGCATATTCCTCGTTTTCACCAGAGATAGCAGCTAATGATTTCAACATGGAGCATTGGACCCCGTAAACTTCTGTCAGCTTAGCGTCCATGTTTTCCGTTGGATCATTTCGAAGAATTTCAGAAATCCTTTCCAGCCCTTGAGCGATCACCGCCTGAGCATCAGCGGTTTTGTATTCGAGTTGTAATTGCTGATTTTCTAAAACAGAATTAATTCCAAGCTGAAGTGCTTCAGCCGGTTTGTCTGCTATGACGGATGTGAGGTTGACGGCAGATAGCGCAAGAGCGTTCAGTCGCTCAATACGTTCATTATATTCAACAGCAGCTTTCCGTTTAGCACTCCCTTCATTGAATCCTCGCATGAATTCCACAAAGAATTTGAGGAGCATTGCGGCCAAAGGGGCATCAGCCTGTAATGAATCGATAAGTCTGTCAACATCTGCTGACTGCTTCACTTCTTCGCTCTTCATAGTCGAAAATGCAGGGTTGATCGGGTTGTACTCATCAAACATCTTGTTCGTCTGCATCATTTTTTCAGCGACGGCATAGGTCTCCAGTGCTTTTGCAACTTCAGGATTATCTTTTGCAAGTTCATGGCGCTGTAATTCATCAGAAACGATCCAGCCATGCTCATCCATAAGCCCCTGTTTTAATAGCCCGCCAAGCGCGGTTTCCCAGTCGGCTGTGATGGCTTGTTTATAATCAGCAGCCCTCTGTGCGCGATCATTGATTCCAAGAGCAGCAACATTTTCATCAGCATAACAGGATTTAGGCAATGGCTGAGTGAGTATCGTCTCCTTCTGAGCGGCCTCACTCGCCACGACCAGATCACTGAACTTCCTGTAGTCATCGTCGATCACCGTGAAGGGCAACGGCTCGGCAAACGGTTGGATCAGACCGTGCTTCAACATCTGCTGTTCAGCCCGTTCAGCACAGCCGAGCCGATATTCAAGCCGCTTATCGCCGTTGACTTTAGCCCAGCGGTCGGCTTTAGTGAGATTCCATCCGTCAGGACCGATGAACTGGATCTTTTTCATTTCCGTAACTGATCGTTCAAACTGCATGCGAACATATTCAGGATCATCCCAGTTGTTCGCCTTGAATTGGCCGGGTTTCACAAAACTTAGCATGATGTTCTCCTTTCCATGTACATCGTTGAATATGTCATCAGCATCGCATTGCATCAGCATTGCATTACCATTCAGACCTGCCAAGTAAACGTCTTTGCCAATCAAGGTACCGTCTTCTCAAATAACCTCGCTCCATAATTGCCTTTACACACAGATATGCGATGGTAACAGCCATCACACCGGTACCGATGAGAAGAGTAGGAGAGCTCAGCTCTTCATAATTCATGAACAGAGCAACAATGAATACTGCGAACACCAGAAAGATACCGACCGGAACGGAGAGGAGTGATAAATCCCTTATTGCGGCTGCAGGAGCAGTGGCAACAATTCTTTCCGCTTCACTTTTTCTTCCAAAAGTACAGTTATGCTCAATCGCTCCCGGTTTGACAGTGATGGCAGTGGCGGCAAGATCCTGGTCGATCGCTGTCAATGCCTCAATTTGTTGATGCGTCAGACCGGCGTATTTTTCGTTCACGGTTTACTCCTCAATAAATCTGTTACCGGATATCAGGGCTAATTAAACTTCTGATCGGCTGATGACCTAAACAGTTGCGAAAGTATTTGGTAATCGGTACATACGGTAAATTCCGGATGACCGCTACGCAGATTGCTTATCTCTTTGCAAAGCGTTTCAGTGGCGGCAATGACAAGAGTGTGCTCATCTCTCATGTTCCGTTGGACAAACTTGGTGCCCAGAGGTTTCAGATGGGAGCCGGCAACAGTGCGCCCGAGTATGGCATCGATTGCTTGAGCAAGCAGCGCAGTGGCGATTGATGCATCATTCAGGCAATGTGCAGTGGCGAGAGCAATAATTGCCGCTGCATGGCAGGTGCTTACGGTCACTTCAGCCACAAACCAGCCATCTTTACGGCGGCGAAAGCGCCCGACAGCCGGTCTGCCCGGTGTACCCTTATTCTGGTCAATCTGCAGGGTGTATTTCAAAATCTCATGTAGTTGATCCTGTTGCACGACGATTCCTCCATTCACTGTTTTTTCGACCATCTTCTGACCCTTTTGAGCGAGCGACCGAACTCTTCTGTAAGCAGTTCGCGGAGAAAATGGGTCATAGATGGTGATTGCCGCACCGTTATTTCGGCTTGCAGTTGCAGAAACATCTTTGCCGTTATGAAAAAGTCGACTCGGGTGTATTCGTCCTGACTTCCACTCTTTTTGCGGACAAATTTGCGTTGAAGTTCTGCATGAGTTCCGGACGTCACTTAACATCTCCTCCCTGTGAATTCTCTGTACACTCACTAATGAAATACATTCGTAAAACGCGGATGGCAGCAGGTTCTATGGTTGTCCGCCAACAAAAGCGGTCGGAGACGGCTTTCCTGAGTGTATCGCGTTGATGGTTGCAAACCGAGCAAGGCGAATAATTGACTCAGCAGATCAATGATTCTGATTGTACGGTTCACCGTATGACTTGAGATGCTCAGAGCAAGGTTTGGTGAGAAACACATAACCTGCCAATGACGGCCAGGATTAACATCATATTTTCAGGATAATTTGCTGCTGGTTATGGATCAGTTACGCAAAAGTTGGCCCCATATTTTGCTGAAGATTTGGTTTACAGCTGGGCAGTTTGTCTCGTTACTCAACGAGACTGCTGGAAATCTGAAATTCGGCAATTAACTGTCGGTATATACGCATAAATTGCCGTGCCAGGATGGTGGATAGCCAAGGATAACTTGGCAGACATTTCACCGGAGAACCGCCGTGGCAGCGATCCGGCGACAACGTTCAACGAACGCGGAAGATCCAGAGATTTTTTTTGCTGCAGCAAAAATATATCTTTTTTCGAGTGGCTGGACGGAAGCCGGGCCAGCGATCGAAAATAGCAGCTCACACGAAGTGTAATTTCAACCCGCCAAGAAACGGTTTCTGGTGCTTCGTCTATTATTTCCGCCAGGAAATAATAAAGACTGGTGCCATAGGTTCGAGTTGTCATGTTCGATTTTTACTCGACTTCACGACTCTTCAGCGACTTGAGGCTGTAGTCTCTTACATGGACACGAGCACTATTTCAGATCGGGGAAATGACGAAATTGCAGCCAATTTCGTTAAATTCGGCACGAATTTATTTTGGTTCGGTATTCGAGTTGGTGGGCGTGTGGTGGTTTCAGACAAGCGAAAGCAGAGAGATTCAAAAATTTTGCCTCGGGTGCTGTTCTCATTGGGTAAAGTTTTCCGGATCAAGGAGCCGAATGATGCACTTCACTGGATGTAAAACGACAGGAGTCCGCAAGAAAACCGGAGAGACGTTCAAAAAGCAGGCGTCTGATTTTGTCTCGTATCTAATGCGACCTGGTGAAAGTGGCGTTTTGGAGATGTCCGACGTCATGCATGACCCGCAATTTCGGCAGGCGATTGTCAATTTGAAAGCACAGCAGAAAATTGACTTCTACGCTGATCCAAAAGAGGGTGGCATGCTGGAGCGGTGGAAAAATCGAGTCCTGACTGACAATGACTCTAAACAGGTTCATGCGGCTCGGCGGCGTGTACTGGGGAGAGCTGAAGTCGTGGAAGATTCCGGCACAAAGTCCAAACTTCGACGCAGGCCTGAAGTTGAACAAGCTTATCGGCTTGTTCATGACTTAGCTTTGACACAGTTATACCGGGAGCCGACCGTCGATAACATCGGTGAAGAGTTTCTGGAGCCGATTGCCCGTGACGATTTGATGGATGACCCGGATGCTGCTGCGAAACTCAGGGCTGCTTTAGTGAATGTGCGGAAAATATTCCCGGAAAATCTGCCATTGGTGCTGACACTGCATCTTGATGGAGCAGGGAAACCCCATATCCAAGGATGGGTCTCAACGAGAACCTGGAACAAAGAAAAAGCTGAATGGAACCCGCCACGGACGAAAGCGGAAAACTCGGAGTACCTGAAAAAACTTTGGCCGGAAATTGCCAAAGCCGTGACAGATGCAACAGGCACAGCGTTTAACCTGGAGCGAAGCAATGATCCTCTCCGTCCGGTGATTACCGTTCGCGATAAACGAACAAGCTTCTGGGTGCAGAAGATGAACCACAATGAGTTCTTGAATGGAGATTTTCTGAAGCATGAAAAAAGCGAACGTGCGAGAGAAGCCTGCCGGCAGTTAATCAAACAGGCAAAATATGATGATGTGATCAAAAAACGTGAAAAAGAACATACAGCAAAGCTCAAGGTACAGCAGGAGATGATCCGGTTCTATGAAGAGCTTCTTGCCAATTCGGATTATACGAATACCACTGTTCTCGGAACATTAACTGCTGTGCAACCTCCTGAAGCATGTTCGGTAGCGGCTCATACACTTGCAGTAGATACCACCACCAAGAAAACCGGCTTCAAGATAATCGTTGAACAAGCAGATTCTGTAGCACTTGTCGATCAGAAGGATTTAGACACCACACAGGAAACTACCAGGCAAAATTTTGTCTCACCGTCAATCGTCAATACTCCGCAGCGACGGAAACTAACACTTTAAAAGGAGCTGCTCCATGTTTATTCCAACATTGGTGAACCCGAATGAAGACATACGTGCACAGATCTACCAAACAAATGCCAGCACACCGCCTCTGCCACAGATGGAGCTGACGCGCTATTTGCCACAGGGAGAAAGAGCGGACGATTACTTAGCGCTGAAGACAGCGCCGAAGAAACAGCGGAACGCAATCCTGATCGAAACGGCAAGAAAAGCGGTGGTAGCCGCGCTTGTCGCTGAACACGAACTTTCTGAAGAAGAGGCTATAACGATTACGGATATCTGCTTGCTGCTACCAGAGGCCCATCCGGATCAGGCTGTCAGTGATAAATCCATTGCCGCAGTTGATGCGTATATTCAAGAGCTGTACAAAATCGTACGTCTGGAAATGGCTACTGCAACGATGCAGGAGTTCCGGGCATACCATGATGTCTATGCTCCACGAAGCAAGTTCTGCCTTCTCGACCCGGCAGTCGTTATCAAACGTATGCAAAACCCTGACAAAGTTGCCACGGCGGAAGAGGCTGAAAAAGCTTTCGAGGCAGAACGTATGCAGTGTTTCAGTATCCTTTACTCAATGTCGGCATTATCAATCGCGTCAACTGTTCCGGTTCCGGCATTAAGGGATATGATGATGCCTATTGCTTACCAGACCTGGAAGAATGTTATTTTGGCTCCACCGAAGAAAGGTGAAAAGGAAACTGACGACGTGATGAAAGGTAAAACGAAAACGCTGAAGCAGTCACTGAGAGCGGGACGGGTATAAAAATCGCGAAGCGAAAGTTGTCGCGTCGGTAGGTATGCAGTGAACTGAGGCATTGAAGATCAGTAGCTATCGCAGATGTATTAACCGGGATTCCCTGAATGATTCAGGAGAATCCCGGTAGCTTTTGTTGATAGGTATAATAGTCGAGATGATCCCGGACGTCCTGTAAAAGCCCAAGGAGTTCAGAGTAGTTATACTCGACGGTTTTAAAGTGGTCAGTGCCATAATCATGCACGGTGAAAGTAACCGCCGCGTAAATCTTGAAGCTATCGACAGAACCACACTTCGAGCAAGAAATTCCAGCCAACACGTTATTGTTGATAGTTTTCCTCCAGGTTGTGGTGAAACACAGGCAGGATATAGGTTTCTGACAGCAGTCTGACAGCCGTCAGTCAGGTAGGTTTACGACGCGATCTGGAACCTATACGTAGCAATGCACGATTTCAGATGTTGCCAAGATTTCACTGCCAATATAATCCGCCATGCCGTTGGTAGCCGGATCGTCTCCATAAAATCCCCAGCAAGAGTCGATGTTACGTTCTTCCTCAGGTTCATTCATATCTTCCAGAATGTAACCGTACTGTCATTTTTCTGAAGCATTCACCCACCTGAGCCCCTGATTTTTCAAGGGCATTCACCCACCCCATTTTCAAGAGCATTCACCCACCTCGGGTAATCTTTGGCACGGCGCTGACTACAACCTGTACCATGCCTCTTTTCA
>CAIYDX010000096.1 GCA_903925005.1 uncultured Geobacteraceae bacterium
CCTCAACAGGTCGTCACAAACTAACAGGAAGCCCGTTGATCGCTAAACTGGCAAATAAACTTGGCGCAGGCACTGGAAAATAACCCTGGCGCTTGACACTCCCTCAGATGGTCATAGCACAAGAGAGAAGGGTACTGTGGGTGGCTATATCCAGCCACATGGCCGTGCCTACGCTGATACTATTCAGGCGGTGTTGAAGGACTACCAGCGAGGGGCGGAGTGAACCGCCGCTTGTGGCCCAAATAGAAGCAAATTACTAATCAATCATAGGGAGATTTATGGCTGTTACAACACTAGATGCAAGAGGGCTTAAATGCCCTCAACCGACACTCAAGATGACCGTATTGTCGGTTAAGATGAAACAAGGTGACGTCTTGGAGATTATTGCAGATTGTCCCACGTTTGAAAAAGATGTGCGCGATTGGTGTTCACGTGCAAAGAAAACATTGCTGTGGATTAGAGAAGAGGGTTCATCAAAGAAAGCGCAAATACAATTTTGAAGTAAAGATTAGTGAGCGTAATTCGCAAGTATCGATTATTCTATCTTGAATGTCCCACCTTCAGGAAGTCCGTGCATCCTGCTAGATAGCTCCTGTTCCAATATCTTTTTGGGGTCCCTGTCTGTGGCCAATGGCATATCAAGCGAACTCCCAACGACCTTAAAAAATTCCATTATGACTTCAGCTCGATTCACCGAAAACGGATCGTCGCCAGGCTTGGCTGCTTTGGCCAAGGTATCGACTTCTTGCTGGAACTCCTTCAAAACTTCTACCAACTCTCCCTGTTTATCGACCATAAGCCTAAGTGCCAGTTTTAAAAGTTGCCCTTCAGGTGACATTTTACATCTCCGTATATTGGCTGCCAAATAAACACTCACAGCACCTCCTCTATCTGCTCATGAGTACAGCACGTTTCAGTGGCTTGTCCTTCTCCCTCTTTTTTAACTCAAACTCTTTATCAGCAGTAAAATTCCGTGGAACTTTATATTTTTCATTTTCGACTCCATGACGCAACAGTGCCTTAAGATCATACCAAGTATCTTTTAAAGTTGTTGTACAGCAGAAATAAGGTTGAACATCGGCAGGAAGACGTAGCTGGAAATAGTATTGATTACCACGTTGGACTAGGTATGATAGACGCAAAAAGAGCCTCTTTTGTATCTCAGTTTTACTACCAAGATTCAAAAGAAGCCCTTTAAAACAATCGCTATTTCAAACGATTAGAGGATTTTTGGGGTGGCTAGAGGGATTTGAACCCTCGTATGTACGAGTCACAGTCGTATGTGTTAACCGCTTCACCATAGCCACCATACAAGAATCGCTTTTATAGCCTAAATATCGTTTGCAAGTCAAGGTGTTTTTGCTTTACCCACCCTCAAGATCCTAAGAATTAGCCGCAAGCGAATATACTCGTCATCGGTTAGCTTCCGGTCGTGATAGACCGCTCCGGCATAAATTGCCACAAAATCTGATACATGACTACTATCTGTTGCCGCCGCGATCTCAAACAGACCCGTCCTTCCCTCCCCGCACAGAATATTGAACTCACGCTCAACCACGCGAAGAAAGCGCTGCAGGATACGCTGTTCACGTGAGCGAAAATAAGATGCCCTCCGAGCAGCAAAGATCAGACCTGCGAGCAGCAGAATGCCTGCAGTATACGGCATGGCACTTTGCAGTATTTTTACGGAGTCAATTCTCTGTATTCGTGAACTTATATGGCTGGCTATATTCATCTGTCGTTCGAAATCGTATGTTATAACTGACCTATTCCATTTATGATTAAATGAATCAAACATTAGAGTTATGCGTTGTAGCAAAGTGCGTGAAGCAGAAGATTTCCAGACCTCACCAGCATTGGAAGCAAAACTGCTAGGATCTATTCTTTCCCATCCGCTCTCTTCGACATACGCTTCTACCCAGACATGAGCCTTATCGTCGGTGACAATGTAATAGCCGCCCAGCTGGTTATATTCACCTCCGAGATACCCGCCGACCAGTCGGCACGGCACACCGACGGCACGCAGCAACAGGGCAAAAGAAGAGGCAAAAAACTCACAATTTCCCTGTTTATTTTCAAAAAGAAACTGCTCAACAGCTTTGTCGCCGGTTGGCAGATCGCTCATTGAATAGCGGTAACCGCCATTACGAAAATAGTTCGCCAGAAACTCAATTCTGGCACGATCACTTTCTCCAGTGCGAGCAATTTCCGCAGCAAGAGCCTTTATTCGAGCCGGGAGCCTATCCGGTAGTTGCCGGTAAAACAAACGGTTAATTGAATTGCGTTGTGCTGTCAAACCACTTGACAATGAATCGGCAACATAACTAAAACGTTTGTCGGCGGTTCCAATAAGCTCATAAACCCCGTCCGGCGAACGCTTAACGCGCTGCAAAGCCATGGTGGTCGGACGATCAAGCGCTATAAGAGTTCGTGCGGCAGACGATTCAGGATAGACAACCTGCGTTATCGCCCGGCCGGCAAATATAGGCTGTTCAGCAGGAATTTGAGCAATCCTGGTCCACTTGATTCCGTCTGTCCGGTTGAATACGGTTCCGCGCCAGTACAACTGAGGCTGTGTCTGACGTTGCATTTCGGCCCGAAAAGCAAGCGTATGCGATTCGGCTATACTGCTCTGTGTTCCCGGCGCAACCGAATCTGATAAACCGGAGTGACTGGCTGTCGGTGAATTGAGAAAATTCCAGAGCGGCAGTTGAGTGCGAGGCATAATCGGAAAAAACAGCAGCAGCAGCGGAACCGCCATAACCGGCATTAACAGACCGGAAAACAGAATCCTCTTCAGATCAGACACCGTTACCGACATTGAAGGGTCCATATTCTGGAATGTCAGCAACACCAATGCGAGAGCAACCATAAAAAGCAGAAAACCGAGGTAAATCAGGAAAACCGGACTTAGATCGAACAACGAGGAAGCGGCAAGACAAAACATCGAAAGCGTATATATCTGTAAACTGTGACGAACCGTTTTTTCACCACCAAGCCTGACGGCAAGCATTATTGACAATATACTGATTACCGGCTGAATCGGATTGACCCGGCTGAACTGGAGTGCGTAATATATAAAAACAGGGGTAATAGCGACGTTCTGCATCCATGGTTTCAACTGCCAACTCTTCCTTCTATCCTGCCAGAGTCCGGAGATTAACCCGGCTACCAGAATCACGCGGGGAGATGTCGTCAACCAGGGGAAGAGCGGCAATATTCCGCACATACCGATGATATAAGTCAATAGTGCTGTCAGTGATCTAATCGCTATCATACAACGCCAATTCCTTCAGCAGCATCAGGCCGTGCTGCCTGCCGACTCCAGTAGGAATAATACGTCCGCCGAGCAGCATCCCGACCGGACGTTCGCTCACCCAACGCTTAACCAGCCATGCAGCCCGTGACAATCTTTCTTCTACCCCCTGACCCGGCACCTCTTCCAGATCAATTACCAGCGGAGCGGCCACACATCTGCCAAAACCCTTTACCAATAGATCATTACTCCGGGCCGAATGTTTCCAATGAATCATCCGGAGCGGCTCCGAACCGGAATAGGGATAAATTCTTTCCAATTCACCGCTCATACCTCGATCCCGGCGCAGGCTTGCTCCGGTCACCGGAGATTCCTCACCGCTGCCGTATAAATCAGAAGCAAGCGGATGCGGAAACACCATCACAGTGCGGTCAGTTTCAAAGCTCCAGTATCGTGTAAAAAACCCGACCGGATAAGGTGAACTGACTGTTATCCTGCCAACCGGAACTCGTCCCCGCTGATTGTAAGTAAACATAACAGTGCCATGACATTCTGCATTTTTTACAACTACGGGGAAAACAAGGGCCTGACCGGTACAGCTCTCAATACGGATTAAAAAGGAAGGAAGCGAACGTTTGATGTTTTTTACCGATAAGCGGAACGGGGCCGGAATTCCGGAGTAAATCTCTTCCGGAGGGTGCAGATCAGGAATCATTTTTTTGATATTATACATTCCGGCCAGACCGGTTACCGACATAAAAGCCAGTAAGCCGGAAACTACCAGAAAAAGCAGGTTATTTCCGGTGTTGACCGCAGCAAAGCCGAGCAGGAGCGTGATCAAAATATAAAGAGCCCCGGATTTGCTGATTTTCAAGCCAAAGGCAACGCTATGCCGGAAATGATTGTCCGTATCACCCCTCCCCTGTCAATGGTTGTCATATCACTCCGCATTATCAATCGATGAGCGCAGACAGCTACGGCTATTTCCTTAACATCATCCGGCGCTACATAGTCGCGTCCAGCCAGAAAAGCAGCCGCTTTGGACACCTGAGCCAGATTGATGGCGGCCCGAGTTGAAAGGCCTGTCATGATCAGATCGTGCGACCTGGTTGCCAGCACCAGATTATGGATATAGGAGAGCACCTTATCCGAGAGATAAACCGTTTGAGCGCCACTCCGGGCAGCCATAATTTCCGAGGACGATATCAGCGGTTTCATGCTGCCGATCCGTTCTCGGATACCTCCTGCGGCAATGATTTCCCGTTCGAGCCGTTCCGAAGGATAGCCAATGCCGGTGCAGAGCAGAAAACGATCAAGTTGCGACTCAGGGAGCAAAAAAGTACCGCTCTGGTCGGAAGGATTTTGGGTTGCAAACACCATAAACGGGTCAGGCAGTGGATGCGTCACACCATCTATCGTCACGCGCCGCTCTTCCATCGCCTCCAGCATGGCGCTTTGTGTGCGCGGCATGGCCCGGTTGATCTCGTCCAGCAGAACAATATTGTTAAAAATCGGTCCAGGCTGGAAACTAAAATGCCCTTCTTCACGGTTAAATATCGACAGCCCCGTGATATCCGACGGGAGCAGATCGCTGGTACACTGCACCCTGCCGAAGGAAAGTCCGGTAACACCGGCAAGAGCAAGAGCTACTGTCGTCTTGCCGAGACCGGGCAGATCCTCGACCAGAATATGCCCACCCACCAGAAGAGCGATTGCCGACAAGCGCAGCACCTCATCCTTGCCCTGCAGGTAATCACGGGAGAGTGTTTCAAATACTTTCGTAAAAGTGTGATATCGAGTAGATAACGCCAAGAAGCACCTCGGAATAAATACTATTTATTCATTATAGTATCAAAGTAATGCTATGCAAGCGAAGTCATTATCAAGATGGGGATATTTAGCATGGTATTCATGGAAATTTTTCTCACAACAATTTGACCCCGGCAGATCACTCCGCAGGGGTCAAATTGTTGTGAGTATTAAAAGCAGCGGATACGTTAGAAGCTATTATAAATATATTTGAATTAAAAACAACTCTTTAAAACAAGCACCACACCGATCATTGCTAACCTATTGCGGCGTTCAGATCTTTCAACAAACTCTCAATATCCAGGCCATGTGCCCTGGCGCCTTGCTCAAGACTTTCATTTTGAGCACCCATACACCCCACGCAGCCAAGGTTATGTTTCTGAAGAACCTTGACAGTTTCAGGATATGTACGCATCAGCTCGAAAAAAGTCATCTCTTTAGTTATTTCTGCCATTTGAAACTCCTTTTATCTAAATTGGTAATATACTCTTATTCGTATTTTATATCGATAATTTCATATTCCTTGGTACCGGATGGGACAATTACCCTGACCGAATCATCCAGTTTATGGCCAATCAGCGCTTTTCCAACCGGCGACGTACAGGATATTTTGCTCAGTTTAATATCGGCTTCATCCTCTCCAACGATCTTGTAGGTAACCTCTTCTTCCGATGCAATGTCATACACCGTCACCGTGCAGCCGAAAACAACCTTATCAGGTTTCAATCCGGAGAGATCAACAACATGCGCGCGAGCCAGTTTGCCATTAATTTCCTGAATGCGCCCTTCAATAAATCCCTGGCGGTTTTTGGCAGCATCGTATTCGGCATTTTCCGACAAATCGCCATGATCGCGAGCTTCGGAAATATCCTGGATGACCTTGGGACGTTCCTCACGAACAAGACGTTTCAACTCTTCCTGCAGCGCTTCAAAGCTCTCTTTTGTTAATGGTATCGAATGAGACATCTAGTTACCTGCTCCTATGAAAAATAGTTTAAAGATAATCCTGAATCGGTTTAACATCCAATTCCTGATTTATTAATAAAATAATACTGTCTGCAACAGCTTTTGCACCGGCAACAGTAGTATAATACGCCAGACCATGCATCAAAGCCTCACGCCGGATTGAAAAAGAATCGGCCACCGCCTGAGCGCCATGGGTAGTGTTAAGCACCAGTTGGACCTCTCCGTTCTTTATGGAATCGACAATATGCGGCCGCCCCTCCAGAACCTTGTTGACGCGGCGGACCGGAATTCCCTTTTCTTCAAGAAACTGAGCAGTTCCGCCGGTTGCCAGAATGCCGAAACCGGCTTTATACAGTTTTTCGGCAGCGCTGACAACATGTTTCTTATCAGCGTCCCGTACGCTGATAAAGACATTCCCGGACAGCGGCAGTTTTACATTTGCTCCAAGCTGAGATTTGGCAAAAGCTTCGGCAAACGTTGCACCGATTCCCATCACCTCTCCGGTCGATTTCATTTCCGGGCCCAATAGCGTATCTACGCCGGGAAACTTTACAAAAGGGAAAACCGCTTCTTTTACGGAAATATGTGTCGGAATAATATCTTCGACAATCCCCAGCTCTTTTAACGTCTTCCCGGCCATTACACGGGCAGCTATCTTGGCAAGCGGTCGGCCGGTCGCCTTGGAAACAAAAGGCGATGTTCGGGAAGCGCGAGGATTTACTTCCAGAATATAAACGACAGTACCTTTGACCGCATACTGAACGTTCATCAGCCCTTTAACGTTTAATTCAAGCGCCATCAGAACAGTCTGACGGCGGATCTCGGCGACAATTTCAGGACTGATCGAATATGGCGGCAGACTGCAGGCCGAATCACCCGAATGAATACCGGCCTCTTCAATATGCTCCATTATCCCGCCGATAACGACATCGGTTCCGTCGCAGAGCGCATCAACATCTATTTCTATCGCCTCATCCAGAAAACTGTCGATCAGAATGGGGTGCTCCGGAGAGACCAGCACGGCAGTTTTCATATAACGCTGCAGATTTTCAGAGTCATATACTATTTCCATGGCGCGGCCGCCCAACACGTAGGAGGGGCGGACAACCACCGGATAGCCGATGCGTTCCACAACTTTTTCAGCTTCCTCGAAAGAACGGGCAGTTCCATTTTCCGGTTGCAGCAGAGCCAGCTTGTGAAGCATTTCCTGGAACCGTTCACGATCCTCGGCACGATCTATCGCGTCAGGCGAAGTTCCGATAATCGGCACACCAGCCTTTTCGAGGGCTACAGCCAGCTTGAGTGGAGTCTGGCCGCCGAACTGAACGATCACGCCGACCGGTTTCTCGACAGCTACGATTTCCAACACATCTTCAAGGGTCAATGGTTCAAAATAAAGACGATCGGAAGTGTCGTAATCGGTTGATACCGTTTCCGGATTGCAGTTTACCATGATGGTCTCAAAGCCGTCTTCCGCCAACGCAAAAGCGCCATGAACGCAGCAGTAGTCAAACTCGATTCCCTGTCCTATCCGGTTTGGCCCTCCCCCCAGAATCATGATTTTTTTCCGGTCTGTCGGTGCCGCCTCACACTCTTCCTCATATGTAGAGTACATGTAGGGAGTATAGGCAACGAACTCGGCGGCACAGGTGTCAACACGCTTGTAAACAGGGCGCACGCCAAGCGACCAGCGCAGCTCGCGCACCTCATCCTCACTGCAGTTCCAAAGTTTCGAAAGCATCTTGTCGGAAAAGCCCATCTGCTTTGCTTCACGCAGCACGGCGGTGGAAACATCCGTAAGGGTAAGGGTCTTCAGCTCATCCTCTTTTTCTATTATCTGCCGAATATTATGCAGGAACCAGGGATCAATGGCGGTATGCTTTTGAATTTCCTCTACGCTCATACCACTGCGCAAAGCATCGCCGACGTACCAGAGCCTGTCGGCATTCGGCACCCGCAGCTTTTCCAGCAGCTGCTGCTGTTCCTTGCCGGTCAGTGCCCGCCTGGTCTCGCTTCCCAGCTCAAACATCCGGGAGTCGAAGCCGCTGACTCCGATTTCAAGCGACCTGATCGCCTTCTGAAATGATTCCTTGAAGGTTCTGCCGATCGACATGACTTCACCGACCGATTTCATCTGCGTGGTCAAGGTTGCATCGGCAGCCGGAAACTTCTCAAACGTGAAACGCGGGATTTTGGTGACAACATAATCAATGCTCGGTTCGAAACATGCCGGCGTTTCGCGAGTAATATCATTGGTGACCTCATCCAGAGTATAACCGACCGCCAGCTTGGCGGCAATCTTGGCGATCGGGAAGCCGGTCGCCTTGGATGCCAGCGCCGATGAACGAGACACCCGAGGATTCATCTCGATAACGACAAGACGCCCATCACGTGGGTTGATGCCGAACTGGATGTTGGAGCCGCCGGTATCAACGCCGATTTCACGAATGATCTTCAATGATGCATCACGCAGGATCTGATACTCCTTATCGGTCAGGGTCTGGGCAGGTGCTATCGTGATCGAATCACCGGTATGAACTCCCATCGGATCGAAATTTTCAATCGAACAGATAATCACAACGTTATCGGCGGTATCGCGCATAACCTCCAGCTCATACTCTTTCCAACCGATTACCGATTCCTCGATCAGTATCTCATCAGTCGGCGAGGCATCGATCCCACCCATTGCCATTTTTTCATACTCTTCAAGGTTGTAAGCGATGCCGCCGCCGCTCCCCCCCAGCGTGAACGAAGGCCTGATGATAGCCGGAAAACCGATGGTTTTGATAATCTCCATAGCTTCGTTATGATTATGTGCCAAACCAGAATTAGGAACCGCCAGTCCGATCTTCTCCATGGCCGCCTTGAAAAGTGTGCGATCCTCCGCTTTCTTGATTGCCGGAAGCTTGGCGCCGATCAACTCTACGCCGAATTTTTCCAGAATCCCCATCTCGGCAACAGACACTGCGGTATTAAGCGCAGTCTGTCCGCCCAGCGTCGGCAAAACGGCATCAGGGCGTTCTTTCTCGATAATTTTAGCCAGAATTTCCGGCGTAACCGGCTCGATATAGGTGCGGTCGGCAAAATCGGGATCGGTCATAATGGTGGCCGGATTGCTGTTCAGCAGAACAACCTCGTACCCCTCTTCCTTTAATGACTTGCAGGCCTGAGTGCCGGAATAGTCAAATTCGCAGGCCTGGCCGATGACAATCGGCCCGGCGCCGATGATGAGAATCTTTTTGATATCAGTTCTTTTAGGCATTTATACGCTACTCCTTCGTCTGTTTATCTAAATATTAATGTCATGAATATGTTGAAGATCACCAGCAGGACAATCGTCCTCATACCGCCCCGCGTTCTTCGTCGAGTTCCTGCACCCAGCCGTTATCAAGTCCCGCTTCTTCAAGTGCTGCAACCGCGGCATCATACTCTTCATGATTCACGGAACGGTTCATACCAGCCATCCCTGTCGCCTGGTGCGCCGGAAAGTACTGACTCATCAGGGCAATATGGGTTTCTTCTCCAAGATTTTCGGCAATCCAGGGAAGGGTTTCCTGAGATCCGGCCCTGTCGCCAGGCAGGACGAGATGCCTAATGATCAACCCGCCGGTCGCAATTCCCTCTTCGTTCACCCGAAGATGCCCCACCTGCCTGAGCATCTCCTTGACCGCCGCACGATTGTTAAAGCAATAATTCGGAGCACCGGAAATAAGACGAGCCTGGCTGTCATAGCAATATTTCATATCCGGCAGATAAATCGAAACAACGCCATCCAGAAGCTGCAGGACATCAACCTTCTCATACCCGCTGCTGTTCCAGACTATCGGCAGCGTAAAACCCTGAGGAATTGCCATCAGTAGCGCCGCCAGAATCTGCGGCAGGTAGTGGGTCGGTGTGACAAAATTGATATTGTGAACCCGCTGCTTTTGCAGTTTCAGCATTCGGGACGCCAACTCCTTGGTGGAGATCGCTTCGCCGTTGCCGAACTGGCTGATGGGGAAATTCTGGCAGAAAACACATTTCAGGGAGCAACCCGACAGAAATATCGTCCCTGAACCTTTAGTACCGGAAATCGGTGGTTCCTCTCCCCTGTGAACATTGGTCGAGGCGATCTTCGGTTTCAGCCCTGCCCCGCAGATGCCCAGTTCACCCTTGATACGATTGACACTGCAATTATGAGGACAGAGGTCGCACGTCGCCAGACGCCGGTAGGCCTCTCTAACACGACACAATAATTCGCCTGATTGGTAAAGAGCATGGTAACCCATAACAAGTCCATAACCTTAATGGAACACGGATCAAGTCCAATTTTAGCGGATTTTCGCGGATGAAAACTATAAACAAGAATACTGATTGAAAAAATCTGCGTAAATCCGCTCAATCTGCGTCATCCGCGTTCTATTGTCTTTTGTTCTTTTCCATCATTTCCACAAAACGTAAAAACAGATACTGTGAATCATGCGGACCGGGCGATGCTTCCGGATGATGCTGCACCGAGAAAATCGGCAGATCACAGTGACGGATTCCTTCGACGGTCTGGTCATTCAGGTTCTCATGCCCAAGACACGCCGCATCTCCCAAAGAGTGAAGATCGACGGCAAAACCGTGATTTTGGGAAGTAATTTCAACCTTGCGGGTCTGCATATCCATGACCGGCAGGTTGGAACCGTGATTACCGAAGGGAAGCTTGACAGTTGTTCCCCCCAAGGCAAGCCCAAGCAGCTGGTGCCCCAGACAGATGCCGAAAATCGGTATTTTGCCGACAAATTTCCTGATTTCAGCCTGAACATCAACCAAAGGCTCCGGATCACCGGGGCCGTTACTGAGGAAGATACCGTCAGGATTCATGGCCAGTGCCTTTTCTGCCGGAAAACCAGCCGGTACCACGGTCACATCACAGCCGACATCCACGAGACAGCGCAGGATATTGTATTTGATCCCAAAATCGTAGGCCACAACCTTATACTTCAGAGTGGACAAATCCACCTGAGGATAACCGTCAGAGAGATCCCATGCCCCTTCCGTCCAGTGATACGGCTTGTCACAGGAAACGCCGGAGGCCAGATCCAGACCGGTCATACTCGGCACCGCCCTGGCCTTGGCGATCAGGCTGGCATGATCATGGTCGCTGGTGGAGATAATGCCGTTCTGCGCTCCTTTATCGCGCAGATGGCGCGTCAGGGCACGAGTGTCGATCCCCTGGATACCGACCACACCGTTCTCCATAAGATAGGAGGCAAGGCTCATCGTGGCACGCCAGTTGGAGTAACAGTCCAGGTACTCCTTGACAATGAATCCGGAAAGGAACAGGCCACGGCTTTCGATATCTTCAGGATTGATGCCGGTGTTACCGATCTGCGGATAGGTCATCGTTACCATCTGCCCTTTGTAGGACGGATCTGTAAGCACTTCCTGATAGCCGGACATTGCGGTATTGAATACGACTTCACCGGTTGCCTCTCCCGGCGATCCAAATGACTTACCTTCAAAAATGCGCCCGTCAGCGAGCGCAAGAATTGCTTTCATGGTTTGTAACTCCTAAAAAAAAATTATCTTTTGAACACCGGTTTACCGCTAACTATGGTCGCCGCTGCGCCACCATTCAATTTTTGACCAAGCCACGGCGAGTTTTTGGACTTGCTTGCCAGCTTGTCAGCCTCCACGATCCATTCCATCTTCGGATCAATCAGAGTGATATCGGCAATTGAACCGGCCTTGAGAGTTGCACGGCTTAAACCGAGAATATTTGATGGGTTACATGACATCTTTTCAATCAGTTGATAAAGTGTCAGCACGCCGTCTTCCACCAACTTCAGCGATAGCGGCAGCGATGTTTCCAGCCCGATAATGCCGTTCATGGCGAGATTGAATTCGATATCCTTTTCATCCAGGTGGTGCGGCGCATGATCGGTGGCAATAGCATCGATGGTTCCATCCTTGAGCCCCGCCTTGACGGCGGCCACATCGTCGGCTTCCCGAAGCGGCGGGTTCATTTTGGCGTTGGTATTGTAACCGCGCACCGCATCGTCGGTCAGAGTGAAGTAGTGCGGCGCCGTCTCACAAGTAACCTTGACACCACGCGCTTTCGCCTCGCGAATGATCCGCACCGACCCTTTAGTGGAAACATGTGCGATATGAATCGGCGTTCCGGTATACTCCGCCAGCAGCGTCTCGCGAACAGTGGCGATATCTTCCGCGACACGGGGAATCCCTTTCAGCCCCAGTTCGGTAGATGTGAAACCTTCATTCATTGCCCCCTCACCCACCAGTTCCAGCTCCTCGGCGTGCGAAATCACCATAATTCCGATACCGGCGGCGTACTGCAGGGAGCGCATCATCAGCTCACTGTTATTGACCGGCTTGCCGTCATCGGAGACGGCTACACAGCCAGATTCCTTCAACTCCCCCATTTCCGACATGCGATCACCGGAAAGCCCGTAGGTAATGGACCCGATCGGGAACACATTACAAAATCCCTCAGCCTTCGTCTTATTGATGATGTAGCTGGCAACAGTTTTGTTGTCGATTACAGGCTTGGTGTTCGGCATGCAGCAGACCGAGGTAAATCCACCGGCAACCGCGGCTTTTGTCCCGGAAATGATATCTTCCTTGTACTCCAGTCCCGGATCACGCAGATGAACATGCATATCAATCAGCCCCGGCACCACATACATGCCGGCAGCGTCTAATATTTCAGCTCCAGCCGGAGCGGCAAGCCCTTTACCGATCTCTTTGACCAGACCGTTCTCCACCAGAACGTCAAACTTGTCATCCATATTCTGGCTCGGGTCGATCACCCGCCCACCTTTAATCAGCAGATTCATATAGTCACCTCGTATCGAAAGTAATTGATCATTTGCAGAACCGATTTATTCGAGTTCTCCGCCGCAGACATGGTAGAGCATCGACATCCTGACCGCGACGCCATTCTCCACCTGTTTCAGAATCCAGGACTGGTCGCCATCGACCATGCTGGAGGACATTTCCACTCCGCGGTTGATCGGGCCGGGATGCATGACCATCGCGTTCGGCTTAGCCAGTTTGATATTGGTCGGGTTAAGTCCGAAGTAGCGGGAATATTCGCGGGCATTCGGCATCAGAGTTTTACCTTGGCGTTCCTGTTGAATACGCAGCATCATGACCACATCGGCGTCCTCAAGCGCTTCATTCATCGAGGCGCATACCGTAACGTCGCCAAGCCGCTCCGCCCCCGGCGGAAGCATGGTCGGCGGCCCCGCGAGATACACCTTTGATCCGAGCTTGGTCAATCCCTGTATATTTGAACGGGCGACACGACTATGGGTTATATCTCCGACAATCGCCACTTTCAGCCCATCCAGCCGCCCAAAACGATCCTTCATGGTCAGCATGTCCAGCAGACCTTGTGAGGGATGCTCATGAGCGCCGTCACCCGCATTAATTATCGAGCAGTTTATTTTGTTTGCCAGAAAATAGTGGGCTCCGGAAACTGCATGGCGCATGACGATGATATCCGGTTTCATTGCCAACAGGTTCAAGGCCGTGTCGGACAACGTTTCACCCTTGGTGGCGGAACTGCTGGAGGAGGCGATATTGACGGTATCGGCAGAAAGACGTTTACCGGCAATTTCGAAGGAAGTACGGGTGCGGGTTGACGACTCGTAGAAAAGATTGATAATCGTTTTCCCGCGGAGCGTAGGGACTTTTTTGATGTCGCGGCTGTTGATTTCGCGCATGTTTTCCGCGGTTGAAATCAACAGTTCGATATCTTCTTTCGACAGGTCCCGTAGAGCAATAATGTGTTTGTGCTTGAATTCGGCCATTCCTGTTTACCCCCCTATTTTTGGAGTACAACTTCAATCGGCTGGTTTGATCCGTCAAAAACAACCTGAACATTCTCTTTCTGGCTGGTAGGAACATTGCGACCCACAAAGTCAGCTCGAATCGGCAGCTCCCGGTGACCCCGGTCAATCAGCACAGCCAGCTGAATGGACTGGGGGCGGCCAAAATCCATCAAAGCATCCATGGCGGCACGGATAGTGCGGCCGGTGTACAGGACATCATCAACCAGAATAACCTTCTTCGCTTCCAGTGAGAATGGAATATCGGTTTTCCCGACCGGGTGGTGCGGCAGATGCCCAGAGCAATCATCACGATAGAGGGTAATATCAACGGCCCCAACATGAACGGTCCCCCCCTCAATGACACTGATCTGCTGGGCAATTCCTTCCGCAAGAAATACGCCGCCAGAGCGAATGCCAATCAACACAATATCGGCAACCCCCTTATTGCGTTCGAGAATTTCGTGGGCAATTCGCGTCAAGGCACGTTTGATCCCAGCGCCATCCATGAGTACGGTCTGTTCAGCAGCCATTTTCCAACCTCCACAAGCAAAAAAAAGAGTCTCCCCGCGCCAAGCGGCAAGACCCTTCCTATATAAAGTTAAGTGTATCCATTATGTCGCCTTTGCTAGTCTCTCGGACTAAATTAAAAGGGGGGTGTATGTAGTGTCGGCACTCTACCATTCAAAACCGAGACAGGTCAAGCACGATTTCAACGGAAGATAAAGCTTTGTTCAATTTATGATGATTTGGTCACTCAACATTCTGATAATATTCGTATTTTTAATACGTGCCAGCACCCACGAACATATCCGTCCACCCGACCCGGTGAATGAACGTAAACTTATCCGAGGGGACCTTCTTGCCCGGCTTCGGCCATTTATAATCAACCCATCCTTCGCTGTTTTTGAATGCAACTTCGACAAACTCTGCAAATATTTTTTTAGGTTTTACATAGTTAAAATCCGTTTCACTTAACAGGTTTGTCTTCTTTAGTAGTTCGGGTTTGAAAGGATGAGCAAGCATCTTGCCATCCTTGTCCATCAGAAAGACATATGAGTCTTTCCAGACAAATTTACCTTTGGGGTTGGAGATTTCCTTAATGCCCGCCGCCCTGTTCTCCGCAAGCATTTTTGCTGCGGCTTTGCACATCGCTATGCATTCGTCCTTAGTCGCCCTCTCCTCTGCAAAAACAGCATTTGTTGAAAAGAGCCCTAACAGCAGTGACACCAACACAATGACTATCTTACGCATTTATTAATCCCCTCCCTGTTATTTGATACCTTTACAGGCGCAATCAATCAAAACCATTTCACCACTTGGAACCATATACGCGGCTTGCGATTAGTGCCGTCCGAGATCTGGACCGGAACCCCACCGGTCACCCATGCTGCGCTGACTCGTGCCGAGAAATCACCCGTTTTTCCCCAGTTAATCCCCCCGCCGGCGCCGGCGCGTGTGGTCCAATCATCGGTCCCGCCGGTGAAAGATGCATGATTCAACCGCGCAAGGCCGACATCGAAGAAGCCAGCAAGTTGAACCTCGCCCGGAAGCACCGATTTGAGAAAATCAAGGTTCTGACGCAACTCCGCCGTACTCACGAAACCATCGTCACCGCTCGCCTCGCCAACCGGGTAGGCACGAACGCCGTAAGGACCGCCAAGGGAGTATTTTTCCGTGGTATCAAGATTTTTAAAGGCTGCCTGGCCGTCAAAAGAGAGATAAAGGAATGTCGAGCCGGTCATAAGAGACTGGAGTCGTGAGAAGTTCAACATGGCCTTGCCGTACATCCCATTGGTGCCGGGCAAGTCGTTGGCGGCGGCGCCACCAAGATCCAGATTTCCGCCGGCAACAAACAGGCTGGCGTTGGTAATCCCCCCTCCCGCGAAACCATCCACCACATTCATCAGCAGACCGGCATTGGCAACGTTCAGATACTTGGTGGTGTCATTAATACTCAACGCATGATCAGTGATCATCCGGTAGTCGTATCCCAGACGAAAGTAGAGACTTAGGTCTGTATTTACTACCAGGGGGTGACTCAGATAGCCTCCCACAATCTTGGTGTCGCCTTTCTGGTTGTTATCCTTGAGTTCTTCTCCCAATTTGTAATTCATATAGGAAAAGGCAATGCCTAACTTGGTGCCGTAGTTTCCAACCGGGATCGCGTATGAAGTTTTAACATATGTCATTCCTTCGCCGGCGGTTGTCCCTCTAAGGGTCAGCTGATCCCCCCTGCCTGTGGCGTCGTTCAGATCCAAGGTAAAACCACCACGGTATTCGCCGGAATAACGGTTGCCGTAGTTATCCGTATCGAGCGAGGCGGTCAGAAGCGGTTTCTCTTGAACATTCAAGACAACATCCGTTGTTCCTGAAGCTGAGCCTGGACGCAATTCGGAACGAACATCCAGACCGGGCAGATCGTTCAGGATCAACAAACGGTTTTCCAGATCATCCTTATTGACAACCGCTCCGTTTCTTATGTCGCGCATACCGCCCAGCACAACACCGTTCAGGATGCGTGTATTAGCCGATCTGTTTATCTGTACTTTATCCACCTTCCCCTCAAGGACGGAAATCTCCACTACTCCGGACTTGATCTCCTGGGGCGGCAGATAAGCGTATGCCAAAAAGTAGCCATTATTCCGGTAAAAGGAGATAATCTTCGCGGTCACCTGCTGCAGGTCGGCTACGCTCATCTCTTTGCCTACGAAAGCAGCGACTTGCTCCAACAGTTCACTTTCAGAGTAAATGGTCGCTCCGGTAATATGAAATTTTTCCACCTTTACCTTTAGACCGACGCCCACCGAGGTGGAAAACATTTTATCCTCTTTGACGGTAATTTGGGCCGGCTTTTTAGGGGGCTGTTCAGGCCGCTCTTTAACCTGGTCCGATATTCTACCAGCATCATAGGGCTGCTGCGCAGCGGCAAGGACAGGGGCTCGCAGCGTGATAACACCCAGCGCGCATCCAAGCAAAGCGGCAAATATTTTCTTCATGAGTTTGTCCTTTTGCTGAAGTGATGTCAGGGACGAAATCCCGTAAATAATGTCAGACCAGGTCACGGTGAAGGGGTGGTGCACCCCTTCACGAGCTTACTTATCCCTTGCTGCCAGCTTGTCCACCAAACTGCTCATGGTGCTCAAAGAGAGCAAGTGTGCGTAGATCAGAGCCAGATACCCGGATTTGAAAAGAGAGTATATATCGCTCTCTCCAAGAGTCTGCAACTTAAGTTCATCCACAACCGAGAAACCATTCAGGGCAAATTTGCGGCCATCGTTCAGCTCCACCATAGCATCCATCGGCTTGAACAGGTCCAGCTCTTTCAGCTTCTCAGTGAAGGATTCATTGTTATGATATTGAGAGTGGTAGTTACGCAAAAAATCGAGAGTCCTTTGCATGTACGGCGAATATCCCCCTTCGGAGTCGAACAGAGCAGCGCCATCCTCTGAATTCAACCCCTCGTAGGCCTGATCGAAACAAACAGTCAGTTCATTCTTGCCGGTTTCTGCAAGGATAAAAGGGTAACGGCGAACATAAGCCGGTATATAGCGGCCGTCCCATACACCGTTTTCATCCACGAACAAATTTTCGCCCTCACGAAAGCCAAGTAGGGCTATAGGAGCAATTTTATCACCAGGCGTGGCTGTGAAGATGATCGGATACTCCTTGCATGCCTCATAAAACTCGACAGGCGCAAGGATCACGTTGTGCGTACCGGCTGCAAAGGCATATCCCTTGGGGTTCGCGCCGACCGTTAGGGTATTGTGAATATCCTTGTTCAATGAGATCGGTTCCTGATAGAAAAGCGGGGTCTGATTCATAAAATTGACATCTCCTTTGGTATGGTTTCACTTATTGTAACAATAGTTGCAAGGGCACTCTAAACTTTAACATACTTATTTTACTGATCTATCTCAACTGCTGCTCCGGAATTTTGATGCCGGCTCCGATTACGTGAATCCTGTTGCGATAATCGACGTATTCATCGACCGTGAAGTGTTCCACTGCGCCGGCTTGGCCGGCCGATTCAACACCATTTTCCATGTGCAGGTCAAACGACCGAGCATCATGCAGCGCCACAAGGGCAGCCACACTTGCCTGGTCGGTGTTGATACCGTTTATGATCATCGAGCCGGGTGCTTTACCAAACTGGGTAACCGGACCGGTAATTCCGACCACATTAGCTGACATACCTTTGGTGGAACCGCCGGCAGACAGTTTAGTGGCGGCATCCTGCACAACGATGGCCTGGGTCGGCGTGCCGATTGTTCCGTTTGTGCTTATAAGCGTGGCCACCGTGGTAGCAGTTATGTTGGGGATGCTTGCAGGGTTGCCGTTCTTGATGTTACCGGCTGCGGTCAGGGCGACATTGGCACCGGACACGCTGTCTACGAGCAAGTCACCAGAGGTAGCCAGGGTAACGTTGGCGCCTGTGGCTTTTACCGTGCCAACAAAGTTGTTGTTGGCGGAGTCAAGGGTAATATCGCCGGCTCCGGAGTTAATGGTAGTGGCGCCGTTTACCGTCACCGCACCGGCCTGAGCTACCGAACCGGTAGTCGTGACGCCGAGGTTGCCGCCCACTGTGAGTGGGTCGTTTGCTGAGGCCTCAACCACTTTCCCAGTGCCGGCTATACCGCCAAAGGTCAGACTGGCCGCATTGATTGTCAGGTTAGATGCTGCTCCGGCAACAGACCCGGATACTGTTAAGGCGCCGCCGGCATTCACTATAGTTGAACCGGTGGTAGCAAGTACGGTCGTCAAGGCATTCTTGTCCGCGATCTGGGTAGCGCCGCCGGTCAGCGTTACCGCATCCTGGAAGTCGTTATTGGCGTCGGTCAGCGTTATGGTGCCGGCGCCGGCGTTGATGTTGGAGGTGCCGGTTACCGTCAGGCCACCAACCGTTTCACTGACGTTGCCACCGTTGCTGGTAGCGGCCAGAGCGCCGGTTACCGTGCCGGTACCAAGGTTCAGAGCACCGGTCGAAATAACAGTCAGGGCGCCGCTGTTTACCGCACCGAGCGTCAAGGTATTCTTGTCGGTGATCTGGGTGGCGCCGCCGGTCAGCGTTATTACACCCTGGAAGTCATTGTTGGTATCGATCAGCGTTATGGTGCCGGCACCTGCGTTGATGTTGGATGTGGTGGTTATCGTCAGGCCACCAGCAGTTTCACTGATGCTGCCACCGTTGCTGGTAGCGGCCAGAGCGCCGGTTACCGTGCCGGTACCGAGGTTCAGAGCACCGGTCGAGATGACAGTCAGGGCGCCGGTGTTTACAGTGCCGAGCGTCAGAGCATTCTTGTCGGTGATCTGGGTGGCGCCGCCGGTCAGCGTTACCACACCCTGGAAGTCGTTGTTGGCGTCAGTCAGCGTAATATTGCCACCGGTAAGGTTAGTTGCACCTGCGGTGATTGCACCTGTCTGGGTGATGTCGTTCTTGCCGGCGTTCAAACCAAGCGTACCGGTATGTGTAATGCCGGCTATCGTGATGGCGTCGTTTTCCGTGATCGCTATGTTACCGGCACCGGCCGCTACCGTGATCGCGCCAAGAACATTGGCGCTGCCAAGGGTGATGTTGCCACCGGTAAGGCTCGTAGCGCCGGCAGTGATTGCGCCGGTCTGTGTAATATCGTTTGCACCGGCGTTAAGGCCAAGTGTACCGGTGTGTGTAATGCCGGCTATTGCGATAGCATCGTTTTCAGTGATCGCAACATTACCGGTACCAGACGCTACCGTGATCGCGCCAAGGACGTTGGCGCTGCCAAGAGTGATGTTGCCACCGGCAAGGCTCGTAGCGCCGCTACCGACGTTGATCAGCCCGGTCTGTGTAATGTCGTTCGCACCGGCGTTCAGGCCAAGTGTACCGGTGTGTGTGATGCCGGCAATCGCGATGGCATCGTTTTCCGTGATCGCAACGTTACCGGTACCGGCCGCTACCGTGATCGCGCCAAGGACGTTGGCACTGCCAAGGGTGATGTTGCCGCCGGTAAGACTCGTAGCGCCGCTACCGACGTTGATCAGCCCGGTCTGCGTGATGTCGTACGTGCCGGCGTTCAGGCCGAGTGTGCCGGTGTGTGTAATGCCGGCTATTGCGATAGCGTCATTTTCCGTGATCGCAACGTTACCGGTACCGGCCGCTACCGAGATCGCGCCAAGGACGTTGGCGCTGCCAAGAGTGATGTTGCCACCAGTAAGGCTCGTAGCGCCGCTACCGACGTTGATCAGACCGGTCTGTGTAATGTCGTTCGCACCCGCGTTCAGACTGAGTGTGCCGGTATGTGTAATGCCGGCTATTGCGATGGCGTCGTTTTCAGTAATCGCTACGTTTCCGACACCGGCCGCTACCGTGATCGCGCCAAGTACGTTGGCACTGCCAAGGGTGATGTTGCTACCAGTTAGGCTCGTGGCGCCGCTACCGACGTTGATCAGCCCGGTCTGTGTAATGTCGTTCGCACCGGCGTTCAGGCCAAGTGTGCCGGTATGTGTGATGCCGGCTATTGCAATGGCGTCGTTTTCAGTAATAGCTACGTTACCGACACCGGCAGCTACCGTAATCGCGCCAAGGACGTTGGCGCTGCCAAGAGTGATGTTGTTGCCAGTTAGGCTCGTGGCGCCGCTACCGACGTTGATCAGCCCAGTCTGCGTGATGTCGTTCGCACCGGCGTTCAGGCCAAGTGTACCGGTATGCGTGATGCCGGCTATCGTGATGGCGTCGTTTTCCGTGATCGCTACGTTACCGGTTCCGGCCGCTACCGTGATCGCGCCAAGGACGTTGGCGCTGCCAAGGGTGATGTTGCCGCCGGTCAGGCTCGTAGCGCCGCTGCCGACGTTGATCAGTCCGGTCTGCGTGATATCGTTCGTACCGGCGTTCAGGCCGAGGGTGCCGGTATGCGTGATGCCCGCAACTGCGATGGCGTCGTTTTCAGTAATCGCAACGTTACCGACACCGGCAGTTACCGTGATCGCGCCAAGAACATTGGCGCTGCCAAGGGTGATGTTGTTGCCGGTTAGGCTCGTGGCGCCGGCGGTTATAGCACCGGTCTGTGTGATATCGCCACCGGTTACGGTTACCGTAAACGGTCCAGTAATTGTTGAAGCGCCGAGGATGATGCCGCCGGTAGTGTCTTTCAACTTAACGTTATTGCCGCTGACAACACTCACTACGCCGCCGAAATTATTGTTCTGTGTACTAAGGTCAATATCGCCACCACCGGCAGTCAGACTTGCAGTACCGTTAGCAACCGTCAATACGCCGGTTTGCGAAACACCGCCATCAGCTCTCAGTGTCAAGTTAGTACCCACAGTAGTAGTTCCAAGCGAAGTTGCATCAGCCGACCTCGTATTAAGGAAACCCGTGGTGGTGCCGCTCAGGGTAAGGGTATTGCTATCGCGCAATGTAACATCTTTGCCGCTGACTATGGTTACCGCACCGCCAAAGTCATTGGATGAGTTGTTGAGGGTAATATTATTGGCCCCGGCGGTAAAGCTGGTAGTACCGCCAACAATCAGCGGTGGTGCACTTGCTGCTGTAGTTATGTCGCCACTTGCAGCAAGTGTCAGGTTCCCGGTGCCGGTTAATATCGTTCCGAGAGGTAACGCGCCGATACTGTTAAGATTAATGCCTCCGTTGTTCAGATGCGTGTCGGCGTTGACAGCTGTAGTGGCAGTGAAATCAACCGGTGTGGTCTGTCCGATGCTTCCGGCGCTCATATCAATGGTTGCGGCGGTTACATCCACCGTACCGGCGTTGGTTGAGTTAAGTGTCCCGGTCTGAGGCACAAGCATGCCAGCCTTGAGAACCGCTCTGCCGGTAGTTGCAATGGCAAAGTCATTCAGGGTGATATTCTGCCCTTCAATGGTCACCGTGCCGCTGCCGGTGCTTACCTTCTCTGCACCGGCAACACCAACAGCAGTGAATGCCACATTTCCGGTGCCATCCCGATCTTGGTCGGCTGACAGCCTGATGTTACCGGTACCGGTTGTTATCAGCCTTCCTGCATTAACGTTGATGTTGTTTGTGGCTTCGACAACTATGTCTGCGCCACCGGCATTCACGTTGGCATTGATGTTTACATCGGTCGGTGGATCGATGGTGATCTTACCACCGTTACTGGTAATGGCACCGGCCACTGCTAAGGAACCGCCGGTCTGCTTGTAAGTAATGATATTTCCAACTCCAGCAGCACCACCAATTGTTATTCCGTTAATTGTTGTGGCTGCTGTTGAAGAGTTATTGAGGGCTATTTGCCCTGCTCCGGTCAATGTTGCGGTAAGGTTGGGAGTGTTTATTTCAAGTGGTTTTACAGTTACTCCGTTATAGCCGATTCCGGTTGCGGCTTGGAATGTGGCTGAAGTAACATTTGACAGGTTAGACGAACCATTACTTGTGTTGATAATGTTCCCGCCCGAAACGATAGAAACTGTATTGGCGGTATTTATGTTGTTAGCGTTGATCACGCCGTTCAATGTAACATTGCCGGTAGCATTTATCGTCAGCGTAGCCGCAGCACCACCCGTACCACCATTCTGATTGGCATCAATGGTGACATTATTCAGCTTAACTGCCCCGGTCGTAGTGATAGTAGCACTGCCATCGACCGATATTGCACTGTTTGTCCCCTGCATATCTACAGTTGCAGCCGTAATAGTCAAGTTACCAGGTTGGGCCGCACCAGCCGAGTGTACAGTAACCGCGCCACCATCCACAACAGTAAGTGCATTTCCGGCATTTGTGATGGTCAAGGTGCCGCTGCCTGTTACGCCTGTAGCGGCCACGGTTATATCTGCGCTAGGCGCGGTCAGAGTTACGGTCCGGTTGGTGGTTGCATGCACTGTACCGGCGACATTGACCCTACCGGTAATACTCAATGTACCCAGATCCGAAACATTGGCTGCATCCGTTGTTACGTTCGCACCGGAGGCAATGCTTACCTGACCAGCGTTACCCGCCACACCTGAAACAGTCAGCGAAACATCGGCATTACCGGCATCGATAACATTATTTACCGCCAAGGTTCCGGCAGTGTTATTCAGTGTGATATCGACCTTGCCGCCGTTTGTCTTAACTGAATAGGTATTGGCGTCGGCATCCAGATCCTTCAAGGTGAGATTTCCGGTCGCCTGCGTCACAGTTAGGTTTTTACCTGCTCCGTTGGAGTTTATAGTGCCGTCGAAGTTGGTAACAGTTGTGGCAAGCGTTAGTGTACCAGCCGCAGGAACGCTGGCTGCGCCGGTCTTGAATAGCAGGTCGTTAGCGGTGATGTTTCTATTATTTAAGTTAACGATATCGAGATTCCCCTGCAGATTCAGAGAACCGGTACCCACATTGATGTCAATGTTCTTGATGGTAAGAGTACCAGTTCCGGCGATGAATCCATAATTGCCCTTATCAACCATAGTGTACGCTGAGACATCCAGGCTCTGGCTGTTCTTCAGCCAGACACTATTAAGACCGGTTGTAGGTACACCAAGAGCGGTTGCACCAGCGCTTACGCCGTTTACTGCAAGGGTAAGACTCCCCCCCGCCGTCAAAGTGCCGGCAAAGGTATTATCAACGGCAATTTCAGTACCTGAAGCGGCAGTCGTGGTAAGAATCATATTCGGGGCTACCGTCTCCAGCGCATCAGCTGGTCCATTAAGTACAGTCTTAGCACCTGTGGTGACATCACCGATCTTGGTTTTGGCAGACAGATTGACGACTGCGGCAGCGTTTGAAGCGGTAATGTTTGCGCTGCTGCCATTGCCGTCAAGAATGCTGCCATTTGGCGCCTGGATATTGATAGCATATGGCGCTACGGCTGTAGCACTGGTTGTAGTAAGGCCACCCAAGGTTATGTCGCCACCACTGGTTCCGGTGCTCATCAGAATATTCCCTGACCCGGCATTGACGGTCGAACCGGAGGCCATCGTGATTGCCCCACCATTAGCATTGTCATTGTCAGATTTAGCAGTAACATTGCCGGATGTGGAGGCAACGCTGCCGGCAGCACTGAAAGTGATGTTATTATCGGCGGTCAGGATGATAGCGCCGCTATTATTGGTAATACTGCTGTTTACAGCGATATTGCCTGCGTTTGTCTGAGCGGTCAGCTTGATGGCACCAGCGCTGCCCGCGTTGGTGGACATTGCACCAGCAACTGTTATGCTTCCTGCCGAGGTGGTGATGTCAATACCGCCATTGCCGGCTGTTGCGTTGTTGGTAATTACCGCGCCGCCCACGCCACCAATCTGGAGATTGCCGGTTGGCTGTAGCAAAACCACATCTCCGGATGCAGCATTGGTTGCCGTAAGACCGGCACTGGATGATGTTTGAACCTTGACTGGGGCACCGGTAGCGCCGACACCGCTGTTTGCCTTAAGTGTGATATTATTGGCCGTTACGAGACCACCTGCAGCATCCGTTATGGCACCGCCTGCTCCTTCAGTCTGCAACACAACGGTCCCGGCTTTGCCGGACAGGTTAAGAGCGCCGGTAACTGAAATGCCGGCACTATGCGTGGCACTGCCAATGGTAAGCGTATCGGTAGTTATCGTCTGGAGTTCGGCGTCCGTGAGGCCAAGACTTGCGCCGTTAACTTCCGCCGCACCAGCGCCCACTTGAATCGCCAGATTGGCATTTGGCTTGATCGTTACCGATTTGCTGCCCCCTGTTCCACCCTTGATCAGCCCTGCACCAAGAGCCATATGGTCAGCTATCAGTGTGATATTGCCGCCCGTCGCAGTCGAACCAGTAGTGGTGTCAATGTTGCCAGTCGTAGTGATCAGCGCATCAACAGCACTTGCCGTCAAACTGATATCTCCACCTTTGGTTGTTATGTTCGTAACGGGAACCGTCAGGTTACCGGCAGCCTCCGTAACCGTGAAGCTGCCACCCGCCAACGTGCCGGTGTTTACGCCGTCTATCGTTAAAGTACCGGCACCGCCCACGTTGCTTGTGTAGGCAATGTTGCCGGAAGTGTTGTTGTTCAGGTGCACCGTACCGATGGTGTTCGCACCACCAAGGTTGATTTGGGTCGAAGCATTCACGGTCAGCGTACCCGCTCCAACTACGCCCGTGCCGATCACGCCGTTGCCGGTGACGTTACCGGTTGCGGCGCCGCCGCCCCGTGTGTCAAGCGTCAGCGTGGAAGCTTCCGTCAAGTTGCCGGTTACCGTGATGTTGCCACCACCGGTCTGTAAAGTGCTCGCACCGCTGATGGTGTTGCCGGTAGCCTTCAGGTTGGCGCCGCCTGCCACAACCGTGATGCCGCCCGTGTTGTTGGTAGCGCCAATGGTGATGCCGCCGGTGGTCGTAATAGTATCCAATTCCGCCTGGCTGATGGAGAGCAGACCCGCTGCATCAGCAGCAGCTCCCGCGCCTACCTGAATCGCCGTGCCGCCAGTCTTGGAAGCCAGTGTGACCAGACCGGCATTGCCGGTTATCGTGTTGCCAAGCACCATGTTATCAGCTGTTAACGTGGTTACAGTACCTGTAAGACCAGCCGCAGTTTGCGTCAGAACCTTGTTTTGTCCGCTCAGAGTAATCCCCAGTGTTCCAGCTCCAGCGTTCACGGCTTGAAGTATTGTTACGTTACCTGCCGTCTCCGTCAGACTAATCGCACTGCCGCCGCTCGTAAGACCTGCTACCGTGTCTACCGTGGTCACGGACAATCCACCCGCTATAGTGTTGCTCACCGTTATGCCACCGCCGGTCGTACTGCCAGCAAGGTTCAAAACCGCAGTAGTCAGGCCAACCGTACCACCAGCCTGGAACGCAAGGCTCGTGTCGGTTATAAGGTTAGCGCCGCCAGTAATAGTGGAACCGGTGATCAGATCCAGAGTGGCAGCATTGGTAGGGGCGATCGCATTGGAGACCGTCATGGCACCCGCTGATGCCTTACCGATTTGCAGGGTACCGGCAGTAATGGTGTTCAATTCCGTACCGGAAAGTTCCAAGGTGGTTCCGGTTGTATCAACTGCACTGCCAAGGTTGATGGCAATGTTGGCGTTAGGTTTAAGCAGTACCGTGCTGACGCCGCCGGCCACTGTGCCGCCAAGCGCCATCTTATCAGCCGTCAATGTTACGCCACCGGTGCCGGTGATCGTACTGGCGTTCGTAAGTTTCTTATCCACGCCTTGAAGCAAGATTGTAGCAGTGCTCGCAGCAGCGTTCACAACTTGATTCAATGTTACATCACCAGCTGTCTCCGTCAGGCTGATCGCACTGCCGCCGCTCGCAAGACCAGCTACCGTGTCTACCGTGGTCACGGTCAATCCACCCGCTATAGTGTTGCTCACCGTTATGCCGCCGCCGGTCGTGCTGCCGGCAAGGTTCGATACCGCGGTAGTCAGGCCAACCGCGCCTCCAGCCTGGAATGCAAGGCTGGTGTCGGTTATAAGGTTAGCGCCGCCGGTAATGGTGGAACCGGTGATCAGATCCAGAGTGGCAGCGGCGGGGGTAATCGGCGCCGATACCGTTATGGCGCCGGCCGCTACCTTGCCGATTTGCAGGGTACCGGCTGTAATGGTGTTCAGTTCAGGATTGGAAAGTTCCAGCGTGGTTCCGGCCGCATCAGTCGCACTGCCAAGGTTGATGGCAATGTTGGCATTCGGTTTGAGCAGTACCGTACTGGTGCCGCCGGCAACCGTACCGCCGCCAAGCGTCATCTTGTCAGCCGTCAGCGTTACACCACCAGTGCCGGTGATCGTACTGGCGTTCGTGAGTTTCTTATCAACGCCTTGAAGCAGGATCGTAGCAGTGCTGGCGCCGGCGTTGACAACCTGGCTCAGAGCCACGTTGCCCGCCGTCTCAGTCAGGCTGATCGCACTGCCGCCGCTCGCAAGGCCAGCTACCGTGTCTACAGTGGTCACGGTCAATCCGCCCGCAATAGTGTTGCTTACCGTTATGCCGCCGCCGGTCGTACTGCCGGCAAGGTTCGATACCGCAGTAGTCAGGCCAACCGCGCCTCCAGCCTGGAACGCAAGGCTCGTGTCGGTTATAAGGTTAGCACCGCCGGTAATGGTGGAACCGGTGATCAAATCCAAAGTGGCAGCACTGGCAGGGGTGATCGGCGCCGATACCGTTATAGCGCCACTATTCGCGTTGCCAACGCGCAAAGTACCGGCTGTTATAGTGCCAAGTTCGGCATTTGTCAGACCCAGCGTGCCCGCCGCATCAGCACCACCAAGATTGATCAACTGGCCGTTAGTCTTCTGGACCAACGTAGCAATCGTTCCTCCGGCATTCACGGTACCGCCGGCCAAGGACATCTGGTCTGCCGTCAATGTCACACCAGAAGTACCGGTAATTGCCGCTGCTCCATTTGTAAGAAGTTTATCCTGACTGTTCAGCGTGATACCAACAGTGCCGGCACCGGCATTAACAGCCTGAAGAACCGTTACGTTGCCTGCCGTCTCCGTCAGGCTGATCGCACTGCCGCCGCTCGCAAGGCCAGCTACCGTGTCTACAGTGGTCACGGTCAATCCGCCCGCAATAGTGTTGCTTACCGTTATGCCGCCGACGGTCGTACTGCCGGCAAGGTTCGATACCGCAGTAGTCAGGCCAACCGCGCCTCCAGCCTGGAACGCAAGGCTCGTGTCGGTTATAAGGTTAGCACCGCCGGTAATGGTGGAACCGGTGATCAAATC
>CAIYDX010000097.1 GCA_903925005.1 uncultured Geobacteraceae bacterium
ACCTCAATAACGCTCGCCACGCTTTTCTGCCAAGCTGTCTCTATTTTGATGCGCCAGCTTGCAAGCTCTTTTTGACTGTGGACGACTACTGTATTCATTGACAGCTCCAATCTGCGTTTTTAGTTAAAAATAACACTTACAACTTTATACTGTTAATTAGAAGTAAATTGGTGATTCACGCCATATACGGGCTTTAAAATTATTAAAAACCTCGTTAATACCCTTACTGATAGGCAATCCATTATTCCTAAGTTATGACAAATAAACGCATAAAATAACGGGATGCGCCCTTACTCTATATACCAATCTAAGCTATGGGCAACACAATTAAGCCTTAAGCAGCAATCCAACTCAATTGATAAGCTAAGTAGGGCAATAGCTACCGCCCGTGTTGACCTTAATCCCCACCAAGTTGACGCTGCTTTATTCGCTGTCCGTAGCCCATTATCTAAAGGCGTAATATTGGCTGATGAAGTTGGTTTAGGTAAAACAATTGAAGCTGGTATTGTGATTAGCCAAAAGTGGGCAGAGCGTAAGCGCCGTATTCTCATAATTACGCCTGCGACACTCCGAAAGCAATGGCAACAGGAAATGGCTGACAAATTTAGCATTCCTAGCACCATATTAGAGACAACCTCTTATAAGCAGGCAAAGAAGGCTAATACATTATTTGATGGTAAGACCCTTACTATGTGCTCCTATAACTTTGCCGCAGGGAAGTCTGAGGAACTTGCGACAATAAATTGGGATTTAGTGGTTATTGATGAGGCACATCGTTTACGAAATGTCTACAAGCCAGGCAATAAGATGGCAAATGCCATATCAGAAGCTGTTAAAGAAGCGCCAAAGCTACTGCTAACAGCTACTCCATTACAAAATTCATTGTTAGAGCTTTTTGGACTTGTAAGCGTGATTGACCCTCATGTTTTTGGCGATATTGTTTCATTCAAAGAGCAGTATGTGCGTGGTGCTAATGAAAGTTTACGTAATACACGATTACAAGAACGGATTAAACCATTCTGCCAACGCACGTTAAGAAAACAAGTGTTGGAATACATTAAGTTTACTCAGCGAGTGGCGATGACTGAGGAATTTAGCCCTAGTGATGACGAACAACATCTTTATGACCTAATTTCAGTTTATCTCCAAAAACAAAAACTCTACGCACTACCAAAAAGTCAAAGGGCATTGATGACTTTGATTTTGCGTAAGTTATTAGCATCAAGTAGTTTTGCGATTGCGGGAACATTACATAAATTAGTGGCACGACTTGAAAACACCCAAGCATCACAAAACTTATTGAAATTATTAGAAGGGGAATTTGACGGGATAGAAGAGCTTGCTGATGAGCTTGGTGAGTCAGAAGCCATAGAAATTGATGGAAAGATGACCGCTGAAGAATTACAAGAGTTAAAGAATGAGTTACAGGAAATACGTGACTACGCCCAATTAGCCAGTGGCATTAAAGATAATGCCAAAGGCTCTGCGTTATTGAAAGTGCTCAGAACAGCATTTGTTAAGCTGGAAACAATTGGTGCGGCTAAAAAGGCTCTCATATTTACAGAGTCACGCAGAACGCAGTTATACCTAGTTGAGCTATTAACTAAGCATGGCTACGCTGATCAACTATGTATGATTAACGGGTCAAATAACGACGCACAATCTAAAGCGATTTATTTGGAGTGGATGAAAAAACATCAACGCTCAGATAAGATTTCAGGT
>CAIYDX010000098.1 GCA_903925005.1 uncultured Geobacteraceae bacterium
GCAAGCACGCCGGGGGTGGCATGTGCCTTGTGTCGAGGTTTGACACGAAGAAAGAACGATCGTTCTTTTATTTATTGATCGAGAGAGGGTTTTCTCGAAATGACTAACTTTTGCGCCCGTTATCTCGCTGCAGGTTAGCGGACACAGGCGTCCGGCTGCTCCTGGCACAGAGGAGTCCGTCGCCAGTATCCGCTTTCCGGCAGTCCAATTTTCCTGATAAGCCTTGCAAAACGAGCCTTTCTTCGGTTGTGTAAAGGACGCCGCTCAACTCCGTACCCCTAATACAAGCAGGATAATTTGACAGGTGTAGGTTGTTTTTTGGGTTTCTTTACTTCTTTGTTTTTTCGCTGCTGCCCTTTAGCCATGATCGTTCTCCTTCGTTGTTGGATAGTAATTTGTTCGGCTATGACAAAGTCAACTGAACCTTTGGCTTTGCACCCGGCTTGGCTGGTGGAATGTATCCAGATATGCGACAAATGGTAGCTTTAATTTCCTTACCTTTAACGTACTTGATCGAATGGCACAGCATTATCTGTTTTCGATTCAATAATTCTGTTAAGTGTCTATGCACATCGGCTAGGGGAATTTTTGTTGCAGAGGCAATTGCGGTATCAAGACATTCGCCATGTTTGGATATGTGTTGAAGGATGTGGTCCATGTCAGTTGAGACCGGCATGTAGCACCGGTCTCTGTAAGTAATTTTGTTACTGAAATACCTGCTTACTTCTTCTTGCCGCCGTTAACCGTAGACTTCAGCGTGGCACCGGCTTTAAACGCAGGAACCTTCGAAGCTTTGATCTTCAACTCGGCACCGGTCTTTGGGTTGCGGCCAGTACGCGCCGCACGCTTGCGCACCTCAAATGTACCGAACCCAACGAGTGCAACCTTGTCGCCCTTTTTGAGTGCGCCAGATATGATATCGATAAAAGCTGCGATTGTACGGTCAGCGGCTGCGTTGCTAGATTCAGTTTTCTTTGCCAGTGCTTCGGCGAGGTCTTTACGATTCATATAGTGAGATTCTCCAGATTATTTGATGAATGATTTACTACTAGTGTGAAACGAGGGCAATTGTTGTAGATATTAGGGTTTATGGCAAGTGGTTTGGGAAAAATAGTAAAATGCGATGCCGTAACTTATAAATATTCACCTAAAATAACTATACGTTTTACTTAGGAGGGCCAAATGGCCAACGTTGCATCCATACTGAAAGAAGAAATTACACGTCTTGCGCGGAAAGAAATTCGTACTGAAACTGAAAGCCTGAAGAAATCATCGACACAATACAGATCAGAGATCGCAGCTTTGAAAAAACGTGCTACCGCACTCGAAAAACAAGTTGCCAGTCTAGTGAAGTCAGCGAACAAGGCTGCCGGGATTAACACGACAAATGCCAAGACTGAAACAGATCCGGGTAATGGAAAAAAGACCCGGTTCGTGGCAAAGGGTTTCAAATCACTGAGACAGCGACTAGGTTTAACGGCTGGAGAAATTGGCAGATTACTTGGGGTGCCAGCTCAGACTGTCTACAACTGGGAAGCTGATAATGCCAAACCGCGCGAACAGCAACTGGTCTTGATTGCCAGGTTAAGGGGTATGGGCAAGCGCGATGTTGCAAAGATATTGGCAGGTATCAGTCAAGCGGAGTAAAACCAACCAGTCGCTCAATCGATCACTTCGAATTCCCGGTTCTCGGCCACTGCGGACGCTGGCGATTCTGAAAATTTTGCTTGTTTGAGAGTCCGCTCCCGACTTCGACGAGAGCACACTTCTAACCCTGAACCGACATTGACTCCTCAAGATTTGATGCACTATAGCGGTCGTTCATCAAGACCAGTAAGCGCCCCAAGTTGCCATCCAATCATAAAAGCTCGCGGCCTGATTATTATGCATAACTCGCAGTAACTGATCCGGTTGGAATGTGGGTTTTAACTATTACTTTTCCCCCTTTACGGTACCTAAACACGCGCGCTAAGATAGCCAACGCGACCTCAGCCAAGGCTTGTATCTCCTCGGGGGTAGAAGCGTTGAACCAGCGAAGAAAATTGTTCTGTTGGGTTGGCCAGACAAATCCGGCTTTTTCAATCATATCCACCACATCCGCAGAGAGAAAATCATTCACTTTTTCAACATACTTGTGCGAACTTATTTCAACAAGATATTCATTGTCTTCAGGGCTGGACATAAACTGCA
>CAIYDX010000099.1 GCA_903925005.1 uncultured Geobacteraceae bacterium
CGAGCCATGAAGGCAGCAGACCGGTGTTTACTGCGCTTGCATCGCTACCACTGCTGGTCGCGCTCTTGGTATTGGCAAGACCGCCATTGACGGTATTGCTGTCGCTGCTGCTGTTGTGGATGTAGAAAGCATTGACGTTACTACAGATTGTTTTTAAATAAATTTGCATTGACCCAATCACATCAATACAATGTATACATCACAATGTTTTGAGACAATTTTATGGATACCGCTGTATTAACGCTACGCGTCACCAGTTCTGTAAAAGAAAAACTAGATCAACTTTCTGAATCTACTCACCGCAGCAAGTCTTTTTTAGCGGCAGAGGCTATTAATCGATATCTCGAAACAGAGGCATGGCAAATCGGAGAAATCAACCTAGCACTGCAAGAAGCAGATCGGGGTGAATTTGCATCAGATGCCGAAGTTGCCGAAGTTGTGAAGAAGTATGCGGGTTAAATGGCTCCGAGCAGCACTAATTAATCTTGATGATGAAGCGAACTATATAGCTCAGGAGAACCCGAAAGTAGCGAGTGAATTTGTTGCGCACGTATGTGAAAGCATAAGTCGCTTGTCCGAGTATCCAAATCTTGGTCGGCCTGGACGTGTATTTGGTACGCGTGAATTAGTTGTCTCTGGTTATCCATATATCATTCCTTATTGCGTTAAGAATGACATTGTCGTAATTCTGCGCGTATTCCACTCTGCAAGAAAGTGGCCTCGTAAATTCTGATCATATGCATCTTTCTGAGTATATAACCTACCGAATTGCATTTTAATATCGTCTCTCAGTAGAGGTTGCCCAAACTCCCTTTCTGATTTATCTTATTGGCTTCCTGAAAGAATCGTATTATGGAAACCGAAAAAGATACCCTCTCTAAAAAAACACTTGAGCTGCTTTCAGATAATGTACTCAAGATACCAGACATACCAATAGAAGATAGGCTGGCAAAACTCTCTACCGCCCAAATCAATCAATTATTAGAAATCGCCGATAAAGCGATTCGCGAAAGAGGTGGTGACCTTACTGAGCTTGAATCAGCGCTTGGGATGTTACTGCTAGGCCATCATTTCGGATGGAAGGTGCTTTACCTTATACATACGAAGAAAACCATTCGTAAATATGAGGAAATGCTCGACATAAAGATACGTGATTTATTTCCAGAGAGAGGGCCTAGTAGTCCTCGCTCTTATGGCCTTGCACTGGCTGATAAATTCACCAATTTTTGGAAGGTGGTCAGTGGAGAGATCAAAATTCCTGACCGAAGAAAAGTAGAGTAAACGTAGTCATAGAAATTCACTAAGGGGGCTTGACAGCCCCTTTTTCTTCCCTTACCATGAAAGGGAGTTTAATAACTCCTTGATCATGGATACTACTTCATCACAACCTAACGCTTTTAACCCTACCGACCACGGCTCGGATGCGCGGACGGATGCGCAAGCACCGCCCGCACATCCGAACGGGGGCGGAGACGCGCTAGCGCAATGCAGCTTATCGGACGCTGCCGGACTCGATACCCCCCGTCTGGTAATACGGGGGGAAAGTTTAGAAGATAACAATCTCAATGACGGGGAAAGTTTTCAGTTTGTAAGCAAAAGAGGGAAGCTATCTATAGAGATAACCCCGCTTCCTAAAGTTGATGGCGAACCTTATTCAGCTATTACAGACTTTTTAAATTGCACCTTCCCATTTCCATCTAAATCACTAGAGTTTTTCTTTTCCAGCCTATTCGATTGTTTAGGCAACGAGTTTGCTCCTGCTAAAGAGCGAAACCGTGGTTTGCATGGCTGGCACGATTCGTTTTCTCTTGGTGATTCTGGTGCGTTGTTTGGTCTCGGCGGTCAGAACGGAACGGCATTTCTAAGCCTATGTTCAGAGTCCTGTCACATGGTTCCAAATTGGGAACAACTTACACACTTCCTAAAAGACAGACTTGGCGCTCGTATTACGCGCTGGGACGGTGCTGTCGATGATTATGAGGGTATCCACAGTGTGAATTCAGCAGTAGACCTGTATCTCGATGACAAATTTAATGCAGGGGGCAATCAACCAACATGTAACCAAATGGGAAATTGGATAAAACCTGACGGATCAGGCCAAACCTTTTATGTAGGTAAAAGAGAAAACGGAAAAATGATCCGTATCTATGAGAAAGGAATGCAGCTAGGCCAGAAATGGCACCCTTGGGTTAGGTGGGAAGTTGAAATGCATAACACGGATAGAGTCATCCCTTGGGAAGTGCTGTTAGAGCCTGGAAAGTATGTTGCAGGTGCATATCCGAAAGCTTTGGGGTGGGTTCAAGATGAAATGCAAAGAATTAAGACCATCCGTGAAACTACAAAAATCAGCTACGAACGACTTACCCACTTTGCTGGAGTCGGATATGGCAAACTAATCAATGTCATGCTTGAAGTTGAGGGCACAGCTGAAAAAGTAATCCAGAAGTTACAAAGGGAAGGGATTCCATCACGTCTGAACCTGCCTGTCGTTCCTAACGGTGAGGGTCGATCCTGATGAAAACCCTCACCCTTGGTGAAACGGCAGAATTTCTTAAAGTTTTACCACATCAGATTCAGTATCTTATCGAGCATGGAGAATTACCAGCCGCACATTTAGGCGGCCAGTGGCTTATCCTTGAGGATGACTTATTAGACTATTTGCGCTCAAATTATGCGCATACTCCTTCATCTCCTATTCAGGTCTATCCAAGACATGAGAGCCAATTTGAGCGTAAGCCTATTAGGGTGCTGTTCAAAGAACTTGTACCTAACGTCCTGAAAAATGAAGAATCAAAAGTACGACGAGGAGAAATTAGCCGCAAACTACTAGAAATCACTAATACCCGCCTTAAAAAATGGGTAATGCCTATATTTGGAGAATGTCCTGTTGACGAGATCGACTATATTTTTCTAGAAAAATTTGTTGGTCTGCTTACTGATAATGAATTGCAAGGTGTGGCAATCAATCAAAATTTAGTGATCGTTAAAAAGGTTCTGACTTATGCTCAGTTAACTAATCTCATTCCAAGCGTGCCAAGCTTCCCAAGGGTTAAAGTAACAAGATCGCCCAGAGGTGGATTTACCATAGCGGAATATCGAAAACTACTAAAAACAGCTTGGCATCTTCGGGATAAGCCTTATCCCATGCAAACCGGAGATAAACTGATGCGAATGGAGGGTTACCATGATCAACCCCTCACCATGTCAAAAGACCTTGCCCGAATGATTGGGTTCATGGTGAACAGTTTTGTCAGGCCAAGTGACATTAAGCTCATTCAGCACAAACACGTAGAAATCATTTCTAATGACTATCGTTATTTAAGGCTAACCCTGCCAGAAACAAAGAAACACGACAGGCCAATTGTGACGATGCCTGCCGCAGTTAGTATTTATAAAAGGTTACTTGATGACGCAAAAAAACAAGGTTTTGGTAGACCAAACGACTATCTATTTTTTCCAGGGGTAATTAAAAATAGAGAATATGCACTACGACAAATTGAGTTCCTGTTTAATTGGGTGCTAACACTCAGCAAACTTAAAGTTGGTGCCAAGGGTCAAAATCGAACGCTATACAGTCTCCGTCACACCGCAATAACTTTTAGATTACTTTATGGTCAAGGAGTTGATGTATTAACCTTAGCAAGAAATGCTAGGACTTCGGTTGAGATGGTGGAACGATTCTATGCCTCAACACTGAATGGTGAAATGAATGTTGGACTGTTACATAGCAAACGCAGTCGCAAATTTTTCACATCAGCATATACCGACTAAATTACATCAGGCAATAAAAAACGGCACCCGAAGGTGCCGTTTTAAGCTTGCAAGTTTTCTAAAGAATCTTAGAAGAACAGGATCGCGCCGAAGTCAACGATGTCAGAGGTGTTATTCTGACCAGCTTGGTTGCTGGACTCAACGCGTGAG
>CAIYDX010000100.1 GCA_903925005.1 uncultured Geobacteraceae bacterium
GCCATCGGCCTGTTCCTGACCTCGGTCATGATCCTGGTGTTTCTCGGCAGCATGCGCGCCACGGTGGCGGTATTCTTCTCCATCCCGCTCTCCGCGCTGGCGACTTTCATCGCGCTTTCCATGGGGGGGAGCTCCATCAACAGCATGGTGCTGGGAGGGCTTGCGCTGGCCTTTTCAAGGCTGATCGACAACTCGGTCGTCGTCCTTGAGAATATCTACCGCCATCTCGAACTAGGTGAGCCGCCGATGGTTGCCGCCGAGAAAGGGGGGCGGGAAGTCGCGCTTCCGGTACTTGCCGCCACCCTTACCACGGTGGTCGTGTTCTTTCCGGTAACCTTCCTTTACGGCGTGAGCAAATTCCTCTTCTCCGCGCTGGCCCTTGCCGTTGTCCTGTCGCTGTTCGCCTCATATATCGTGGCAATGACCGTCGTGCCTCTCTTTTGTGCCCGCTTCATCAAGGCTCCGTCGCACCACGGTACCCCCTCCTCGGAAATTCCGGTTACGGTTGATCACCCCAAGGGGTGGGTTACCTATGGAGAACGCTTCAACGTTTGGTTCAATGACCGTTTTGAGTCTTTTCTAAAGCTCTATGACCGGACCGTTGCCGTGACTCTGCGCCGCCCGACAGCGACGCTGGCGTGGTTCGGCGTCATTTTTGTCCTCAGCCTCGCCCTCTTTCCACTCCTCGGGGTCTCGTTCTTCCCGAGAACCGATGCCGGACAGTTCGTGATCAACCTCAAGGCGCCGTCCGGCACCCGTCTCTCCGTTACTGAGGAAGAGGTTGCCAAGGTCGAAAACCTGATCAGACATGAAGTCTCGTCGGAAGACCTCGGCATGGTCGTCGCCAATATCGGCTCTACCCCTGATTTTTCCGCGATCTACACCCCCAACTCCGCCATGCATACCGCGTTCGTGCAGGTAAGTCTGAAGGAGGATCACAAGGTCGGCAGCTATGAGTATATGGCCCGCCTGAAGCGCCGTATTGCCGTGGAATTGCCGGAGTTGACCGCTTACTTCCAGTCCGGCGGCCTGGTCGATGCCGTGCTCAACATGGGGATGCCGGCCCCGATCGATGTGCAGGTTGCCGGATCGAACATGGAGGCATCTCTCGAAACGGCGCAGAAACTCGCCGCACAGATCCGCAAGATCGATGGCGTTGCGGACGTTTTCACTCCGCAAGACCTGGATTACCCGGCGCTCAGGATGGACATCGACCGGACCCGTGCCAGCGAGCTCGGGTTAAGTCAGCGGGAGGTCGTCAACAATGTCATAACCGCGCTCACCTCGAACGGCATGATCGCCCCGAGCTTCTGGATAGACCCAAAGAGTGGCAACGACTACATGCTGACGGTCCAATACCCGGAAAATCAGATCAAATCGTTGTCTGACCTGTCAGCGATACCGCTCAAGGCAACCAAGAGCAGCGAGTCGACGCGGCTCGACATGCTCAGCACTCTGCGGCGCATTAATTCCCCTACGGAGGTGGATCACTATCAACTGCGGCGTACCATCGACATTTACGTCCGCCCGCAACATGAAGACCTCGGTAAGATTGCCAGCGCCATTGACGGCATTATTGCAAAGACCGAGATACCCAAAGGACAATCCGTTACCTTGCGTGGCAGTGTGCAGGGGATGCGGGCTTCGTTTAGCAGCTTCGCGGTCGGCCTCTGCCTCGCGGTACTGCTTCTTTACCTCATTCTGGTTGCTCAGTTCCGGTCGTTTATCGACCCGTTCATCATTTTGGTCGCGGTGCCGCCGGCGTTGACCGGGGTCATCCTTACTCTCCTTTTGTCAGGCACTACGTTGAACGTCATGTCGCTGATGGGGATTGTCATGCTGGTAGGGATATCTGTTTCGAACAGTATTCTGATCGTCGAGTTCACCCGGCATCTGCGCGAGGAGGAGGGGATGGGGGTCAAGGAGTCGGTCGCCGTTGCCTGCCGTGTCAGGCTGCGTCCGGTACTGATGACGTCGCTTGCGACTATTATCGGTCTGCTGCCGATGGCCTTGAAACTGGGGGCCGGCAGTGAAGCCTATGCTCCGCTGGCACGGGCAATCCTGGGAGGGCTGAGTGTGTCGGTCGTCTTGACGGTGTTCCTGGTGCCGGCCGCTTATCTGCTGGTGCATGGTCAGAAGAGAGAAAGTTGGAACATCGGCTCACTGTTCCGGAAGCGGAGGATTGCATGAACTATTCAAAGCGTCTGTTGCTTATTACGGGAGCACTGCTCCTTGTCGTCCTGAATTATCCCATTTACGCTCAGGAACCTCTGCTCCTGACTCTGGCGGAAGCGGAAAAGCTGGCAGTGAAGAACAATCCCCAGCTTTCCGCGGCCGTGCTGACCGCAGCCGCCTTTTTGCAGGTTCCGGAAGAGTACCGGGCGGCTTATTTGCCCACACTGCAGGCCAACGTCACCGGCGTGGTTTCCGATTCC
>CAIYDX010000101.1 GCA_903925005.1 uncultured Geobacteraceae bacterium
AGGTGATCAATAGCCAGGCTGATATAATTCAGAGGATTGCGGATCTCATGAGCGATGCCGGATGCCAGTTGCCCGACCCGCGAAAGGTGTTCGGCCTCATAAAGGCGTTTCTCAAGCGCTTCACGCTCACGCAGTTTTTCAACCATGTTATTGAAACCTTTAGCCATCTCTCCGATTTCGTCGCCGCTTTCCACCGGAATGGTCACCGACAGATCCCCGGCCGAGATCCGCTTGAAGTCCTCCACCAGGTTTTTGATCGGGGTTGTATAGCGGCGGGCAAGAAAGATCGTCAGAGCGATGCCGACGGCGAAAACCATTCCGGTTGCGAACAGGCGGCGGATAAAATTGGCGCGCTGAATGTCGCGAATATTGTCCAGCAGCATATTGATCTGGACAAATCCCAGCTGCTCGTCTCCGACAATAACCGGCACCACCACTTCATACGGCTTCTGGGAGAGCATCGCGCCGCCGACCGGACGCCGTACCGCGTGGATCCCCTTCTCCAGTTTTTTAAGCTCGCGTTTCTTGCCGATTTTTTCAGGATCGGAGGAGTCAATAATTTCCCCCTCCGTATTGATGATATTGATTTCGTTGATACCCTTTTCACGGGCCTTTGTCAGGTAATCGGTCAGGCGGGAGGTCTCGGCATTGGAGGTGAGATCCTCGATACTCATCTGGATCGCTTTGGATATCTCTTGAGAACTCTCCTGAATCTCGTTTACCAGATCGGTCTGGGCAAACTGGTTGAGGATGAAGAGCGTCAGCATCGCCAGCACCAACAGCGAGAGCATGATGATAATCAGCTTGGCATTAAGTTTCATGGGAGCCTTTAAAAACGACCACCCCCCAGCCCCCTCCTTAAAGGAAGGAGGGGGGGCTTTTAAAGTCCCCCTCCTGTTTTAGGAGGGGTTAGGGGTGGTAAGGTGTTGACTTGAAAATTATTTCACCATTTCGCCGATCAGATCATAATCTGAGGAGTCGGTAATCTTAAGCGTGACAATATCGCCGATATCGGCGGTTCCGGAGGTGATATAAACCTGACCGTCAATATCGGGAGCCTGGCGGGATGATCGCCCCTTGAGCAGCAGTTCGGTCTCCTCGCTGAACCCCTCAACGATAACCTGTTCGGTTGTCCCGATCAGCGTGCGGTTATGCCGGAAGGAAAGCCGCGCCTGGGCACGCATCAATTTGCGGTAGCGTTCCCGTTTGACACGTTCCGACACCTGATCCGGCATCTGGGCTGCTGGGGTCCCCTCTTCCCTGGAGTAGCAGAACACCCCCAGACGGTCGAAGCGGGTCTGTTCGATAAAGTGGGTCAGGGTGTTAAAGTCTTCGACTGTCTCACCCGGAAAACCGACAATCAACGACGTCCGCAGGGCGATGCCGGGGATTTCAAGCCGCAGTTTTACGATCAGATCACGAATCTGCTGTTCCGAACTCCTGCGTTTCATGGCTTTCAGTACCGGGTCGGAGATATGCTGGATCGGAATATCCAGGTACTTGCAGACCTTCGGTTCATCCCGAATCAGGGCAATCATGCTGTCGGTGATGCCATCCGGGTACGCATAGAGCAAACGTATCCAGCGCAACCCCTCAATCGCGGCCAACCGCCGGACCAGGGTCTCCAGAGTGGTGCCGTCGTCCAAGTCGCTGCCGTAACGGGTGATGTCCTGGGAGATGACATTGATCTCCTTGACACCGCGGGCGACCAGCCGTTCCGCTTCGGCAACCAGCGCTTCAAGCGGCCGCGAGCGGTACGCTCCGCGCAGTGTGGGGATAATGCAGTACGAACAGCAGTTGGAGCACCCTTCACCGATTTTGAGGTACGAAAACCAGGCCGGCGACGAATTCAGACGCGGCAGCGTCTCGTCATAGATAAAATCGGGGTCACCGATATAGCGCAGCTGGCCTCCGGTGCCGCTCTTTTCGGCCAGAATCTCGGCAATACGGGGATAATCCCCGGTGCCGATGAAGATATCGACCTCCGGCAGTTCCTTGGCCAACTCCTCCTGATAGCGCTGCGGCAGGCAACCGGAGACGATCAGGGTATGGCAGCGCCCGTCGTGCTTCCGTTCGGCCAGGTCGAGGATGGCGTCGATACTCTCCTGCTTGGCCTCCTTGATGAATGAACAGGTGTTGACAATGATGACATCGGCATCCTTCTCGTCCATCGTGATCTCGTAATCCTGCTTCGAGAGCACCCCCAGCATAACTTCGGCATCCACCAGGTTTTTCGGACAGCCGAGGCTGACCATGCTTACTTTCTGTTTCACTTTTTCGCTCAAAATATCCCTCGTTCCTATTATGTATGGTAAACAGGATAGACTTCTTTAAATTCTACTCTCTGAAATTGGTAAACTGCATCTCGACTTCCAGATCCTTCCCTTTGAGCAATTGGATCGCATCCTGGAGATCATCTCGGTTCTTCCCGATCACCCGCACCTGATCATCCTGGATCTGGGCCTGCACCTTGAGCTTGCTCTCCTTGATCACCGCGATGATATCCTTGGCTTTCTCCTTTGAGATCCCCTGCTGGACGGTAATGATCTGGCGTACCATGCCGCCTGAAGCCGGCTCTACCTTGCCGTACTGAAGCGCTTTTATGGAGATGTTGCGTTTCAAAAATTTGGATTGCAGCACGTCGATGACGGCCTTCAGCTTGTAGTCGTCGTCCGCCAGAACCTTAACAGCATCCTTCTCCGGCGTAATCTGGCTTTTGGAGCCCTTGAAGTCGTAGCGCTGGCCGATCTCCTTGATTGCCTGATTCACGGCATTATCGACCTCCTGCATGTCAACTTTAGATACAATGTCAAATGACGGCATAACGTAACCTCCAGATGGGATTTTTACTGTTTTATCACCTCAACCCCTTCCGGGATCTTGAAGTTGAATTTTCCGTCGGCCAGCCCTTTGTTGACCCGCGCCCGGCTGTAATCGATCCGGGTCCGGTTTCCGCCCGCATCATGAACTATCGAGGAAACAATCGGGAAGACATTTCTCACCTCTCCGGACAACCTTATCTGTTCAACAGCTTCGGCGGAGACTGTCAGCTGAAGTTTTGTCAGAGCAGCGCTCCCCTTTTTCGGGGTTAATTCAAGTTTATAGTTGCCGCTTTTGTCCTGCGGGTCAGCAGCAAAGGCGATATCAAAGTCACGTGACACGTGGCCAAGACCGGTCAGATACGTCAGGGCGATCGAGTTACCCCCTGAGAACATGGCAGCAACACTGTTAACCAATACCTGTTTGGTTTCCGGTGTATAGAACCAGACCTGCTTGCCGTTGGAGACAATCTGCTGCTTCGGCTTGGTATAATTGAAACGGAACATGACCGCTGCCGATGCAGGGCGCTTCAGCAAAACTTCGCCACTCCCTTTCTGATCACGATTAACGGCAGCTATGGTCGTCTTCTGGGAAAAATCGGCTTGCACATCCTGCAGTCCGGCATACCCTTTTTCAAGAGCAGAGACGACATCCTTGAGAGATGCCGGTGTCGATGCCGCCGACAGCGGGAGTGCGGATAACAGCACTAACAAACATACGGAACATATTCTCAACATGATATTACCTTTCACAACGAGACTGACTCGCGCTACCCCTTAAGTTTACTCAACAGCAGTTCGTTGACAACTGACGGATTGGCTTTACCTTTACTTGCTTTCATGACCTGACCGACGAAAAAGCCGAAGACTTTCTCCTTGCCGCCACGATATTCCTCAACCTGTCCGGCATTGGCGGCCATGATTTCGTCGATGATGCTTTCAATAGCGCTGCTGTCGGACACCTGTACCAACCCCTGCTCTTCGACAATGCTCTGCGGTGTTTTGCCGCTTTTCCACATCTCATCGAAAACGGTTTTAGCAATCTTGCCCGAAATAGTGCCGTTGTCGATCAGCTTCAGCAGTTCCGCCAGCTGTCCGGGAGTGATCGGGCATGCTTCAACCGATGTCCCACTGTCATTCAATGCCCTGGTTATTTCGCCCATTATCCAGTTGCCGACCGCTTTGGCGTTGCCATGGGCGGCAACACCAGCTTCAAAATAATCGGCCAGAGCCCGGCTGGCGGTCAGAACTTCGGCATCGTAAGGAGTGAGCCCCAGCTCGTCAATAAAGCGTTGCTGACGCTGTTCCGGCAGCTCCGGCAACTCTCGGCGCGAGCGTTCCACCCACTCGTCGCTAATAACCAGCGGCACCAAGTCGGGATCAGGGAAATAACGATAATCGTGAGCCTCTTCCTTGCTTCGCATCGAACGGGTTTTCCCGCTGTTCGGATCAAACAGGCGCGTTTCCTGAACGACCGTGCCGCCATCCTCGACCAGATCGATCTGACGCTGAATCTCGTATTCGATGGCCTGCTTGACAAATTTGAAGGAGTTGACGTTTTTGATCTCGGCCCGTGTACCTAAGGTGTCGGAACCTACCGGCATAACCGAGACGTTGGCGTCGCAACGGAAACTCCCCTCTTCCATGTTGCCGTCACAAATCCCGAGCCAGGTTACGATCTGGTGCAGCTGTTTCAAGTAGACCACCGCTTCGTCGGACGAGCGGAGATCCGGTTCGGAAACAACCTCCAACAGCGGAGTGCAGGCGCGGTTCAGGTCAACACCCGACCCATCATTAAGGCTGGATTCGCCATGCACCAGCTTGCCGGCGTCCTCTTCCATATGAATGCGGGTGATGCCGATTCTTTTTGGCTCCTCTCCCTCAACCTTGATATCCAGCCACCCCCGCTGACAGATCGGATCTTCAAACTGGCTGATCTGATACCCCTTGGGAAGATCGGGATAGAAGTAGTTTTTGCGGGCGAAAATGCTGCGCGGCGTGATGGAACAGTTAGTGGAAAGACCGGCCTTGATGGCGAATTCAACCACTTTCTTGTTAAGGACCGGCAGCGCACCGGGGAGCCCCAGACAGACCGGGCAGGTTTGGGAGTTCGGCTCGGCGCCGAACTTTGTCGAACAGCCGCAGAATATTTTGGTGTCGGTCAGAAGCTGGACGTGAACTTCAAGACCGATGACTGGTTGGTATTTCATGAAATTGTCTCCAGTTATACGTAGGGGCGCACTGCGTGCGCCCAACCCAATTCGGGCGTATGCCATACGCCCCTACAATGATTACAAAGGCGTCCTCTTGGTGTGCCACTCCGTGGCCTGCTCAAATGCATAGCCCGCCTGCAGGATGATTGTCTCGCCGAACGGTTTACCTATCAATTGCAGACCGATCGGAAGGCCGGATAACGAAAAGCCGGCCGGAAGCGACATCGCGCAGGTGCCGGCCAGGTTGACCGGTATGGTAAAAATATCGGACAGGTACATCTGTAACGGATCGCCGGCTTTTTCACCGATCTTGAATGCCGGGGTCGGCGCAACCGGCGTCAGCATCAGATCGACATCGGCAAATGCCTTGATGAAGTCATTCATGATCAGCGTGCGCACTTTCTGGGCCTTGACGTAATAGGCGTCGTAATAGCCGGATGACAGCGCATAGGTGCCGATCATGATACGGCGCTTGACTTCGTTGCCGAATCCTTCGCTGCGGCTTTTAGTGTACATGCCGAGCAGACCGTCCGCCTCGGCACGGTGTCCGAAACGAACCCCATCATAGCGGGCAAGATTGGAGCTGGCTTCAGCCGCGGCAATCAGGTAGTAGGTTGCCACCGCATAGTCGGTGTTGGGCAGCGAGACATCGACAAATTCAGCACCGAGACGCCGATAGGTTTCAATGGCCTCAGCCATCGCCTTTTGTACTTCCGGGTCGAGTCCGTCGATGAAATACTCTTTCGGAAGGCCTATCTTCAGCCCCTTTACACCCTGTGTCAGAGCAGCGGAATAGTTCGGCACCGGTGTATCGACACTGGTGGAGTCTTTGGGGTCGTGGCCGGCAACCGCCTCCAGCATTACCGCGCAGTCAGCCACATCCCTGGTCAGTGGCCCGACCTGATCCAGTGAAGAGGCATAGGCAATGACGCCGTAGCGGGAAACCCTGCCATAGGTCGGCTTCAGCCCGACGCAGCCACAGTGAGCCGCAGGCTGCCGGATGGATCCGCCGGTGTCCGTTCCAAGTGTTGCGACCGCTTCTCTGGCGGCAACCGCAGCAGCAGAACCTCCCGATGATCCCCCCGGAATACACGTCGTATCCCACGGATTGCGGGTTGTGCCGTAGGCGCTCGACTCGTTTGAGGAGCCCATGGCAAACTCATCCTGGTTCAGCTTTCCGAGCAGTACCGCCCCGCGGTCACGCAGCTTCTCCCATGAAGTAGCGCTGTAGGGGGGGATAAAGTTATCCAGAATGCGGGAACCGCAGGTGGTGCGAATCCCCTCCGTCAGGAAAATATCCTTGAGTGCCAGCGGGATGCCGGTCAGCAGATCGCATTCGCCCAGTGCAATACGCTGGTCCGCGCTTTTAGCGGCGGCCAGAGCCTGCTCAGAAGTTACCGTGATGAAAGAGCCGACCTGCGGTTCAACAGCTGCAATACGCGCCAGCATGGCTGATGTGGCTTCCACGGAAGAGACCCGCTTCCCTTTCAATGCCGCGTGGAGTTCATGGATGGTCATGTCAATAATGTTCATTGTGTATATATCCCCTGCTTCTTATTCAATAACTTTCGGTACGGCAAAGAAGGTGCCTGATTTCTCGGGAGCATTGGCCAATGCCTTCTCCAAGCCGATCGAAGGCTGGACAACATCTTCGCGGAACGCGTTTTCCATCGGTACGGCATGGGAAGTCGGCACAACCCCTTCCGTATCCACCTCTTTCAGTTTTTCCACATAACCGAGTATTGCATCCATCTGCCCGGCAAAAAGCTCTTTTTCTCCAGGGCCCAGTTCAAGCCGGGCCAGACGTGCCACATGCTCGACTTCTGCTACCGTTATCTTCATAGCGCCAACTCCGAATAAATCTTGATAATTGCCGCGTGTATGTAACATGAAATCAGCTCCGTTACAACATTGATCAGATCAATTAGTTCTTCCGATAATTTTTCCCTTGACACGAGCATGCTCTTTTAGTAGGTTACACCTCTTCAAAAAAATCTTGGCCTGTATTCTTTACAGGTTGTACTGCGGGTGAGGAATTTATGAAAACTGAAGTAGCTAAAGCGGAAAATGTAAAGCGTGACTGGTATGTTGTTGACGCACAAGATGCTGTGCTGGGACGTCTTTCGACTCAGGTAGCCGGTGTTCTGCGCGGGAAAAACAAGGCTCTCTACACGCCCAGTGTTGATACCGGCGATTTTGTCATTGTCATAAACGCCGAGAAGATCGCCCTGACCGGTCGCAAGTTAGCCGACAAAATTTATTACAGCCACTCCGGGTATGTCGGCGGGCTGAAAGAGATCACGGCTGGTAAACTGCTTGAAAAAAAGCCGGAAGATCTGATCAAGAAAGCTGTCAAAGGGATGCTCCCCAAGAATAAACTTGCACGGGCCATGCTCAGCAAGCTCAAAATCTATGCGGGCCCAAGCCATCCACACGCAGCTCAGCAGCCCAAGAACCTGGCACTTTAATACTCCAAGGAGAAAACGATATGGCAGCAGTCAGTTATTATGGAACAGGCAAACGCAAGAGCTCAATTGCTCGTGTATGGCTCAAGCCTGGTGTAGGTACTTTTACCGTCAACCACAAAACCCTTGATGAATATTTTGGCCGGGAAACCTCCAAAATGGTTGTCCGTCAGCCGTTTGAGCTGGTTGAAAAAGTCGGCATTTTTGATGTCTACGTCACTGTTTCCGGTGGCGGCGATACCGGTCAGGCCGGCGCTATCAAACACGGCATCACCAAAGCCCTGCTGCTACACGAGCCGGAACTGCGCGGTGTCCTCAAAAAGGCCGGTTTCATCACTCGCGATTCGCGCGTGAAAGAGCGTAAAAAGTACGGCAGGAAAGCAGCCCGCGCCCGCTTCCAGTTCTCCAAGCGTTAATCGCTGAATTAGACCGCACTCGTATGTTACATGGGGAAATCCGCAAGGGTTTCCCCATCTTTTTTGCCTAAATTTGAAATATGATGAATATCGAAGTGCAGGGAATCTTTACTGACTTTAATCCGCTCTGCAACCTCCTTGGTAATCTCCTGACGGGCTCCATACGTCAATTCTGGCCACAATGCCGCCAGCGTGGTTGCTTGGTTGACTACATACTGGCGGCCTACATCCTCGCTTTTAAGGAAGTCGATTTCTCCCTGCAGGCGAGGGACCTCCTGAGAGATATTATCTCTTTGAATGGTCAGAGGTTCGAATCGTGATGAAAAGGTTTCTTTATCAATCCTGTTGTCGCCAGCCAGATCAACCAAAGTATCTATCTTTTTATTAATACCTTTCAAATTTTTCTTTAAAAACTCCAACCGGTTTTGTTTATCTCGTAGATTAATTTCATTGCCACTATCACTGCAGAGATTTTCTGGTGACAGAGAAATACTTTTAAGCAGGGTTTTCAGGGCGTTCTCTACAACGTCCTCGTCAATTTTAATTTTGCAAACGCGGCACGTATATATCCTTGAAATCCGAAGTGAACATCACGTTACGTCTTTTTGTACGGTTTTAAGTTGCTTTGGATGCGGATGCAATTTTATAAACGTGTCAAATGCCAACCATAGAAACAGTAAACCAGGAATCTTTTCAAGTTTAAGTCCGTCTCGAGCAATTGACCAAAATCCAACCCCGGCAAAAGTCAAAGGAAGAGCACTCTTCAGGTTAAATTTGACACCTGATATAGTTGTCAACCGTTCATTTAAGTCCTCAACAGCACCGATGAAGCTCAATTGAGTCTCGCCTTCACCAGTGATTAATGTTTCCTCAATTTGAGCGGTACCGGTAAGATCCGCAACAATTACTTCCAAGTCTTCCAGTAGCTGAAAAATGCTTGTCATGCTGTGTTTTTTTAAATCGTATTTGACCGTAACACTCCCGGTTGTGTGGTTCACTTCTACGTGATGGATGCCTTCATGTGTTTTGAGCTGATTCTCAATCTGCCTCATGACATGTAATTTTCGACTTCCTTGAGGAAGTTTTATACGTAGCCGGCCAGGAATATGACTTGCGACGTGAGCACCGTGCAATGGATGCAACTTTTTCGGGTTCATTGTTTATTCCTCCTCAATGTAACGCGGTAAGATTTCGGAGTACGTCTGTTTTATCGACGACTTCCCATGGCAGGCCTATATCCATCCTTCCTACATGACCGTAGGCTGCCAGTTTACGGTAAAACCCCCCTTTGACCATCATCGGAAGCCGCCTGAGATTGAATTGCTGTACTATCCCGGCCACCCGAAATTCAAAATGCCTTTCAACAAGTGCAGCAATATCTTCATCAGGGATTCTGCCGGTGCCGAACGTTTCGGCCTGGATACTTACAGGTCGGGAACACCCTATGGAATAGCTCAACTGAATCTCGCATTCATCTGCGATTCCTGTTGCTACGATATTTTTGGCCGCATAGCGGGCAGCGTATGCGCCGACCCGGTCGATGCGTAGCGGGTCTTTTCCGTTCAAAGTAGCGTCGCTGTACCGTGCGTACTCTCCGTATGTGTCTATCGCGTTTTTGCGGCCTGTGAGTCCAGAATGGACAGAAGGTCCTCCCTCGATGAAAGGGCCTTCGGGGTTGATAAAAATGTGCGTCTGGGTATCGGGTCTAAGCGCTTCATCAGAAAATGCATTATCGATCACGGCTTTCCGTATATCGTCCTGAAGCCTTTTGTAACTGGGTTCTCCAGCCTGGTTCTGGCTCGCTATGACGGTTATGCTGTGGATGCGGGAAGGGAGCCCATTCCGATACTCAATGCCCACTTGTGTTTTTCCGTCGGGTGCGAGGTAGGGGATAATTTTTTGCAACCGCACCGACGTGAGACGACGTGCCAGTCGGTGGGCAAGCCAGATGGGGAGAGGCATGAGAGCGGCGGTCTGGTTGCAGGCGAATCCGAAAACGGTCACCTGGTTCCGCACTGGTATCTCTTCGATCTCCTCGTCCGTTAACTCCCTGTCTGGGAATGTGCACCCATCGTAATGAGGGAGTTCCGATAGACTCGTCACAATACTGCACGTTTTGCTATTGAAGTTATGGTGGTCATAACCGGCCATTGCGATGACCTGCCGAGCTATGTTCGAAAAATCGATGGCAACATTTGCTGCAAACCTGGCTGCTATGAATACAATGGCATTGGCCACTGCGCATTCCGCGATAATGCGTGCGCAGGGGTCGTGCTGGAGAAAACGGTCTACAATCGCATCGCTGATCTGGTCGCACAGCTTGTCCGGATGTCCTTCGGTGACCGACTCTGAGGTGAACATGAAGTCCTTTTTCATAGTGATACTCCACTTTGTTTTTTAGAAGCTTCGTTGACCATAAGGGGCAGCACGGCACTCCCCCCGATTACCAGGCCGTCGATGAGTGAAATGGGGGTGATACCGAGGAGCCTTCGCAAGCCGGGTACCACCAGGGTACATGCCTGCAACGCAAAAGACCCTCCCAAAGCAAATTTAAGGTAACGGTTGGGGGGAAGTTGAGTATTGTCAAACATACTGACCGTTTCCGAACGGCAACTGAAGGCGTGCAGGAGCTGCGCCGAGCTCAGGCTCATAAAAGCAAGCGTACCGGCGCGTGGTCCCATGCCGTAGCGTAAAAGTCCGTACCCATAAGCACCCATGGCGCATGCCGTTATAGTAGCACCTTCAAGGGAGATTCTCCGCAGGTCTGCGTTAGTTATAATCGGCTCCTGAGGGTCCCGCGGAGGACGACTCAAAACATCCGGTTCTGGTTGTTCAAGGGCAAGGGCGAGACCGGGGAAAATATCGGACAAAAGATTGATCCAAAGTAGTTGGAGCGAGTTCAGGGGCTGCCCCATCCCGCCGGCGATCGCGGTGAACATGACCATAATTTCGCTTAAATTGGTTGCGAGAAGGAAATGGACTGACTTCCGAATGTTGCTATAAATCGTCCTGCCGTGACTAATGGCAATAATCATGGTTTCCAGGTTGTCGTCTTCCAGTACCACGTCGGCGACTTCACGCGCAACATCGGTACCAGCATTCCCCATGGCAATACCTATGTCCGCAGCCTTAAGCGCAGGGCTGTCATTGATGCCGTCGCCAGTCATGGCAACTACTCGCCCACACTTCTGAAGAGCCTGGACAATCTGGAGTTTCTGTGCAGGACTAACTCGGGCGAACACATGGACATTTCTGGCAAATGCGGCCAGAAGGTCAGGGTCCATTTTCTCAAGGTGTGTAGAGTCGAATATCTCAAGCGGGGTGTCCTTGTTCAGGTTAAGCTCTTTGCCTATGGCATATGCGGTTGGTACTTGATCGCCGGTAATCATGAGTGTATCAATGCCAGCCCTGTGGAAGACCTCGATCAATTCCTTTGACCCTGGCTTGACAGGATCCGTCATACCGATGAGACCGAGCCAGACAAAATCTTGTTCCCTCTCTTCCCCACCTTGACCGGTATGCAGGGAGTAGGCAACGCCGAGAACCCGCAGCGGCTTGCCGGCCATGCGTTCATTGGCAAGTTCAATCGCCAGTCGATCTTCAACGGTCAGAGGAAGTTGTTCTCCATCCTTCATATACCAGGTACACATGGCGAGTACTTCCAGAGGACTCCCCTTGACGGCGAGTAGACGTTTTGAATCGCCGACTCCGCTTTCTTGCGGCACGACAGGATCCATTTCGGAAGTACCAATAGAGTGCAGTGTGATCATGTAGTTCCGGCTTTCGGAGCGATGGGTGATTTTGTCCAGTGGATACAACGCCCTGAGCCTGGTAACGTCGACTCCGGAGGTTACGGCGAGATGAATGAGGGCGTTTTCCGTGGAGGAGCCCCGGAGGAGATGCTCGCCAACCCGTATTTCGACTTCAGACTCATTGCAGAGAACGCAGATATGGATCAGACGCAGCAGTTCATCACAGGCATAGGGGTTGATCGCCTCAGTCTCGGTGTTAAATTGACCGTCGCGTACCTTTATCTCTTTCATTCCAACATTAATATTTACGGTTCCTCACACGAACCTGTGCAAAATAGTAGGCATGGTTAGATTGCCCATGCAGTGATACAAATTGAGGATATAGTTCTTTGCCGTTCTGAAGCCGTAAGCTCTGTGGCTGATTACCTTCGCCTTATTATTCAGCCCTTCGGCTATGCCGTTTGAGATCGGCATATCGAAGTAGGTGAGGATGTTTTCCTCATGTTTTTTGAGCAGTTTTGCAACTTCTTGCATTGGCTTGATTGCTGATTCATCAACCCAAGAGTACCACTGCTCAAGATGTTTGGCTGCCAGCTCTTTTGTTGTTGACTGCCAGAAATCCCTGAAGGACTCCTTGAGCAGATAAGCGCGATGGATATTCAGGTTCAGGGTTTCCAAATGGCTCAAAGTGGCTTTTTGTCTGTCCGTGAGATTCCAGGGATTCTTGAGCCAAATGTACCTACTACCGGCAACCAGTTTCTGGTGTTCTTTGCCCTTTTCATTAATCTCCTGGCGGCGTACCGTGTCTACGGCCTCAGTGAGTTGCTTGACAATATGAAACTTGTCGAATACCAATGTTGCCTGAGGTGCCTTGGCCTTAACCGCGTTTATGAAGGCAGGCCACATATCGCAGCAGATGCCTTCCAGTTGTTTGGTTCTCTCTGGTCCAAAGAAGCTGAAAAAAGCATCAAGGCTTTTTATTGAGCGACCTTCGCCGCTCCAGATGAGTACTCCGGTTTTCAGGTCATATACGTTGGTGAGATAGACATGACCCTTTTGCCGAGATATCTCATCAATACCTATGTGCGTTATTCCAGAGAGATCGCGGTGAGCAAACCCAAATGCAACCACGTAGGCAACGGCTGCTGCTACCGTGCCCCAGGAACAGCCAAACTGCTTGGCAACCTGCTGCCATGTCAGCTGTCGAGCCCAGGTAGCAATGCTGACAGCGAGTGCTTTGGTGAGTCGCTTTCTTCCGGCAGCCCACGGCATCTGCTCAACATGGATGCCGCCACATTTTGAACAAAGGACACGGCACGGCGCGTATGCCAGATTTACATCTATACCCCACAGAGGTACGTGGCGAAAACGATGTACAGTCAACGTATCCCGATAGTCACCGGGAGTTCCGCACACTCCACAACGTGGGTGATAACGAAGATCGGGCTCAATGGAAATGAGAATCTCGGAATCCTTCTTCTCAACTGATTCGATGCGAAATCCTTGCAACTCAAGTGTCTCGCGGATAATATGTGTGATAAGCATGGGTTCCTCGCTCAGATAGAATGGTTGGTCGCGCTTCCATAACTACCTGATGGAGCCCATGCTTTTCAATTATTAAAGATCAAAATCATGCATTAAATACTGTGACGAACCAATATTATTCCAAAATCAAAGAATCAATCTAACCTCATCACGAATTGCCATGGCAGCAACTATAGATTCCGATGCATCATCCTCATCCGCAGACATCCCTGGATATCTAACTTCAACAGCCATTGCCGACAAAATTCTGGCAAAGTGCAAAACTCTGCTCAAAGCTGGATATAATGGCATCAACTGGTTGAGTAATGCTTCAAGATCATGAATCCGCGGAACCCGCAAATCGTTTTCAAGAAGAACAGCTTTTAAATATTTCTCAGCGCATTGTTGTGCATGAAAACAAACAGCATCGTAATTCGACGACTCAACTACCAGAACTTCGCGTTTCGCAGTATCAAGATCGGCATCGGCTTTCGCTATCCATTCCTTGGTTTCAGGTTTCATACAACACCGTACCGCGTGTTACGATATCGGTAATGAATCTGTCGTGGCAGGCTAACCGTTCCTGAAGCTGTTCAGGGGTACGAACCAGCAAATCAAGCGGAACTCCGGGCGTGATACGCTCCCGTATGTCAACGGCAACCCGCCAGGGTTTCCCTTGAAAGGGCAGTACCACAAGCAAATCGACATCCGAGTCGATATCCGGATTGCCCCATGAATGTGAACCGAACAGGATTATTTTTTGTGGGGCAAATTCCCTGCGAATCTGTTCGGAAATGTTTTGAATCTCGAAGGCGGTAGCCATACATGATCTCCATGTCACTATTAATATGGATAGATAAACCTATAAAAACCATATACGCCTATCTTGTCAAGCGTAACCTCCGGCAGTAATGAAAAAAGGCCCACCGGAATTATATCCCGACGGGCCTTGCTCTTCAGAAAGTTTTCCCTTACTTATATTCCGGCATCTCATCAAACTGCAGATACTTGTAAATCTTATCCGTGTTCGGCTCGATCTTCTCTTTGAAGATTTCCAGGAACTCAGGCGCTGTCGGCAGCTTACCCAACAGTGCCGTTACCGCGCCCAGCTCGGCGGAACCGAGATACACCTTGGCGCCGTTGCCGATACGGTCATCGAAGTTACGGGTCGAGGTGGAGAACATATTCACCCCGTCCGGTACGCGGGCCTGGTTACCCATGCAGAGCGAGCAGCCGGCGATTTCGATACGGGCGCCAAAGGCGCTGTAAATCGCGAAGACTGCTTCGTCTTTGAGCTTCTGCTGATCCATGCGGGTCGGCGGGCAGATCCAGGTACGGACCGCCGGATTGAACTTCTGGCCACGCCAGATTTCGGCGGCGGCACGGAAGTGGCCGATATTGGTCATGCAGGAGCCGAGGAACACGTCCTGAATCTGGGTGCCGGCAACTTCCGAAAGTAGCTTGACGTCATCCGGATCATTCGGACAGGCCAGAATCGGTTCGGTGATCTCGGACAGGTCGATTTCGATAACCGCGGCATATTCGGCATTGGCGTCCGCTTCAAGCAGTTTGGGCGCTTTCAGCCAGTCGTTGACGGCATCGATACGGTTCTGCAACGTCTGGGCGTCCTGGTACCCTTCTTGAATCATCTTCTTCATCAGCGCCACGTTGGAGCGGAGATAGGTGGCGACAGAAGCCTCGGAAAGCTTGATGCACCCGGCAGCGGCAGAACGCTCGGCAGCAGCGTCGGTCAGTTCAAAGGCCTGCTCGACGGAGAGGTCGGGCAACCCTTCCATTTCCAGAATGCGGCCGTTGAAGATATTGACCTTGTTCTTCTTCGGTACCGTCAGAAGCCCCTGCTTGATGGCCCAGTACGGAATAGCGTTGACCGCATCACGCAAGGTTATGCCGGAGTTGAGTTTGCCCTTGAAACGAACCAGCACCGATTCCGGCATGTCAAGCGGCATGAAGCCCATCGCACCGGCAAAGGCCACCAGACCGGAACCGGCCGGAAAAGAGATGCCGATCGGGAAACGGGTGTGGGAGTCGCCGCCGGTACCTACGGTATCCGGAAGCAGCAGGCGGTTCAGCCATGAGTGGATAACGCCGTCGCCCGGCTTGAGCGGTACGCCGCACCGCTCGGTAATGAACTGCGGCAGGTTTTTGTGCATCTTGACGTCGGCCGGCTTCGGATAGGCGGCGGTGTGACAGAATGACTGCATGAACATCGGCGACAGGAACTTGAGACAGGCCAGCTCTTTCAGTTCGTCGGCGGTCATCGGACCGGTGGTATCCTGTGAGCCGACGGTTGTCATCTTCGGTTCGCAGGCGGTGCTTGGAAGGATACCGGCAACGCCGCAGGCCTGACCGACCATTTTCTGCGCCTGGGTGTACCCCTGCCCTGCTTTCGGCACCGGGTTGACCGGCAGTGTGAAGATATCGGTGGCGCCGAGTCCGAGCGCCGCACGGGCACGGTCGGTAACGGCGCGACCGATGATCAGCGGAATACGGCCGCCGGCGCGGAATTCGTCGGCAACGGTGTTGGGAGCGATCTGGAAAGTGGAGAGCAGTTCGCCAGCCTCGCTTCTGATCTCCCCTTTTTTGGTATTGATAACAATCACGTCGCCGGTATTCATCTTGGTAACATCGGCTTTCAGCGGTAGAGCGCCGGAATCCTGGGCGGTATTGAAGAAAATCGGGGCGATGACGCTGCCGATGATGACGCCGGCACTCTTTTTGTTAGGCACACATGGGATATCCTGACCGATGCACCAGAGAACCGAGTTGCAGGCAGATTTGCGCGAAGAGCCGGTTCCGACAACATCGCCGACAAATGCAACCTGAAAGCCGTCGGCACGGAACTTGGCAATGGTTGCCAGTCCGTCGGGGAAACGGGTCTTACCCATGGCCAGGGCATGCAGAGGAATATCGGGGCGACTCCAGGCATCTCCGGCAGGCGAGAAATCATCGGTGTTGATTTCGCCTTCAACCTTGTACACCTTGACCTTGATGGTCTCGGCCAGACTCGGTTTATTGGTGAACCATTCAGCGTTGGCCCAGGACTGCAGGACTTTTTTGGCAGCGGCATTCGTAGCGGAAAGCTCGACGACCTTGTCGAAACCGTCATAAACAAGAGTCATCCCGGACAGGGCACAGGCGGCTTCGTCAGCCAGTTCGGGCTTTGTCAAGGCGTTCACCAGCGGAGCCACGTTGTAGCCGCCCATCATTGTACCGAGCAAGCGAATCGCGTCAACCGGAGAAACCAGCGGCGACTTCTTTGATCCTGAGACGATTTCGGCAAGGAATGCGGCCTTTACTTCGGCAGCCGGATCAACACCTGGAGAAACGCGATCCTTGATCAGTCCAAGCAGGAAAGCTTCCTTACCCGCGGGCGGATTAACCAATAGTTCACACAGACCGGTGGTCTGTTCGGGAGTCAATGGAAGTGCGGGGATACCTTGTGCTCCCCTCTCCTTTTCATGTGCAAGATACGCTTCAATCATAAGTTCCTCCTTCGTGGGGTATATTCCGCGGTGGTTACGAGCAGTAAAAACGCGAGTGCAAATCGCATACTGTATACACTTTTCCGAAAGCGCTTGTCAAATCATAATTGTTCTGAAACCAGGGCTTTAAGCCTTACCAAACAAATCATCCGTTCTTGAAAAACAAAGCCCCGCCGCAGCTGAGCAGACCAGCATGCGGAGGGGAATCTGCATTACTCTCAGTAAAAGTGTCGTCTGCCTATTTCATTTTCGCGTATTTTGCAAACCTGTCATAAACAACTGTCAGCGAAGAGTAATCGGGATATTTTTTCAGTTGAGCTTTGAGTCGAGCGATACGTTCGGAAAGCGGCGGATGCGTCGAGAACCACGAGCCGTTTTTGTCCTTGCTGGATGCTTCGAGCTTCTGCAGTTTCTCCAAAACCCTGATCAGTCCGGACGGATCGTACCCGGTGCGATAGGCAGTCTCCATCGCCGCCAGATCCGCTTCAAACTCCATATTTTTATCGAGCCCCTTGTCAAACAGGACGGTCTGCATTTCGCCTATTGTCGCTGCCAGCTTCTTCCCCTGGTCGCCGCCAACGCTTGCCGCGGTAATCGTACCGACACCCTGATAGAGCTGGGCTCTCTGAATGCTCTTCAGTGCATGTTTTCCCGCTACGTGGCCGATTTCGTGAGCCAGCACCCCCGCCAGTTCGGCTTCGTTATCCAGAATGGCAATTAACGCACGACTGACGAAAATAACACCTCCCGGAACGGCAAAAGCATTCTGTACCGGACTGTCCAGTACCGCGAACCGGTACGGGATGGTTGAACGTTTACTATTGCTGGCAACAGCATTACCTACCAGATTGACATAATGCTGCAGAGCTTCATTCTTCACCGGAGCACCGAAACGCTGCAACCCTTCCAGAGCCAGAGCATCACCAATAGTGCGTTCCGTCTTATAGTCGATCTCCTTCGTACTCGATATTACCTGAGTTACCCCCGATAACATCTTACCCTCTTTTGAGTCCGGCTTGACAATATCCTGAATCGTGTCCATGAGATCGGCAGAAGCGAATGATGTCGTAACGATCAGTGCCGACAGTGCCAGGAATAGCATAAGCCTCATTTTCCACCCCCTTGGCCCTGGGCGAATTCTCCTATTTTTCCCTCTTTCAGAAACGCCCTCAACTCCTGGGCAGTGACTTTTCTCGCCAGTATGCCATCAAGCGATCTCTTGTACAGTTCCGGGGTGCCGTGATTTTTTGCGTATTTTTCCGTATCTGGCGAAAGGCCGCGAATACTGCGAGCGCTGTCGGTCTTGGCCGTGTTGATCTGACTTTTCTGCAGGTTTGCACCGAACAGAGGGTCATCCCCACCGGCGACTTCAGCGGCCGGCGGTGTCTCGGAAACCCGTCCCGCATACACCCACCCCTCTTTTCCGACGCCGGTCCTGACTTTCAGCCAGCGACCACCGGACTCGACAACCGCGACCTCCGTTCCTACCAGCAGATCGGCGACAAAATCGGATGTGGCCGACGCCTCTGTTTTGAGCGTCGTCCCTTCACTGGACACCCAGCGTTTTTCCGCGGCCAGCGCCAGGGATGCGGTCAGCAGCAGAGCAACTGCTGCGACCAGATTACATTTCTTTCTCATCGTGGTACTCCTCATATTTTACCGTCATTTATCGTTAAAAATAATCCCCAGTCAGGACAAACGCGCCCCAATAGCCCGGATGCGGATAGCGGTTTTTTACGTGCTGCATTGCGCGGGCCAGGCTCTCCGCTTTGCCGTACTGCATGTAATTGCGGTAAAACTGCTTCATCATGATCGCTGTCGACACGTCGCTGACCCGCCAGAGGCTCGACATCAACGAATGAGTGCCGGCAAAGATGAACGCGCGGTTCATCCCTACGACATCATCGCCGCTCCGGACATCCCCGAGTCCGGTCTGGCAGGCGCTCAGCACCACCAGGTCGGCACGGATATCAAGCCCGAAAATCTCATCGGCCCGAAGTTTACCGTCATATTTTTCATCTTTGGCCAGACGAATGGCCGAAAAGAGCGGATTTACCGGATCGAATTCACCGTGAGAAGCGATATGTATGATGCCGAATTCGCTGATATGCGTACGTACCCAGCTCTCGGTGGCGCGTTCACGAGTCAAGGTCGTCACATCAGGATAATTCCAGCGCATGGTGCCGGCTTCACGCTCGGCGAATGGCAGATCGAGGGAACTGTTACCCAGATCGGGATTGCCGATAGCCAGAATATGGAGCTTTTTCTCCGGATTCCGTCTTGCCAGCGTGTATTTCATGACCGAGGCAGCCGGAAGATAGAACAGCTTCTGCCGATCAACAAGATAGTCACGCCCGTCATTCAGCGTTGCAAACGCCATATAATGGAGGCTGCCATGAGGAATGACACCTACGGATTTCAGGGTACCGCTCCCTGCCAACTGCTTCGCAACCAGCAGATCATACAGTTCGCGCGACTGTTTTTCAAGCGGCTCCAGATTCTGCAGCATCCGCCGGTAAGACGATATCTTTGCCGCCAGTTCCTTGGCCGGAATATCCTGAATGATCAGGCTTGCCCGGTCGTGGTCAATTTTCCAGCAGAGCAGCCGCTCCGGCAGTTGATAATACGAGAGCAGGACAACACCCGGTTCAAGAAGTTTGCGAATTTCGTCGAGTCCGGTCGGGTTCACCTTCACCAGGGCAAGCATCTCGGGCCGTTTACGCTCTATTTCGATCAGCAGATCCTGATAATCTCCCCGCAGTTTTTCCAGCGCCTGGGCATAGCGGGCTCGCTCTTTCGGGTTCGCCGCCTGAACCGACAAATTTTCCTGTTCGAACAGCTGCTCTCTAAGCCGGTTTTGACGGTCATACAGCTCCTGATCAACCGAACCGGAGAGCGACAGTTTCTGACGACCGAGAATATCGATCAGATTACGGGAGCGGGAACGTTCCGCCACGGCAAAAGCTTCGTCGCTCCGCTGCAGATCGACCAGCAGGCTTACCAGCCCGGAATAGACATCCATCTTGTCGGCAAGAAAACCGTCTTTCAGCTGGTCAAGCTTGATCTCAGCCCGCAACCCTTCAACCGTTTCCAACGACAGTTGATACGAAGCGACGGCTTTGACCGAATCACCGGCGTTTTTCTGCAGCCGGGCCAGACCGAACAGCGCCCGCCACCGCACTTCCCGCAGCAGCAGCGCATCGGCAATCTCAAGCGCGGTGCGATAGCTCGCTTCGGCGGCAGCAGGCTGCTTCAGCTCGGTTTCGGCATCGCCTCTGGCAAGATGGATCTTGGCGAGGTTGACCTTGTCGCCGATCTCCGCAGCCATGCCGGCGGCCTCGGAGAACTGCCGCAGCGCGGCTGCGGCATCCCCCATTTTCAGGCGTGTCTGGCCGAGATTGCGCAGATCGTACGCCATCGCCCAACGCGAGCCAAGCTTGCGATCGATGGCAAGCGCTTTTTCAAGCGTTTCCAGCGCCTTGGCATATTCACCGGACTCGCGCTGAACGAGGCCGATATTATTGAGCGTCGTCGCGACTTCATCACGGCGGACCGCCAGTTTTTCGGCACGCTCCAGCGCTCCCCGCAGCTCCAGCTGAGCCCGTTTGTTGTCGCCCAGCGTCCACCAGATCAGGCCGCCGGTGTTCTTGGCCATGACCTGTTCAAGCGGCCATTTCTCCGCTACGGCGTTCTTTTCCACATGTTCGCGCAGATCAAACGCTTCCTGATAGCGCCCCTGGAACCAGGCATTATTGGCCTGTTCCAGCACAATCCGCATTCTGGTGCGCAGGTTCTTCGTACCGACTTTTACCAAAGCGTCGTTGTATAACTTGTCCGCCGCCGGGAAGTTGCCGAGCAGCCGCCGGCAGCGCCCCCGTTCGAGGAGGGTTTCGGCTTCCAGCGCCGCGTTGGCGGCACGGGCATAGATTTCTCCTGCCTGGGCATAATACTGTTCGGCCACGGCATACCGGTTCAGGCGCAGGTCATAAATTCGTCCGAGATTCCGGTACTGTTCGGCCAGCGAAACATCATCCTTGAGCGTCCGGCGCAGACCGGCCGACTCCTCGAAAAACGTGCGGGCCGCACTGAAATCGACCGAATTTTCCATCACGACGCCAAAGTCGGCGAGCGCCGCCGCCTGCTCTTTGACCATGCCGAGATCGGCGAAAATGCCGACACCCTCTTTTAACGACGTGGCGGCATCGGCGAACCGTTCGGCATTTCCCTGCAGCAGACCGAGGCGGAGCAGCGCATCGGCATGGTCGGCAGAATATGGTTTTTCCTTGGCAAGCCCCTTGACCAAGGCATCGGCATGGACAATCGCCCGGTCGGTAAATCCGGCGGCAAAGGCGCTTTCACGGGCATAGCGGTGTAGCGGCGTGCGCTGTTTGGCCAGTGAAGGATTTTCGGCGACGATGGTCAGCGCATTCTCGAACAGCGAGAGAGCTTTTGGGTATGATCCGGCGTTGTAAGCCAACACGCCCGCTTTGCCGTATTCGACGAAGCGGCTTTTTCCCAGCTTTGCCGCTTCGACGGCATCCGGGCCCCAGTCGCCGATCAGCAGCCATCCCGGCTTAAGTTGCTTGCGGGCATCGCCAAGCGACTGCTGCGCATACGCGGCGACAAAGGCCTTTGAATCGGCTGCGCCATTACCCGGCTTGCCATCGGCGAGAAGAAGCGACGGCACTCCTTGCAGCGCCGCCAGATGCCCCAGGCTGTAACTCTGATCTGAACCGGCATGCGGCGCAACGATCAGCGAAAGATTATCGGCTTCGGCCAGTTCAAAAAACGGGTGGCGCTGTCCCTTGTCATCTTCCCACAACGGCAGCGCATAACCGCTCCCGCCGCTGCGCGACGGGACTTCAGACAGCAGACCGGCCCGGGCAGGAAGCACGATGGCATGAGAGTCGGCAAGGCGGCTGTTCATTGGGACCGACGGCAATATCGTGAACGGTTCGGCGCTCTGCCACCAGCCGGCCGGATCAAGTATCTGGCGCCGGAACGGCTTCCGCTCGGAAACCGAGCGCACCAGATGGCTGGCGCTAAGCCCCCAGCTGACAACCTGTGCAGAGCCGAACCGGAACGGTTCCTCGTAGGCTGCCACTGCTGGAGGTGTTGCCGAGAGCCGGGCATCCAAAGTTGCTCTGTCAACCGTCTCGGCAACGATTCCCGCCTTCCCCCCGATCGTAAACAGCAGCCAGCGGCCGCCATCCAGCGGCGTAAAGCGAAGCAGGATTTTCCCGAGCAAGGTTTCCTGAACATCTATCAGTTCGACCGGCTGCGGTGAAACGAGTCGGCAGAGCCTCTCCACTTTTCCAGCGGCGCACTCTTTGTTGAATACCTGCTGCAGGGCGGTAAAACGTTGCTGGGCATTCTTGAAGGCATCGGCCTTGCCCCCTGAAACGTCGGCGCCCTGAGACAGACTGCTCAGTTCAACCGATGCGGCCGCCAGGCGCTGCGGATATTCTCCGGCCAGTGCGTAAAAAGCTGGGATGCGTTCAAGCTTGGCTCCCAGAATATCGTCAACCACCGCCTGTTCCTGCTGCATCCGCAGCTGCTGGTAATCTTTTTCGGCAGCAGTTGCCTTGGAGACCGCGACGCGGAGCCGGTCGATTTCGGTCAGATGCGGCGCCGCGCCGCGAAACTGTCTGTAAGTTGCCGGATCATCCAGCCCGAGAGCGCCCCGTCCGAGCAGTTGAACCCGTTCCAGCTCGCTCAGTCTCTCTAGCAGCGCAAACGACTGTTCAGCATTTTTGGCGGCCAACGCGGCAAGCCGTGGTGCAAAGCGCTCCATAAGCTCGCCGCGTTGCAGATCATACTCGGTAAGCGGCAGCCGCTCGATCACTTTAAGCGCTTCGTCATACTGGCCAAGTGAAGCAAGTGCGCGCCATTCCAGCGAATAGGCGGCAGCAGCGCGAGCTTCGTTCAGAGCGGAACTGCGGGCCGCTTCAGCGCCATCGGCTAATCCAAGTGCCGCGAGAACGGCGCCGCGGTTCAGCTGGGCAGTTATCCGCTGGCAGCGCTGTTGATGAAGCAGCTCTCTGTCACTGCTGTCAGCGTCCATGGACAGCATTCTGTCCCAATGTTCCAGCGCCTTATACAGCAGCGCCTGACGGCCGCCGTCATCGGCCACGGTCTGGGCAAGCCGGGCAAGAAGCGCTCCGGCATCAATAAGATAGCGTTCGAGGACTAAAGGCGGCAGAGTGGCACGGGAGCCGGCCGCCAGCAGTGAAACCTGCGCCTCGGCTTTCAGGAAATCGGCGACATCGTCCGGTTTCTCAACCGCGGCCAACAGCTGGCCCCAGTTGACCAGGTTGAGCATGGCGCTGATCGGATTTCCTCCCTGCAGCGAGAGGAGAGTCGAACGTTGAAAACCGGCCGCGGCATTTTTAAGGCCACCCAACGCATAATCGATATGAGCGGTACGGTGCGAGAGGAGCGTAACACCGTACAGATCGTTAACCGCAATTCTATTGTTGTCCGAGGGATACCGCCCCAGCTGGTTCTTGAGCAGAACGGCAGCAGCAGCCGGGTCTCCCAGTTCGGACTGAATGCGGGCCAGATAAATTTCGGCCAGCCGTTGTTCCTGCTCGGCGCTGAAGCCGAAGGCGGCTTCGGTGGAGCCCCCCTTGTCAATTGCCACGTTCGCCGACAGTTCAACCAGGCCACCGCTCCGTTTTGTCGGAGCTTTCGACTTGGGTGGATATGTGGCAATCAGCGTCAGCTGTTCAGTGAAGCCGTCGCGGCTCAGGCGGAGCAGCCGCTGCTGTTCTTCTCCGGAGGCGACATGCGCCTCCTTATAGGCGGCAATACTGGCTGAACGTCTGTTTGAAGCGAGGTTGCCGCTGAATCCAAGCCCCTTGTTCAACGTGAATGCGGCATCGAACTGTTCGCGGGCGGCGGCATAACGATCCGCTTCAAGGTACGCGAGCCCGAGCCGGTCATGAATTTCCGCGGCGGTTTCCACCAGGCGCGGTACGGTATCAAGCTCTTTTTCCACGGCGGAGAGCATGCCGGTCAGTTCAACTTCACTCTTTGCCGCTCCCTCCCTGTTCCAGGAAGAAGCAGTTGTCAGCAGGGCCCTCTCCCGCACGATCAGGGAACGCATCGTTTTGTCGAAATTGTCCCACCCGGTCGATGGGGGGGCATCCGGTGGGGACGCTCCCAGCCGTTCCAGCTCGGCCGTAATCGCCTGATGTTCACTCAGCGCGGCTTCAGCGGCCTGGGAACGACCCGTTCCGGAGAACAGTCTCTCCGCCACCCGCCGTGACAGGCGGCCGAACAGATCCAGTGGACGGGAGGGATTAATACGGGCCTCAGTAAGCTGAAGCGCCCTGAGATAGCCGGTGATCGGCGCTTCCTTCTCGCGCATCTGAAACGCGACTTCGGCATAACGCTGCTGGAAGATCAGTTCAGTGTCGGGGTTGTCAAACGGGATCTTCGCTGCCAGTCTCTGGCTATAGAACTTCCAGGCGGTTGCTTTGCTGCCGAGCAGAAACGCGATATTGCCTATGTTCAGATCGAGATTGGCGCGGTTTTCCGGCTGTTCCAGCGGCCGGTTAAGCAGCCAGGCGCGGCGGTAGAGCGCAAGCGCCCGCTCCAGACCGCCCCGCTCATGGTGCACCGTTTCGACGATTTCGGCAATATACCCCCTCGTCTGGGGCGGGTACTCCGATGACGGCATCCGGTCGGCCGCCCTGGCGATAAGGCGATCACCCTCCTCCAGGCTCTCCCGCCCCGGCAGATAGGTTAGCGTCAGCCCGGTCGCATACAGCAGCACCGGATCGTCGGGATAGGAGAGCAGCATTTTGCGGTACTGCCCCAGCAACTCCTGCGCCTGCCCCATCGCGGCGACCGATTTGATATAACCTCGATGCGCTTCGACACTCCGCCCGTCATAGCGGATAAGGTCGAGAAACACCGAACGGGCGGCGGCGACTTCCCCGAGCCGATAGAGATTTTCACCGGCCGAGACGGTTTTGCGGATATACGCGGAGCGGGCCAACTGGTAGAGCGGCGTATCCTCCGGCTGCTCTTTCATTTCCGTTTCATACAGCGCCTTGGCTTCCGCATAGCGCTCTTCGCGATAGAGCACCTCCGCCAGCGCGAAGCGCGCCGCGGCGGTCGGAGAAGCGACAACCGGGAATTTCTCCAGAACGGTGCGATAGGCGTCCTTCGCCTTCGCCCACTCATTCGCCCGATAGGCGACGTCGCCTTGACGGTTCCACGCCCCCATCGCGAGGCGGGGGAGAGTTAATCGATACCGTTCCGCCAGAGCCGAGAGAGCGGCCTGATCCGAGCGATCGCGGGGGGAAACCTGATCCAGGACAGCGGTAATCGCCGCCTCGGCCCACTCTTCCTGGTCGCCATAGAGGATAGCAACTTCGACCAGGGCCGCAAGCGCCCCCTCCCCTTTTTCAAGTTTTGCCAACAGAACGGCGCGCCGCAGGGCGGCCTCCGCCTTAAACGGCCGGGAAACATCCTTCAGCAGAGCAACCTGTTCAGCCAGTCCTACAGCGGTCAGCTGATCGGCCGCGCCGCCGCCGAAATCGGCCAGCATACGCGACGCGTCGATCAGGTAGCGGGCCGTGGCGTCTGCCCCTTTCTCTGCCGCGACTTTCATGGCCAGCTCCGCCTCGCGGATGATCTCCTGACGTCGCTGCAGCAGAACCGCATCGCCGCAGCGCTGCATCGCCTGTACTCTGATGCGGGCAATTCCGGCCAGCGCCGCTTCCCTGGAAAATTGGCCGTAACGACGCGCTACCGCGGCATACCGTTCCTCCGCCAGAGTGGCTTCACCCGCCTGTTCCATCAAAGCGCCCAGAGACAGCCCGGCCAGAGCCCCTTCCCGAGTCGGCGCCTCCTCACGTGCCAGGACGCGGGCGGAAGCCAAACGTGCATGAGCCGGATCTGGAGGCAGCCGCTCTATTAAAATGCGCGCCAGCGCCCACTGTTCGGCAATAGTCGGACGATCCGGAATTTCACCGGATGCCGGAAGAGTCATCACCTGTCCGCCACCGGCCAGACCGGCAACGAAGTAGAAATGATCCCCCGCCGGAAGCGGCGCTACCGCCATCAATGCGGCCGAAGTTAGTGGAGTAACAAACGGGAAACCGTCATCGCCGACCCTTTTTAGATGAAGCCTATAGATCTGCCCCGATGCCTGGTCGGCAGCGGACTGCCGGGTGAACAGCAGCGTATCCGCGCTTTCCCAGGCGGGATACAGATCGCGTCCCGCGCCGCCGGTCAGCTGCGTCAGCTTGCCGTTCTTTTCATCCCACAGCCAGAGATCGCCGTTAGGATCGGCTTTGCGCGACACGAACAGCCACCTGTTCCCATCCTGCGCGGGGGCGGCAAACGCAGCGTCGATACCGATCGGCAGCAGTTCGCTCCGATTATCCTGAAGATGAATCCGCACCAGTTCGCGAACTCCGGACCCAGGCAGATGTCGATGATACACCAGAGCCGTACCATCAATCGTAAATACCGGCGCATCGTCGGCTGATTCGCGACCGGTCAACCGCCTGGGAGGCGAATCCGGTTTTGAAATATTCAGCAGCCAGATATCGCCCTTGACATCGTCTTGCGCGTCGACAAATGCGACCAGCGATCCGTCGGAATTGAGGGCCGGAGCGGCCAGACGCACCGGGCTTGAATGGAGCAGTCGCGGCAGTTCCGGAGCGACGCCGAAAGAGTAGAGCCAGAGTTCATCCCCCTTGTCCCCCCGTTCGACGGTAACCATCCGCCCGCCGTCGGCGGCGCGGGCAACGTAGAGAACCTGCCTGGAGCTGAAGATGGCGGGCTGCGGAGACAGTTCCGGACGCGAGCGAGGCGCGGAACGCGGCGCCGCCGGAGCCAGCAGCTCATCTCCCAGCGGCAGTGCCGTCGCCGGTGAAGAGCAGGCCAGCAATACCAGCAACATCCAGAACATGTACGGTGCCCGATGCCGTTTCATAGCGTCTGCCACCGACCATCGGCCTCCTGAACCTTGGAGCCTGGAGCGCTGTTCTGACGGCTAATTCGGGCAAATACCTTGCGGATAGCCGGCAGATCCTTGACGGTAAAGTTTTCATTGGTCTGCACCACCCGCATCATCAGCACCTCCCGCGATTGGTTGACCTCCTTTACTACCTGCTGAAATTCGGCTTCGCTGTAGTTGGCGGCAAACGACTTCAGCTCTTCGGACGTCACCTTCGGAGTCTCACGGGCAAATGTGGTCAACAGCCCCTCCTGATTTTCGCCCACCCAGCCGAACCGCTTGAAGGTTTCGATATCATCGGCATGAAATGCGATTGTCTCCATGGCCCGGACGGCATCGGCCTGTTCCGGTGTATGACGGGGCGGCGCATCAATCAAGCCGGTCGGAGAGACGCCCCGTACCGATGCAACCAGCAGCATATCCTCATTCAGGCTGTTGTAGGTTCCGAGCACCTGATTTTCAAGCGACGTCCGCTCACTGACAACATTGACATCGACCTTGGCAAGTGTGCAGCCGGAAACAAAAAGTGCCAAACCGAGAGCGAGAGAAACAACTGATAATCTATTGTGCATACATCCTCCGTTTCAATGACAATTCACCATTCGGCCCGACAACCAGCGTATCGGCCCGGACAAGATCAAGTACAGTACGTAGCGCCATGATTTTTTCTTTGTTTTTCACCAGCTCCTGACGAAGCGGCAGCTCGGAAATACGCAAGCGTTCAACCTTGGGCAGGTCAATCGCAAACCCTTTAACCATAGCTTCCCCCTCCATGCTGAAAGCGCCATCGACCGCGGTAGCCCGCAGCCCTTTCAGGACGCCCAGCCGCAGCATTTTACGCTGAGCGACCACCTGTTCGTTGCGCTCATACGGATCAAGAGAGAAGAGCGCCCGTTCCATCGTATTCGCCCCTATTTTACGCACATTCACCGCAAGCCGCAACTGTTCAAACAGTTCGCGCTGCTCGAAAGTCAACGGCGCGGTGAGACTTATCTCGCCGCTGATCTCGGCATCCTGGTTCCCCTGCAGCTTTCTGGTTTCCTTCGGCAGCAGCAGCGAAACATCAAGATTTGAAAACGAGCCGCCAGCGGCAATATTCGGAATATCGGGCCGTAGATCAAGCAGACCTTGCGCAAGGAGTGTTCCTCCGAGCAGATCCGCCTGTAAAAAACTGATGCCGCTCTTTTCCTGCGTAAAGAGCAGATCCCCCTCCAGCGCGGTAATCTCCAGGGGTACTCCGGCTGCTTTCGTTGAAATGCGGCGGACCGAGAACGAACGTGCTCCGCGGACATCACCGCGAAGATCGTCATGAATTCTGCCGACAATTTCGACCGCACCGGCATTCGCAGCAATAGCGGCCGATGGCCGGACAAGAGCGGCCGAAAGCGGCATCCAGCTTTCTCCCTGGGCCGCAGCCAGTGCATACGTCCGGTTAATCACAATATCGGAGCGCACCCCTTCGACATTTGTTCCGTCAGCCAATTGGATGCCTAAATCTCTTGTCTTCAACGCGCCGCGCAGTGCGAGTTCGCGACCGGCGGTCAGATCGACACGCACGTTGCCGCTGACATTCCCTGACAAGTCAATACCCGGCAGAAGCTGCTTCATCTCGCGGGAGAACACCCCTTCGACATTGGCAAACAGAGTCGCGTCCAAACGTTTGATCAATGTCGCCGTGCTGAACGGCTGCTTTTCGTCCAGCAACTTATCGATGCGACTGACGTTCAACTCGGCTTCGTGCGAAACGGCAAGAGGGGCAAGCCGCAGCTCTTCGTTCAGGCGCAATTCCCTCCAGCCGGAAAGATCGCCATTGAAAGTAAGCGTACCATGCTGCGCCGGCAACTCTCCGTACGGGCCGGAAAAGCCGCTTACAGCAGAGAACAGCACCTCGCCATCGAACCTGGCTGATTCGCCTTTTTTCGTCGCGACAATATGCATACCCTGGCCGGTGCGTACGCCTGTCACGCTGATCGTCCCCACTGCCGAAGGTAACGTGGCAGAGATATTATCAAGTTTCACACCTAAATCGAATTTGTCAAACAACGACAATCCGGCCCTGACTGCCGTCAACGGATTCTTCCCCGCCGCAAAAGCCTGTTCCGGCAGCGGCGCGACCAGATCCCAGACCGCGTCCACAACTCCGTCCCCTTTAACACCGGACGGCAGGAACGGAGCGGCAAACGGCATCAGACGCCGCAGATCGAGCCGTGCAGCACCGAGAGTAGTAACGCGCTGAGGCGACTCTCCCGAAAGGGCCGAGTCGGCGGTGAGCCGCAGAAAATCGCCAAGTGAAACCACCGCCGCGACATGCTGCAGAGACAACCGTCCACCGTTGCCAGCCAGGAGGCGCAGGCCGGTAGCGGTCAGAGATGAAACAAGCGGGATCGGGCCAACACGTTTACCCGCCTGCGTACTTTGTAAGGAAGCAACGGAAACGGCAAACTCGGGAACAGTGGCCTCAATGTCGCCGCTCTCGGCGGCACGGGCCAGAATTCGATGCTGCCCATGTACTTTTTCGATGGTCACCTCCGTTCCGAGTGACGCGCGATCAAGGTCGAAGGTTTGCGTAATGGTAGCGGAAGCAACAACTTTGCGCGGCGAGGCGCTCTTCAGATTGAGTTCGGTAACCGCCACCCCGGCTTTGCCGCCCACCCCCTGGATTGTGAGCGGCTGGGCGCCGGAAAGGGCGACACGCTGAACACTCCAGAGCAGGTCCGCCGTAAGGCTGGTCGGCAGTGCGGCGCTTAGCGGGCATCCCGCTTTTTCGACAAGCAGATGAATATCCTCCGCAGTCAGATCCACCTTATTAAGCGCCAGCCGAACGTGCGGAAGTTTGACGTCGAAACCTGCGACAGCAAGATCGCCCCTGTTTCCGGGGCCGTTCAGATGCAGTGTCAGAGAGCGAAGTGTCGCTTCGCCGACGATATCCTTTACCTGTGCGTTTGGAGGGAGCAGCGGGGCGGCCAGGGAAAGCGACCGGGCAAGATCAAGCTTTAAGGGGCCAAAATGGAGTTCCAGCGACCGTTCCGGAATTGTGGGACGGTTTACCTGAGCACTCCACGCGACATCGATCAAGCCCGGAACCGCCAAAGTTCCTCCGGAAAAATCGACCCGTTGGCGGACATGATCGGTGACAATCCGCTGCTGAAGCTTCAGATCAAGCGGCCCTAACCGCCCTGATTTCAAAACACCGCCGCTCGCGGCCAGCCTTGCTCCGTTAATCGAAAGCGTGGCGTGAATATCGCGATCGGCATCACTCTTTGCCCGCAGCAGAAACTCGATATTCCCCGCCAGTTTCGGGATCTCCGGGGGAATAAAAGGGTGTGCGACCGCCAGCAGAGCCGGCAGATCCAGCTTCCCTTGCGCCGTAAAACCGTCAGCCTGACTGAGTCCGCCGGACAGCGTGATGTTTGTGCCGGGTGCGGACGCATCCACGGCAAACAGCGCGGAAGCAAGACGAATCCGCTGTTCTTTGGTCACCAGATTGCTTATCTTGGAGCTGCAGCTGACTTTCCCAATATCGCGGACATCTATGAATAGCCGTCCGTTCAACTCTGTCGTAATCGGCTTGGTAGCCAGTGAAGGCATCGCAAAATGAAGAGAGAAATCCTGCAGCCGCAGCGGTTTCATCGGGGCCGGAGCATGAAACACAACGTTCAGCGGCGCCACCTCAGCCGTGACACGCAGATCCACCGGCAACGGGAAATCCAGCTCCTGAATGCGCTGGATATATTCTGCCACAAGCGTCAACGGATCTTTTGCCGGTTTTCGCGGTTCTTCCGGTCCGGGCGCCAGTTCAGCCCGTACATTCCTGACCCTGACCGCAAGGTCGATACCGAAACGTCCATCAGCTCCGCGAACGGCGGAAGGTATAACAACTATCTGGCCGATATCCGTTTTAAGAAGCGGCGCGGAACCGTCACCAAGATTAAAGCCGGTCAGTGTCATACCACCGGACCGGGTCACGACAAGATTCGACCAAGTAACCTGGCGTTTCAGCGAGGTAGAAAGCGCTTGTTTGATCCTGGCCTGCACGGCTTGGCTGCCGACAATGGCAGGAAGAAACGCCAGAGTGACCAGTAACGCAGTCAATCCGCACACAGCAGCGAGCACGGTTATTATGAGGATGCGTTTGATATGTAATCTGCGCATGAACGTTTTCATAGGCCATTTCTCAAAAAAACTGATGGATAACAATATCGTACCACTAAATACCCCAATTTCATATAGCGGTGCAATGTCAATCGTCACCTGTTTCAGGCTTTTTCAGATCCGGAAACTCGCACGTAACAATATTCCATTGATTAAAACATGTTATTTTCCCCGTTGCGTAATACCGGGAGCGGCTGTATATTCCATACAGGCAATCAGTCGGCTTAAACAGGGCTGTTGTGACGGCGATCACATATCCGGCGAGCTAAGGGACTTGGAAATTATTAAAATACCGCTTTTGACTTGTAGGGGCTAAGCAAGTTTCATCTGCTTCGCCCACCTTTGAATCGGTGCCAACAAGGGTAAAGCAGGTGAAGCGTTTGCTTTACCCCCACGTTTAAAAACGGTAAATCAGCATTTTCTGCATCCCTTCAAGTAATCCTGAAAAATAAAGCTAAATACAGCATCACCCACAAAGAGAGTACCCCATGAACCCAACGGCATTTTCCGCGCTCCACTTAAAGACCCCGATGCTCAAAAACCTGGCTTCGCTCGGCTATGCCGAAATGACGCCGATTCAGGCCCACACCCTGCCGTTGATTCTTGCCGGGAAGGATGTAATAGCCAAGGCAAAAACCGGCAGCGGCAAGACCGCCGCCTTCGGCATCGGCCTGCTGACGCACCTGGAGCTGGCCTCCTTGCGCGTACAGGCGCTGGTGCTCTGCCCCACCCGCGAACTTGCCGACCAGGTCGGCAAAGAGCTACGCCGCCTGGCCCGCTTTACCGATAACGTCAAGATCTTGACCCTCTGCGGCGGCGTCCCCTTCGGCCCACAGCTCGGTTCGCTGGAACATGGCGCCCATGTCGTGGTCGGCACACCGGGCCGCCTCCTCGACCATCTGCGCCGGGGGAGTCTCGACCTTGGCTCTCTGCAGACGCTGGTTCTCGACGAGGCGGACCGGATGTTAGATATGGGTTTTCAGGACGAGATCGGCGCGATAATCGCCGCCACTCCGAAAAAGAAGCAGACCCTGCTCTTCTCCGCCACCTACCCTGCGGAAATTACCGCGCTGAGCGCGGCGCTGCAGCACGATCCGGTCGAGATCAGCGTCGATGAAACCCATGACGAAAGCGTCATCGAGCAAATTCTCTTTGAGGTGTATCCTGATGAGCGGACCGCAGCAGTGGCACGAATCCTCGGACATTATCGCCCGGAATCGACCCTGGTCTTCTGCAACACCAAAGTTGAATGTCAGGAGGTAGCCGCGGACCTGGTCGATATGGGTTTCGCGGCGCTGGCCATCCATGGCGATCTGGAGCAGCGGGAGCGCGATCAGGTGCTGGTTCGCTTCGCCAACAAGAGTGTTTCGGTACTGGTGGCAACCGATGTGGCCGCGCGCGGCCTCGACATAAAGGAACTCGCGGCGGTCATCAACTATGAGCTGCCTCGCAACCCGGAGATTCATACCCATCGCATCGGCCGAACCGGGCGGGCCGGTGAACAGGGGTTGGCGCTGAGCCTGGTCACGGCGCACGAAAGCCGGCGGGTGCAAGCGATAGAAAACGTTCTCGATTGCACTATTACCCGTGGCGATCTGTCATCGCTGACAGCGGCTACAGGCAGGCCTATTGCGCCACCAATGACGGCAATCTGCATCGACGGCGGTCGCAAAAACAAGCTGCGCCCTGGTGATATTCTCGGCGCATTAACCGGCGATGGAGGGATCGCGGGGAGTGAAGTCGGCAAGATCGACGTTTTTGATAACCATGCCTACGTGGCGATCATGCGCTCAAGCGCCGAGCAGGCTCTGGGCTGCCTGCGCGGCAACAAGATCAAAGGAAGGTTTTACAAGGTTAGGAAAGTTGATGAGTTGTGAATTTAGCTGAAAATGGTAGTACGGTATGGACGTATTGCTCGGTGAAAAGCTGGAACAGTTTATAACAGTAGAAACCACAAGGGGTGACAAAAACACGGAAAGTTTATAGATGTAGAAACACCGATGGTTTATAGATATATAAACTTGCTTCTAATACTATAAACTTGTTTATACATATATAAACAATTGGCTGTCAGCTCAATAACACGTTGGACGAAAACCAGGATAAATATTATGAGCCAGAAAAAGAAACGCGACATAGTCCAGGAGATACTTGAGGTAAAAAACAGGCGGAAATATTTAGCATCAATTTATGACGTACAAGCCAAGGTGATTGAGCTAAAAAGCTTGTATCCTCTGATGTTAACAATAGCCCTGAGTTCAACAAATACTTTCCAATTTCACTTGTTGCTTGTATTGAAGCTGGATTTCGCCTTCTTATCAAAAGTCTCATCGATCATGGAAAGCCATATTCAGATAAAGCTCCAAAGCTTATCGGGGATCTCAAGTTTGATTATTCATTTATATCATCATTTCAAGGCACCAAAATCACAGTCGGTGATTTGGTGTCCCATCTTGTTCCTATCAGCAACTTCAATCAAATCAATAACCATATGTCAGAGCTTCTTGGCATTGCCTATGGAGAAGAGCTTTGTTTAGTTGAGTCCAATGGCCACAAAATTATTGATGACAAAAATCGAGTGTATTCGAGTGTTACAAAATGCTTTGAGTTACGCCATATTTTTTGCCATGAGGTCACCACCAAAGTCTCACTTGACATAGCAGAAGCCAAAAAGCTTATTGATGATTGCAAATTATTTCTGATGGCAGCTGATAGTTCGCTTTCTAAAGTTCTCTATCCTGGCCCAATGATGTCCCAGTCTGAAATGAACATCAAAGTTGGTTCAGAGCTATATCAAGTTGAAAAAGAAATCTTTGCCGTACTTGATGAAATCAAGAGTTTACTTCCTGCTCAAAGAGTTAATCAACTTACTGCTTCACATAAAAAGTGGGAGGCATACAGAAAAGCGTACGCAACCTACCGAGCTGATTCGTATAAGGGCGGAACATTATGGCCAATGGAATATTGCTGCTACGCAACGCAAATAACTCAGAAAAGGCTCGAAGAATTAAAACAGTATTTAATCGAACTGCAAGAGTTTGATGATGTTAGATAGAAGGGTAGATCTAGTGTCGGGTCTACACATTGACAGAAAAGGTTCCCAGCTGACGTCAAAGTGTAGACCTGACACTCTGACCTTTGCTCCCACACAACTGAATAAAGAGGACCAACCATGATAAAGGCAGATTACGAAGCAGTGAAAAACCATAACTACGTCAGCAATCGAGAATTTGTATGTGGACTCGTCGAGGTAATCGGCAACCGGATTAAGCTCAATATAAACAGTGAATTCCTCACAATATCAGACTCAGGTTTTACTGGCATTATCCCGCTTGATTCCGGGGACGATGCCGCGAGCATCGACAAAATGAGGACCGCAGCCGAATATTTTGCTGAATTGGCACAAGACATCCGTCAGGCCGCAGAATTATATCAATCCCAGAAACCCGAGACAGTCACGCCGGTCGAAACCGAGGCCAAGCCCAGAAATCAACATCAGCAGACGGAACACCTCGAAAAGATACATACCATACTGGAACAGTTGCCCGAAGAAGAGAAAGCGATCTATCAGAGGTTTGGCTTTGGTGAACGCGCTAGAATGTACAAAATGATCGACTACGAGACGGACCCTGTCAAAATGCAAGAGATAATTTGCACAATGATAAAAACTATTTCCGAGAAAAAGGGTTATCAGACTTGAGGAGAGAGAAACACGTCTCCTCATTCGGCATTTGGCCACCTTCTCCATTAGGCCCTGTGGGTCCTAATGGAGAAGGAACCGGCTGGAGATTGATTCTTCTCAAGTTATTGAAAGTTTTATTTAGCCGATTCAGATTCATTTCAAAGAGGATCACCATGTCGAACAAAGCCTCAGAACAAGGTATGTCCGGCAATAATCTTCAATCCACGCCATCTCTCCACTATGGCTGGGTCATCGTCGGGATCGGCTTTCTGATCATATTCGCCTGCCTCGGCCTGGGCCGTTATGCCTACACCATGCTGATCCCATCCATGCAGGCCGGACTTGATCTCACTTATGATAAAATGGGGTTCATCGGCACCGGAAACTTCTGCGGCTACTTGTTGTCGGTCGTGCTTGCACCCCGCTTGATCAGGCAATTCAGGCCGCGGGCCGTTATCACCAGCGGCCTTGTCGTAATCACCCTGTCACTGTTTGGCATGAGTATCAGCCAAGGTTTTTACATGCCGTTAGTCATTTATTTCATGGTCGGCATGGGTACCGGATTTGCCAACATTCCTACATTTGCACTCGTTAGCTACTGGTTCCGAAGCGACCAGCGCGGCAAGGCGGCAGGGCTGATGATCGGCGGCATGGGAGCCGCTATTGTTCTGGCGGGGGTATTGGTGCCGTTCCTCAATCACAATTTTGGCGCGAATGGTTGGCGTGTCGGGTGGCGGCTTTTAAGCCTGGCTGCCTTGATCGTGACAATCCTGGCGGCGTGGTTGGTGCGGAACAGCCCGTCGGAGATGGGCCTGGAGCCGATCGGGCGAACAATACCGGCTTCTTACGATCAGCAAATTCCCCGTGAACGAAAGGGTGACGGCGTACTTCTGGTTCGTCTGGGCCTGCTCTACCTGGCCTTTGGCGCAACCTTCATGGTCTACGGCACTTTTATCGTCACGACCCTGGTGCGTGAATACGGTTTTAGCGAGGCCAAGGCCGGAATGTACTGGTCATGGGTCGGTTTCTTCAGCCTTTTTTCAGGACTGGTTTTTGGCGTCCTCTCCGACCGCATCGGCCGGAAGTACGGACTGGCATTGGCTTTTACCATCCAGAGTTGCGCTTATCTGCTGGCCGGACTGAAACCGGACAGCCAATGGCTGATTATTTCCATCGTTCTCTTCGGTTCGGCGGTCTTTTCGATACCGGCTATCATGGCCGCCGCCGTCGGGGATTATCTGGGTTTGCCGCGTGCCGCCGCCGCTTTTTCCACGGTTACCATCTTCTTCGCCGCCGGTCAGACCGTTGGCCCGACGCTGGCCGGCATAATTGGCAGGGCGACCGGCAGCTTCTCCGGAGCGTACCTGCTGGCGGCCTTGATAACCGCCTCCGCCACTATTTTTGCCCTCTTTCTTCCAAAACCTGACTCTGATTGAAAAAGTGAAGTGACTTCGTAATTTGTCGAACACTTTTCCCGGCGTCGTTACTCCGACATCTTGTAGCGGAAGATTAACACCGCTGCGACAAACGCAAGCAGCGCCGACAATGCTACCTGCAGCACCGGCAGCAGCAGCATATCTCCGGCAACCAGGGCACGGCGGGCGCCTTCAAAAAGAGCGGTGGTCGGCATTGCCCGCACCCAGGAAATAACCGACGGCGGATAGGAGGAGAGCGGAAAAAACAGGCCGGACATGAAGATCAGCGGCATCACCAGCACCGCCTCGACTTTGCCGATGGTTTCCGGTTTGTCCATGATGGTGCCACTGATGACCCCGGCGCAGGAGAAGAGCGCCGAACCGGGGAGCAAAAACAGCAGATACTGAAAAAGATGCTCCAGCGGAAAACGGAACGGGGTAATCGCAAATATCACCAGGCCGACAACGCACCCCTTGATGATGCCATGAGTAAACCCGGTCAGGATTTTAGCAATGACGATTTCCGATACCGAAATCGGCGTCACCCTATACGATTCGATGGTAAACTGAACCCGGCGATGAAACCAGAGACTCCAGACACTTTCATTGTAGGCGGAGTTGACGGCGGTCATCGTGATCAGCCCCGGCGCAATAAACAGGCTGTAGGGTGCCCCGTCCACCAAGCCGATATAGCTTTGCATGCCGATGCCGAAGGCCAGATAAATGGTCAGCGGATAGGCGACCACCGCCACCAGTTCGGAGAAGATGCTGCGGCGCAGCACCTGCATATCGCGCTGCCAGATTGCCCGAGAACCTCGTAACATCATTCCCTCACCTTCTCGCCGGTTAATGAAATGAAGACATCTTCAAGGGTTCTTTCCTGAAGTGAAATCCGGCGAACCGGCGCTCCGCTCAGAGCGGTAACAATTTCCGCGAGGCACTCCCAGCATTCGAGAGTTATCGTTACTTTGTTTTCTATCTGCCTGATCCCCAGTACACATGGCATCGAACCGAGCAGTGCCGCATAGCGATCGGCTTCCTGACCGGCGAAATCTATTTCGTACACAGTCGCCCCGGTCAGACGATCCTTCAACTCCTGGGTGCTTCCGATTGCGATCATCCGGCCATGATCCATGATAGCGATCCGGTCGCAAAGCTGTTCGGCCTCTTCCAGATAGTGAGTCGTCAGAAAGATCGTCATGCTGCTGCCGGCAAGAGAGCGGACATACTCCCATACCGCCCGGCGCGACTGCGGATCGAGTCCGGTGGTCGGTTCGTCGAGAAAGAGCACCCTGGGCTGATGCACAAGAGCACGGGCAACCACCAGGCGCCGCTGCATGCCGCCCGAAAAGGTGTCGGGAAAATCTTTCTGCCGCCCCGCCAGCCCCATAAGTTCAAGCAGATCGTCGATCCGGCGCTTGTACAGCCGCTTTTCCATGCCGTGCAGCCGAGCATGCAGTTCCAGGTTTTCACGGGCGGTCAGGTAACGGTCGAGGCTGTTCTCCTGGGAGACCACGCCGATCATGCAGCGGATGGCGCGCCCTTCACTCCCGGTATCCAGACCTTCGATGAATGCTTCGCCCTTGCTCTGACGCATCAGTGTCGTCAGGATACGGATCAGCGTGGTCTTTCCGGCGCCGTTGGGACCAAGCAGACCGAAAATCGATCCCTGATCCACCTCAAGGTCGAATGAGTCAAGTGCGGTAAGCTCACCATAGGATTTGGTAAGGGATCGGATGATAATCGCGGCGGTCGTCATATCAGATGATTCCATGCAGCGGCCCACCGGGTGCGGCCAGCGCGTCGAGTTTGCGTTCCACCGCCGGATCGTCCACCAGCGGCGGGGCATGGAACGGCTTGATCCGGGCATCGATCACCAGGGGGCCATTGCACCCCCAATGCCTGCCTCGGGTTTCGGTACGGATGCCGTAGATGTCAACGGCCGGGTTGGAGCGGGTAAAAGTTACCCAGAGGAAGTTGTTCAAGGTTGCGGCGGTAAAACGACTGTCGTCGCAGATCACGATCAGCGGAAAACCGCCAAACGCGTCGCGTTCTCGATAGAAACGGCAGAACTCATCAAGCAGCGGGTCGCTTTCTCCCCTCCCCTGCCCTGACGGCGGCCCGGAAATGGCCAGAATACCGGGCTGACAGACAACGGCGGGTCCGAACCCGGACGGCAGTTCAAGACCGGCAGGCGGCTGCGTCGCCAGCTTCCGGCGCACCGGGCCGGCGGCGGCGATCACCACCTTGGAGCCTGCGTTAAGCCCGGAACCGCTGTAATCCAGGGTGTCGATCGTGGTGGCGGTCTGGAAATGGAGAGACGTGCGCCAGTCGGCCCGCTCCAGGACATGCCCCAGGAACGCGGCGATATCATGGGTGTGCAGCTCCGGCGCATCCTCGTGGGCGGCAATGAACAGGTATTTGGCCAAGGAGAGCTGCCCCTGGCCGAGGATGGCGTTGGCGACGGTCAACAGCTCCTGCGGCTGCCGGACGGCGGCATACGGGACATAGCGCTCGCCAGCAATCGCCAGCAGCAGCGGATGGACACCGGCGGCATCAACGGCATGCACCTCCTTTACCCCGGCCACGACGGTCGGAATCAAAGGACCGGTCAACTCATGGATGAAGGCGCCAAAGCTGGTATCTTCCTGCGGCGGACGGCCGACGGTCGTAAAGGGCAAGATCGCGTCACGCCGGTGATAAACCTTGTCAACCTCGATGAAGGGAAATTCGTGAGTCAGGCTGTAATAGCCGAGATGGTCGCCGAACGGCCCCTCCGGCAGGGTTTTGGATGTATGAACTACGCCGCTGATGCAGAAGTCGGCCTCGGAGGAGACCGGCAGATGCCCCGGAACCCTGGTCAT
>CAIYDX010000102.1 GCA_903925005.1 uncultured Geobacteraceae bacterium
ACGCGAGGAATTACAACCGCAAAATGCCTATTCACGCCATAAAGATAAAATGTAAATAAATTGTGACGAGGTGAATGACCAGCAAAACTTGTTCGGGCTTATTACTATCGTTAAAACAACAGACCATGACGGTTGAGAAAAAGTATTGACATAAGTGCAAGTTGAAACACAGAATAAAAATGTGATCTGCCTTCAAAAAAAAGAGGCTTTTCGGGCGGGTGAAAAAACTGGGTGGCCGCGTTTTTTCATAGGCAGAAAACCCACTTTCACACTCGCGCGAGTGTGTCTCCTAATTATCAGCAGTCTTTTAATATTCAGATTTATCCTGCTGCCGGTAAGGGTGACCGGCAACAGTATGGAACCAACTTGCTATGATGGGCAAATCAGCGTTGTGAATGATTTGGCTTACATTTGGCACACTCCGAAACGAGGTGACATAGTCGGTTTTCGCCCGGACAATAGTTTACAAATCATAATCAAACGAATAGTCGGCTTACCGGGTGAGCGTATCGCATTTCACAGTGGCGTCGTGTATATAAATGGCAAAAGCATCACGGAGCCATATTTAGATTCTCAAGGTGCTTGGGAATGGCCGGAAGAGACACTTGGCAAGAATGTTTATTTTGTGATCGGGGACAATCGCTTGATTTCCCAGCAGTTCCGGATTGAGGGAAAAAGAATATTTGGCAAAATAATTAGTTGGCATCCATAAAATGAAACTGTCGAACAACCAAATGCGATGACAAAAGCGCATAAAACAAACTTACTACGCAATTTTGCAACAATTACATTTTCGGTGTGTTTTTTTGTTTGTTTCACTGGATCAGCTCAAAACGTTGTCGCATGGGGGAGCAATACCCAAGGCCAGATCAATGTGCCGGCAAGCGCAACCAATGTCGTTGCCGTGGCTGCCGGTTGGTATCAAAGCCTAGCTTTGAGAAACGATGGGACGGTGATCGCATGGGGCGCTATTTCAAGTGTACCGAATGGTGCTACAAATGTGGTCGGGATTGCCGCTGGTGTGTCTAATAATCTCGCATTAAAAGCCGATGGCACGGTTCTTTGTTGGGGTGACAATTCATGGGGTCAAACAAATGTTCCGGTTTTCCAAACCAACGTGGTCTCGATTGCCGCCGGAAACTTTCATAATCTGGCACTGATGGCCGACAGCACCGTCGTGGCCTGGGGCAAAAATGCAAACGGGCAGACTTCAGTTCCAACCGGCCTTACCAATGTCATCGCGGTCTCTGCCGGCGCAGAACATAGCATGGCTTTGAAAGATGACGGAACGGTGGTCATTTGGGGAGGTTTTAACTCACCCTATAATTCGGCAAAATCGGCGCTTCCCAGTTCGGCAATAAACGTGGCAGCAATGAGTGCCGGCTCAACATTTAATGTTTTCTTATATACGCCTGGCTTGATTTATGAGCGCGGAAGCTATTCTGCTTCTCCACCACCTTCTGCGTCCAATATCGTCGCCGTCGCCACTGGAACTAATTTTAGCCTAGCATTAAATTCGTCTGGCCGATTGATTGGCTGGGGCACGATAGCAGCCACAAATCCGCCACCGTCGGCAACCAACATTATTGCCATGTCCGTTGGTTTGGCACATGGTTTGGCGGTACGAGGCGATGGATCACCGCACATCTTAGGTTCACCGGCATTTAAGATGCTTTCTTCGGCTGGAGGTAATTTGCCACTGTTCGCAAGGGTTGCTGGCAATGGTGCCATTTATTATCAATGGTTGGCAAATGGCTTGCCAATTTCTGGTGCAACAAATCTGCAACCGTCGGTTCCGGCAGTATTGGGGAATGATCAGGTATCTTATCAGGCTATTGCTAGCAATTCATATGCCTGTGTTACGAGTTCCGTCGCCACCGTGACAGTAAGGTCGCTAAACCTCTGGGGATATTATTCGGATGGACAAACACAGATACCGAGATCGGTAACCAACCCCGTGGCCATGGCGGCAGGAGCCTTTCACAACCTTGCTATCCAAGGTGACGGATCTGTTGTCGCTTGGGGAAAGAACTGGAATGGCGAAGCCAGTGTACCAGCAAATGCAACGAATGCCATCATGGTTGCAGCTGGGAGTGATCATAGTCTGGTCTTAAGAGGTGATGGTTCTGTAATTGCTTGGGGAAATAACGCATATGGACAAACCAATGTTCCAACCTCGGCCACAAATGTAGTGGCGATTGCAGCGGGCTGGGCGCACAGTGTAGCCCTCCGTGCCGATGGCACGGTTGTCGCCTGGGGCAATAATGATTACGGGCAAGTTTCGGTTTCATTCCTGGCAAGTCAAGTTATAAGTATCGCTGCAGGCTATTACCATACGCTGGCTTTGCGAGCAGACGGAACCGTAGTCAGTTGGGGATATCAGACTGCGGTGCCAACCGCAGCAACAAACGTTATCGCCGTGTCGGCAGGCTGGGGTCACAGTTTAGCTTTGCGGTCAGACGGAACAATCATCAGCTGGGGCGACAACACTTACGGCCAGTCAACAATACCAACCTCAGCCACCAATGTAATTGCCGTGGCGGCTGGTTGGTATGACAGCATGGCTTTAAGGAGTAACGGAACGGTTATATCCTGGGGCAAAGGCTGCAAGTTTCCCTACTCCGTTACTAATACGCCAGCTGGCTTATCATCCGTTGGTAGCATTGATGCGGGTGAAGATTTCTGTGCCGCGTTGGTTCAAACGGGAATACCGCGATTCACTAAAAGCGTATCGGTTTTAGCAGCAGATCTTGGCGGCCAGTTGTTCTTCAATCCGTCAATTCTAGGTTCGAAACCAATGACATATCAATGGATGCAAAATGGAAATATCATGCTTGGCCAGACAAACAGTTATGTGCTGCTACCGAATGCCCAATTAACTGACAGTGGAAGTTATGAGTTGATCGCCTCAAATCAATTCGGTGCAGTAACTAACGCTGTGGTGACTTATGCTGTGTCGCCCGCAACTGCTTTTCATTCTGCCATCGGTGCATGGGGCAGTGACCTTGATGGTGAATGTGACATAATTCCTGGAATTACCAACCCTGTGGCCATGGCGGCGGGAGCTTTTCACAACCTTGCTATCCAAGGTGACGGATCTGTTGTCGCTTGGGGAAAGAACTGGAAGGGTCAAACCAATGTGCCGGCGAATGCAACGAATGCCATAATGGTAGCAGCAGGAAGTGATCATAGTCTCGTTTTAAGGGGTGATGGTTCTGTAATTGCATGGGGAAATAACGCGTACGGACAAACCAATATTCCAAGCTCGGCGACAAATGTAGTGGCGATTGCTGCGGGCTGGGCTCACAGCCTAGCCCTGCGTGCCGATGGCACGGTTGTCGCCTGGGGTAATAATGATAACGGACAGACGAATCCACCGCAATACTTAGCCGATGTAATCGCTATAGCTGCTGGCTACTATCATAATCTTGCATTACGCTCTGACCATTCCTTAGTTGTTTGGGGTTCGCAATACACTGTGCCTGTGTCCGCCACAAATATAATAGCAATATCGGCAGGGTGGGAACATAGTCTCGCACTAAAGGCTGACGGCACTGTTTTAGCGTGGGGGGACAACTCGTATGGACAGTGTTCTGTCCCGAATAGTCTAGCAAACGTAACGGCTGTCAAAGCTGGTTATGGTCATAGCAT
>CAIYDX010000103.1 GCA_903925005.1 uncultured Geobacteraceae bacterium
ATAGAAACCGGTAATGAAAGTTGGAGAATAAAATCAAGGATCAATAGCTAAAAACTACTACCTGAGGTGGGTCAATTTTGGACGCCGATGGTGGGTCAATTTTCAAAGCCGATTGACACATACTAACCATTTCACGATTTCGAACTGTCGCGATACAACAGCTTGCACCAATGGGGAATAGGAACATTTACCTCCTTTGATTGCCAAACGCGGTAATGAATTTGTCTTTTTCCAGCTTTTTAGCTGTTCAAGATCGCCATTAATAATCGCGAATCGAACATCGGGCATTTTAGCTTTAACTTGGGTTGGCGGAGTGGATTTCATCAGGTGCACCTCGGAAGTGAATTCGACGGACAATGCGCTCGTTATCTGAATGAGCTACATTCAGGTTAAAAAGCGGGTCTCCCAGATTGATCCTGGGAGATCCGTTTCGGTTTTTAATAGTAGCTTATGAACTGGACATCGTGAGAGCACTCAGAAGAGCACAGTGCAGCAGGTCTTTCAGAGATGGAGTACCCGTTTTGAGGTACAGAAACCACGTACCAAAGATGTCATGCGTTAGCCGGAAAAGTGTCACACAGTCGTTTTGGTTTTGGTCTTTTCTCGTTTATCGGCGTATCTTTTCGCTGCAGTTCTAATCTCTTTAATTGGTACGTCCAAGTATGGGTCTTTACGCTCGCGACGTATGCGGCGAAGTACTGCAGACAGGTAAAAATCTTCTGACTTCCAAGGTGTTACAAAATCTTTCAAGTCGATATCAAGTTTTAAAGTGTCAATGACATCTTTCAGAGTTTTATGAAAATAAGCGGAGCCATACGTGTCATCAGTAAGGTTTCCATGTGCGTGGCCGAGCAGCTCTGTAACCACCTTATCGTTGCTGTCAAGTTGTTGTTTATAAGAGTTCCTGAAGGTATGTCTAAAGCTGTGGAATACCAGTGTCTTCGATTTGAGATTCAAGCTCGTCAGCAGTCTCCCAAACCACACAGTAACACTGTTTGAATATGACATATCACCAGTTCGCTCATTCGGCCGGGATAGCAGATTTGGGAACAGGAGCAACTCACCTTCCTCCATCAACTCGGCAAGGTAGGCAAGAAGACCGAAATGTATCAGATCAGCATGAAGTGGCACACAGCGCTCGCTGGAGTCATTTTTCAGTTTTTTATTGTCCAAGCGATTTATATCAAACATCCAAATACCATGCAGCTTCTTGACATCCGCGCAGTGCAGCTGGCAGATTTCTTCAATTCGCATCCCGGTATAAGCCGCGATTAACGGAACAAAAAAGTGGTGTGGTTGTAGCAGCTGCCCCAGTGGCACTTTGTGCTCTACAAAGATCGGGTGATGAAAGATTATACTGAGGTGCTCTGGCGTGAATGGGTCGCGCTTCTTCTTACCCTTCTTCGCGGCACGAATTTTCTGTTTTCCGAATGGGTTCGGCAGCGATCGTTCTTCCAAACCGCACCACTCCCAAAAGGCTTCAGTGTCGCAGATGTAGCGGTTAACGGAAACTGGGTCCAGTAATTCAACTGAATCCGTACATGGCTTACCTTTAGCCTGAAGGTCCTCAATTCTTTTTATCCGTTTTTGAGTAGCGATCGCGATTTCTCGGATGGTCATACCCCGATAAGCACTGGTACGGTTAGCGCTGTGTACTACCGGAAGCGAGCTTAGTACGCTGATATATTCAGCTACTTGTGCCCGAGTTACAGAGCGCATCGGCACATCGCCGAAAAACTCCGTTACGTGAGTTAAAGTACTGTGCAGGGAAGATAGACGGTTCGCCGTCATACCTTGGCCTTCTTTTTCAACGAGATATTCATAAACGTGAGAGCGCAAACAGCCAGGTATGAATGTTTCAAGTGCGAGTAGCGATAAAACGTCGTTCCGTTTCAAACGAGAGCTTACTGGGCTCTTAGCAATTGGGGTGGCTTCGGTAGCTATTTTCTGAGGGACGTAATTCGGTGCAACGCTCGATGTCGGTGTTGCTTGAGGAACACCGAGTGGAAATAGCTGGCGATGCTCTTCGACCGTCATGTCGTGTTCACGGAAAGGTTTACCATCAGCTCCAAGTTCACGAACGATTATCTCAGACATGCCGGGCAATGTAGCTCTTCTCCTACCCATTGGAACTCCTCTCAGTGACGCAAACATGTCTTCAATTTCGAGCACGAAGCTTTGCGCAGCTTTTATAGCACGAGAACGATCACGAGTTAACAGAGATTTTTTTATTTCACGTCGCTTAAGAGTATCACGTAGATCTTTCGGCACAGCTACTCTAAGATAGTATCCATGTGGTGTATTTAATAAATATTCGCCCATTTCTCTTTTCTCCGCTGATTAATTTTTATACAGTCACGCCAATCGACCTCAAGAAGAGAAGTAACCGGTGCCGTGTCAGATGATGTGTCCGAGAACATTTTTTTGTACCGGTTTTGTACCGGTTTTTGGGCCGGCACGACATAAGTAGAAAAACTGTTCAAAGAAATATTCGTTTTTACTATGTAATTTAGGGTAGTTATGCGGTTTCGACGGACAAGGTGTAAGAGAACCATGTCAACGATGACAGGTCTCAAGAGTAGTGCTGATGTTCTTTTTCTTATGTTGGGCGCAGCAATGGTATTCGCGATGCATGCCGGTTTTGCGTTTCTTGAGGTCGGCACCGTACGCAAAAAAAACCAGGTGAATGCCCTGGTAAAAATTCTTACCGACTGGGCGGTTTCAACCGTCGTCTACTTTGTCATAGGTTTTCCGATTTCCTATGGCATTTCGTTTTTAAAACCAGCCGAAGAGCTACTTGGAAAAACTCAAGGTTATGATCTCGTCCATTACTTTTTCCTGCTTTGTTTTGCTGCCTGCATCCCAGCCATAATCTCCGGCGGCATCGCCGAACGCGCCAAATTCTGGCCACAGGTAATCGCTGGTGCCATTTTTGCCGGGCTTTCCTACCCGCTCTTTGAATCACTGATTTGGGGACAAAACTGCTCCGGTTTGCAGGCACTGTTCAAATCTTTCGGAGGGGCAGAGTTTCACGACTATGCAGGTTCGGTGGTTGTTCACTCAATAGGCGGCTGGCTAGCACTTCCGGCCGTTCTGATCCTTGGGCCACGAATGGGCCGTTATGTTCGCGGCAAATCCCACCCCTTCCCGGCCAGCAACATTCCATTTCTGGCTCTCGGTTCATGGATTCTGGCAGTCGGTTGGTTCGGTTTTAATGTCATGAGTGCAGGGAATCTGGAGAAGATTTCGGGTTTGGTTGCGGTTAACTCGCTGATGGCGATGGTTGGTGGCATTCTTGCCGCGCTCATAGTCGGCAAGAACGATCCAGGCTTTATTCACAACGGCGCACTAGCCGGATTGATTGCTGTCTGCGCAGGCAGCGACCTTATGCATCCGCTAGGAGCCCTTGTGGTTGGAGGAATCGCCTCTATAATATTTGTATATGGGTTCCACTTTGAACAGGAAAAACTTAAAATTGACGATGTACTGGGAGTGTGGCCGCTGCACGGAGTTATCGGCACCTGGGGCGGCATCGCTGCGGGCATCTTCGGCCAAAAAGCTCTCGGAGGTATAGGTGGCGTAACCTTTATTTCACAACTTGGCGGAAGCCTTCTTGCTGTTGTCTTTGCCCTCGCCAGCAGCGCTATCGTCTACGGAGCTCTGAGTAAAACTGTTGGCATTCGCCTCAATGAGGAAGATGAATATAAAGGCGCGGATCTCGCCGTACATAGCATTGGAGCCTATCCGGAAGACAGCATTCGCTGATACGAAGCATCGTTATGCTTTGGTGTTTAATCTACGGATTACAAAAAGAGAAGGCTGCACCTATTTATGGCCAGCCGGTCGGTAAAGTGTTGAAAAACAAAACCACCAACAAAAACGGGGATTTACGCTAAGGCCGCTAATAGTCTAAATTCAGGCAGTTAGCGGCTTTCAACACTTTAACCGATAGGCTCGCCTGTTATGGTGGAACCGGTCGGATAAGGTGCTGAAAAAATTAATACTACTGGAATTAGTCGGTTGACCTTGATGCCAATACCTGTCCATCTTGGTTTGTAGCCATTATTATTGAGCCATTATGGGAGATCGTTACCACCGACATAATCTGAGGTTTTTTAAGCGCCTTCCTTTTCATGATTGCGGCACACACGCCTTTAGACCTGACGGATTGATACCTTATCCCACTATGATCACGGTACAGGACATACCTACCAAGTCGCTGGCAATCTGAGTAATCATTAGAAACCAGCCAGCGGTTACGCGTCTCCAAACCTACGACATCTATTAAATCACAATCACAGCTAACGTTAATTAAATAGCGATATTCGTCAGTCGTGGATATACCTGCGACGTTACCTATATGGTACATCGATTCCTGTAATGCTGTGACAGCTAAATCACCGCCGTACCAAACAGGGAATGTCCCATCCGACCATCTGGAGGTGCCCATCCCAAATCTGGTAAAAATTCCAAAGAAATAATTTTCTGGCGACGTGGCAGCCATGGCCCGGAGACCCGCAGCCGTTGGCTTTACTCCAATTATTTGTGATCGCAGAAGTTCTGACTCATAAGCGGATTGGGTTCTCCATAAAGGGTTCGGAGATTTCGCATTTTTTGACACAAACTTTGTCAGATCATCTGGCACCATATGCCTCCAGCCAAGCCCGGATTGAGCCAACACCATTTGGGCTTTTCATCAAGTCTACGGGTCTTACACCATTGACTGCCACGTTAGGCGTAGTAACCCATTTATCTGCTTTGCCCGGATTGTTTACATTATATGACCGGAGTAGATAGAAAATCGCCAGCAGGTTACCAACCCTCCAAAGAAGGTCATAGCTCTGAGGTAAAGGATGCCCATGTGAAAATCTGGTTATCGTAGTTCTCCCAACAGTGGTAATGCCAAGTACCATAGCCTGCTCAGCAGTAGAAAGCTTCCATGCCTTAAAGATACTGGTGACTTCTTTTGCCAAGTCTCGGCGCTCATCTTCATCAAAATCAAGATCAGCGGCGTGTTCTGGTTCGTCAGTATTTATGATTGCAAGATTGCTCATGGCGGCCC
>CAIYDX010000104.1 GCA_903925005.1 uncultured Geobacteraceae bacterium
ATAGGTAGAGGGGCAGGAGAACTCTCGTGGAGCCGGCAAGCTATTTGAGGGGGCTCCTGCCCTGTTCCTCAATTATCCTGCCGTTAAAATAATACCCTTTACATCATTTATAAAGCTGAGATTCACTGGTGGCGTAACGATTACAATGAGCTGCGACCACATGATTCTTTAGGAGACATGACACCAGCTGAATTCATGGAAAACTACACCAGAAACTCTACTTTAAAACTGTCTACTTGACAGGGAAGCTTACGAAGTCTCTATTAATCGGCTTCCTGCTGGAAAGGGAATGCCATTCGTTCATACCCACAAGAAGAATGAAGAGCTTTATATAGTGCTACGGGGTAGCGGAATATTCTATGTGGACGGTGATGAATTTCCAATACAGGAGGGTAGTTTGATCCGGGTAGGTCTTGAAGGGGAGCGTGCTTGGAAGGCAGGAGATGATGATTTGTACTTTATATGCATTCAGGCCGAAGCAGGCAGCCTCTCTCAATCAACTCTCGAAGATGGTGTCCGTCCTACAACTAAGGCTTCTTGGATGAAAAAATAGAGCTGGTACATTATACTCAATCGGTTCAGTTTGAGCTATAGTGGTATTATATATCCTACTGTGGTGTTCAAATCTCATACTGCTGTCAGAGTTTGATATTCGAAACAGTAAGAAATAGCCTGGCAGCTATACTCTGTTTTGCATGGATTTGTTTGCCGATTTCATACGTTTTTATGGACACTTTTTATGATCAGCTTTTATCACATTTTAACATTTCTGTCATAACAGGCTAATTTAATTGGCTTTTATATATTTTTTATCTGTCGTTAGCAAATAGAAATGTCCGGTTTTGTAGCAAATGAATTGTCCGCTTTTTATTGTCGATGAGAAAGCTGTGAGGGCGTAGCCCGAAACAGCTTTCTCATCAGTAATGACCAGCGACGGACTGTTACGCTGCCATTTTTGTCTTGGTATGAAGCTGTTTCCCTTTGCTGTCGTAGTCTGCCAGTTTCCTTGGACCATGGAAGATTGCAAGTGTGCCATCAAGGTGGCGATGTACCCAAACTTTAGCTCTTATGTAGTTGCATCGATATTCATCTTTTGGAATCTGGAGCATCATTTTCTCATATTTAACGCAGTTGTCGTGTTGTACTGTTCTTTCAAAACGTTCACACAGGATATCATCAAGCGTTGGGCCAATGTACGGCATGAATGCCGAACCTTCTTCACGTGCCGGATGCGAAAACTTTCGATTGAATGCCGGTAGGTATGTCTCTCTCAAGTACTGGTTTGCTTTCACCATGGTCGTTATACCCATCAGTGCCAGTTCTTTGGGCAAGCGTTCCTGATGCGTAGAAAACGCTCGTTCTGATCTGCCTCTGGCTTCAGGAGAGTAAGCAGCTATCATGGTGATACCAAGATGCGTCATGGCTCTGCCAAATTGCGTCGGATTGCTCTTATCAACCTTGCCACCAGCTTCAGGCGTATGCCAGTAATGGCTGCCACGATCAGAGTAAAAACTGCAGAACAGGCCACGCTTTTCAATGACATCTTTTACGCCCTGTAAGCTGCTGACAGTTCCTTCTTCTGCGCAGAAGAACATTGAGTAGTGCTCGTTGGTTGCATCATCCATGGTACTGATAAGATCCCATTTCTGGCCCGGTGCCCATTCATGAGTACTACCGTCTTGATGGATCATCATACCAGGAAGAGCTGACGCTTCACGCCGCTTGCGATGGGCCCCTTTCCGTTTGGACTTCGGAATTGCCTTTGCTTGCTGTAACTGGTTTTTTACCCAGGTATAACTCCTGGTTCCACCTTGCTGTGTGTACCAGTCGTGAAAGTGGCAGGCATTCCATCCTTGATGGCGACGGTTGTAAAGATCAATAAGCGCGATCACCTCATCAACCGGGGCCCGCCGGTGTGAAACCTGAGTGAGTCGTTTGTCAGCAAGACCATCGAGGCCACTTTCCTCAAAACGGTCGACATAGCGACGAAAGCTGCGGTCACTTACTCCAAGAATGAGAGCCGCCTCCTCTTGGGTCAGACGGTGATTGCGCCAACCGTCGTAAGCTTCTTCAAAACGCATTTGCTTGGTCTCCTGTAGCCATCTGGTCCGTTTCATCTGTCACCTCCTGGCAACAGTATAAAAACCGGACAGATTATGTGC
>CAIYDX010000105.1 GCA_903925005.1 uncultured Geobacteraceae bacterium
ACTCAACTTAGAAGAACCCTCTACGGCGGGATTGCTACACCCCAACCTTTGTCTTGGGGATAGAAGCGTTAAAAAATGTGATTCCGCCAAGACCATCAGGCCCACCATATTTGGCATGGTCATCTCGGCGAGTTAAATAACTGTCAATATCGAGGGTGAGTCTGTTGCCTAACGGTTGACTTAACTTGAGAAAAATATTAGTGCGGTGGTTCTCGTTATTATCATGAACAAAGCCCCATTTAACAGTGTCCCCTTCATCCAGTCCGGGATGGGCGTCAAGCTGTGACATGCCGAGAGTCGCCGTACCGCCACTGGGAAGACGATAGGAAAGTTTGCCGTACAGGTTGTTCATGTTGGTGCCGGTATTGGGAGATAAACCGTCCGAGCGGAGATTGCCGGCGGTTAGATAATAGCCAAAGCGGCCATTGGTGCCGCTTAACTCGGCACGGCTATCAGCGGTAAACTTTGAACCGATCGAGCCGGAAACCATCCCGGACACTGTTTTATCCGGATTCGGACTTTTGGTGATGATATTGATTACACCTCCCAACGCTGTCCCCCAAGCGGTCGAAGATGCTCCTTTAATAATTTCTATCCGGTCGATCTGCTGAACCGGAATCAGTCCGGGTAATGCAATGTTCTGATCATAATCATTTTGACGGATGCCGTCGATCAACACCAAAACTGTGGAATTCAATGCCCCTTGAATATTAAAGAAAGAAAAGGTTCCGGGGGTGCGGAGGTAGTCAAGCTGAATACCGGGGACAGTCTGGAGTACGTCGGACAAGGTGTGGGCGTTCAGACGGGAGATATCGTCAGCAGTGAGAACCGTTACGTTTTCAGCTATCTGGGAGTTTGGCCGGGGAATACTAAAAGTGGATATCGTGGGTTCGTCGATTAAGCCAAGGGATTCAAGCGTATTATCTTCGGCAAAAACAGGCGAAATGCCGCTGAGCAGAAATGCCAGCAGGATAAAGAACAGTTTTTGGAAGATTTTATGATGCAATCAAAACTCCTATCACAAGTCTCGTGTTAAGTAGCACAGTAAAGGCTTGATGTCTATAGCCTTTAGTACACAAATTTAATTGCAAGAATTATATTTATTGCTGGCAGATTTTTCTGAACGGTATATTATCTAAAACAGCTGAATGCCCATTCTTTCCGAACGGGCAAATAATCCACGAGGAGGGTACGCTATGGAAAACGTTGTAAGTGAAGTGGAAGTTCTGGATGATGGAGTGGAAAGCACCGAAATGGTAAGCACCTGCTGTACCAGCGGAAACGCCCGCAACTAATGAGTCAGCCCGGATAATTAATGGGGAGCACAAGCTCCCCATTAATTATTTGTAGTTAACCTATGTAGCCCGTGATCCCTTGGGGCGCGTTGGGTCTGGGCGACCTGCCGGGCCTCTGCTGTTCTTGCCGCTTATCTTGTTTTTATTGGAGTTGCAGATGCCGTTGTCCCGTTACCTGAAAACATTTACCGACCCATCCCGTCCCGGTTCCGTCATTCTCTACTCAACCAAAAAAGGTTCAATTGTCAGGGTGCCGGAAAAATTCCTTGCCGCGGCGCAGAATGACACCCTCTCCGAGTCGGACAAAACCACCCTGCGCCGTCTGGAACTCTGGGTTGACGATCCGGCGGCGGAACGCGCGGCGATGGCCGCTTTGATTGACCATACCAACGGCAACTCCGGTACATTTATGGCCACGGTGGTGCTGACGCTGGCGTGCAACCTGGCTTGTCCCTACTGCTTCGAGGATCATTTCCGGGGCGACCATGCGATGAGTGACGAAACCGCCCGGCTGCTGATTGCTCATGTCAAGCGGGAACAGATCGACAGTGGCCGTGACGTGGAGCTGCGTTTCTACGGCGGTGAGCCGCTGATGGCGGTGCCACGGCTCAAACAGATTGCCGGTGCCCTGCAAGATGCGGCACAAATCGCCGGTACGAAGTTTTCCTGCAGTCTGGTGACCAATGCCACGCTGCTGACCCGCCCCGTTGTCGAGGAACTGCTCCCCTTTGGCTTGACCAGCGCCCAGATCACGCTGGACGGCCCGGCGGATACTCACAACCGCCAGCGTCCCTTCGTCTCCGGGCAGGGGAGTTTCAAAATTATCGTAGACAATCTCCGCGCGGTTTATGATCTGATCACGATCAAGCCGGGGGGGAACTTTACCCATGACAACTACCGCGAATTTCCGGCGATGCTCGATGCGCTGATTGAAGCCGGTATGGACCCGGCACAGCTCGGACCGGTGCAGTTATCCCCGGTGCATCCCAAATCTGGCGGACAGTACACCCATTCCGCCTCCTGCGCCATCGGCAGCGAGCCGTGGCTGATCGAGGCGAATCTCTACCTGCGTGGGGAAATCCTGCGGCGCGGCTTTTCCGTGGACAAGCCGCACATGGGGGTCTGCATGATCGAACTGACCAACAACCTGGTGGTCAATTACGACGGCACCTTCTACAAATGCCCCGCCTTGATGGGGTGGCCCGAATTTGCCGTCGGCACTCTGGCTGATGGCGTCAACGACTACCGCGAATCCCACAATCTGGACATCTGGAAAAACGACGAATGCCTGGAGTGCGCCTATCTGCCGCTCTGCTTCGGCGGCTGCCGCTTCTTCCGCAAGCTGAAAACCGGAGCAATAGACGGCGTGGACTGCCGCCGTGCCATGCTGGATGCGTCGCTGGAGACGCTTGTGAGGCAGGATCTGGGGATGAACTAAAATCAGGCAAGTCGGTCAGACACAAGTTTCTTGAACTGGGAAACTGAAAGAATGGTTGTGGTAAGGAGCCTCTGTGCTTCGTTGAAATCACTGTCACCAGTTATGAAATAGTCGGCTCCGGCTGCAACCGCACATGAGAGGAATTTTGCGTCTTTGCGGTCGCGGGGAAATTCAATGGCAAGGTCAACCGTACAGGGAACGGTCAGGCTGCCGATCATGGCGTACCAAGCTTCGAGTATATCTCTGGGCAGTCCAAACTTGGGGCGACTGAGTACTTCGCAATATTCCGCCACAATTTCTTTTGAAACAATCCATTCAAAATCTTCTCTGTTGACCACAAACATAATAACAGCTTCAGGATCGCGATCCTTTAACACCGCCGAAACCAGAACATTGGTGTCGATAACAATTTTCACAACTGAGCCCGATATGCCTCAACCTCTTCGGCGATCATTTCGTCCGTGATAGCTTTTGTCTGGGGCAGAGCCTGAGTTGAGCGAAAGAGAGTCTGAAGTTCCTCAACTAACGTGGTCCGATCTTCGTCCTCAGCAATCATGACTATCTCAACCCGCTGTCCGGCGTGGAAGGGGAGGCCACTGAGTTCAATCTTTGCCGGGTCTTTTATAGTCACGTATTGTTTATAGGCAAGCATGGCTGCCTCCTGAGTTTGTTTTGACTTTATTACATGTAAAACCTTACACCAGATGCAATCATCAGTCAACGATGCTCCCATTTATGATGGGGGTGTTATTAACACAAAGCTCTGGATTGTAATGTTATATATGATACTATAAACCGTCCTGTCAGGCAGGTTTATGTCAAACGGTTCATCGTACTAATAGACACGATCAAGGAGAGAACGCCATGAGCGTAAAAATAATCAAACCTGTTGCGCCGCCGTATCCTTTCGAGGCTTGGGCAAACAATAGCCAACCTGAGGGCCAGTGACATGGTCCGGATCACCGTCGGCCAGATGCGCTACCTGAAAACCCGTAGGAGTATAGTGGGTGCGACGGTAGCCGCCTGCTTCCGGGAAAGAATAACGATGAGAAAAGGGGCTGCTAATTGGTAACCGATAAAACGACTTCCCAAAGCAATGGCGAAGGCCCAAGCGGCAAGGTACCAGATGATCTGGAATTTCTCTGCTACGACGACGGGATCCCGCAGGAAATCGAAAAACTGCTGGAGGATCTGTACCAGAGCGTGTATTGCGTCCCGGAGTATTTCAGGCTATTCAAGCCGCTTATGGCGGCCAAAGCGTTGGTCATCAAAGAGCCCGGATCGAAAACGGTACACGTCTTCTTCTACGCCGTCACGGGGCGGGAGGCGATCCTCCTCAATGAACTTTTTGACGTCGGGCAGTTGTACCTCAATCATTTTACGGACTACCTTTTCAAAAAATACCCACCGGTGACTTCCATAACCCTCGAACGGATCAAGGACCGACCGGACGGATCCTTTCTCCCGTACCGTATCTGGCGCACCTCCGAGGACATTGTCATCAAGCTTCCTCCGACCCTTTCCGAATACCGGTCGAGTCTCGGGAAGCACACCAAAAGAAACCTCAGCAATTACTTCAACAGGCTGCAGCGAGTTTATCCCGATTTCCGATTCGAGATCACGAGGACCGAAAGGGACCATTCGGAGCTGGCCAGAAAGGTCATCGCGATGAACAGGCTGCGGATGGAGTCGAAAAGGATCAGGTCGGGCTTTGACCTGGATGTAGAGGAGAGGGTCATAGGACTTTGCGAGAGGTACGGATTTACCGGGACTATCTTCCTGAATGGGGAGGTGGTGGCCGGAACGATCGTCTATCAGGTGGGTAATCACTCCTTCTTAGAAATCGTCTCGCACGATCCGGCCTACAACAACGACAGGGTCGGGCAGGTATGCCTTTACCTGACCATCAAGGAGGCCATCGAGAGGGGGCAGAAAGTCTTCCACCTCCTTTGGGGCAAGAACGAATATAAGTACCTATTCCTGGGAGAAAAACACGAAATATTCTCGGCGTCGATCTACCGTTCGAAGTACCACAAGGCATGCAGCCTGCCGCGGGCGATAATGACTAGACTGCGATTTTTCGCGCTACAGCAGATACCGTACTGGATGAACAAGTACGTTCTTAACCCAGTCCCCCATGGGGGAACAGCCGGCGGCATCGGCGGCTGAAGCGGGAAACGCGTTGGGCTACCTTTTCATCCTCCCGCCTTCACCCTGTACACGGTCAGATCCTCCGGCTGGGATTTGAGCCGTGGCATGGGCTTCAGTATCGCCAGATGCCGTTTGAAGTCACCCTCAACCAGATAATAGTCGACGTGGTTGGCAAGAAGCTGGCGTTCCAACTCCGTATCCCTCATCCCGTGCCTGGCCTCACCCACGTAGTGACACCCCAAGTAATACGCCGTGGCGAGGGAGTAGTTCCAGGCCGTATTCTCACTGGCTACCGTCTTGTCGCCAGCCCCATGTTCCTTCGCGAACTCCTCGGCAAAATCATGAATCCGGTCCATGCGGACTATGATGGGCTGGTAATCCTTGTAGACCCGGTACGAGGTCAGGGCGATAATAGACAGGTAGACGAAGGCAAAAACCGGGTACTTAAGTCTTGCCCGACCGCCTTTTTCCAGAAACGCTGCAACCGCGCAGGCGCTCAGGACATAGAGCAGCACGGCATTGATCAGTACATAGCGCTGGCCGTCGTAGTACAAGGCGAAATAGCCAAGCGGGTAGAGAAGGATGGTCAGCCAGACGTAGGAGATCCCAGCCACGATCTTTTCCCCCTTGAAAAATACCTTGTAGGCGAAGAAGGCAAAGGTGAGGTCGAAGAGGTAATTGGTCGCAAGCCCCGAGACGTACTTGAAGACGTTGTGCAGCACCAAAGTGACGTAGAAGAAGAAATCCCACCCGGAGCGCGCCGGGCTCCAGAGCTTGAGCGGGATCAGGGTGGGATCCTCCCACACCGAAACCGCACTTTGGTTCGGCGGTGCGAAAAAACCGTCCATCTGGACGGGATGCCCGGCCGAACCGGGGTGGACCAGGGAGATGTTATACGCCCCTGCGGTTCCGACGGTGAAGCGGTGGTACTTGTTGCTGATCAGCCCCACCCACACGCCGCTGATCAAGGCGAAAACAAGCATCCCGACCAAGAAGTTGATTGCGACGTTGCAACGGCGCCTGCCGTCCTGGGCCAGCCACCAGTAGCAGACGTTGATGCAGGAGAAATGCAGGATAAAAAAATAGAAATTGTAGTTCTTGGCCAAGTAGGCCACCGCTCCGAGGACTCCCAACGAAAGGCCGGCCGTGCCTCTTTCACTGTAGTCAGGCTTTAGCAGCGCATTGAGGTAAAATATGAGCGCCACGGCGCAAAGAAGGTCCGCGCCGATGAAGTTCTGCGCATACCACGCCATCACGGGGCCAAGCGCCAGCAGGTAGAGGATTCTTACGTTCCTGGGTACGCAAAGGCGCCGTAGCAACAAGTCCACACCGAACAGGCCTGCCAGGCCGATGAATATCGAGGTTATCTTGAAGGCAAGCGGGGGATCGATCTTGAGCTTCAGGAGAGGCAGCACCGCCCAGGATATGAGGGGAGCCCAGTGCCCCGAGATCGCCTGGCTGAAATGGCCGGAAAGGTAATTCTGGGCCAGGGAAATATAACTGATGCCGTCGGCATTCACCACAAACCGGTAAAACCGGATGAGCACCACCGACACGAGAAAATAGTGGGCGCTCAGTAGGACATGCCAAAGCATGCCGATGTCGTCTTCGACGACAGAGTCGGATTCCAACCAATCAAACATTGCACGGCTCCCCAAGAAATCTCAAATCGGGCGCTTCACAATAAATATAAACCAATACTAGTACCTTGTAACTCTTAATATTTCGCAGCAAACCCCTCCAAACCTCCACTTATCAGGGGAGGCTTCAAGGCTTCCCGCCTTTAGATAAGTACCCTCTGGGGCATAAAGGGAGATTGAGGGGGGTTAGATTTATAGATGTTACACGGTACTTAAGTATCAAATGTTAGCGCGACATTATTGCGAACGCCCAATTGAACTCTTGCGACAAAGCGTTTACGCGCGACATTTGTCGCAAACGCAATTTTACAGTGTTTGTGCGGTGTTTGCATCGATATTTCATTATTACTGTTAACTTTTGCCGCAGGAGCTGATGGAAACTCAGACACGAAGGATCATTGCCGAACAGCAGAAGGAAATGTTTGCCATGCAGCAGGAGGCGGAAGCGGCCAGGATTTCCACCGAGAAGACAAGGGCCACGGCCAATCAGCAGGGAGAGCTGGTCACCGCCGAGATCGGCGTGAAGATCGCGGAACAGCAGAAACAGAAGACCATTGTACTTGCCCAGGGTGACGCCGAGGGGGTCAGGCTGCGCGGTGAGGGGGAAGCAAAGAAGATTGAGGCGGTCGGACAGGCAACCGCAGCGGCGTATCGGAAGCAGAACGAGGCGCTTGGGCAGGAAGCTGTCACGGCGATCGAGTTGATTAAGAAGATCGCCGAGGGGAATGTGCGCATTACTCCGGACATTCTGGTCGCCGGCGAAAAGGGGGGGATGCTCGACATTCTTTTAGCGCAGCTTGTGAAGAAAGGCGCCGCGGTGCCGGGAGCAGGCGCTTTGGCATTAACGAATGCGTCTTTGCGGAACGTTGCAATTCCTGAGGAAAGTGCCCCGGCATCTGCTGCCGCGAAAGAATAGGGCAGCGTTGATTAGATGGAAGCGGCAAGCGCTCTATCGACAAGGAAACGGCCCGGAAGCTGGCGGCTGCGCTGAATATTGATTACCGGGTTTTTCTTTGAATACCTCACCCGCTTCACCCGCGTCTCATCTCCAACTCCAACTCCAGCATGATCGGCAGCCCCGTCAATAGCGGCATTACAGTCCGACGCCGGCTATCGTCGCGCCGCAGTCGGGGCAGGTTCCGTCGCTGATCCTGTCGGTTTCAATGACGTAACCGTAACGTTTTATCAGCAGGCTGGAGCAGGCCGGGCAGTTGGTGTTTTCGCCCCCTTCACCCGGAACGTTCCCTTCGTAGACGTAGCGCAAACCGGCGGCGAGGCCGATATCGCGCGCCTTGCGCAGGGTCGCTGTCGGTGTCCGGCTGGTGCCGGTCATTTTGTACGTCGGATAGAACTGGCTCACATGCCAGGGGGTGTCGATTCCGAGGTTAGTGACGATGAACTCGGCCATGCCGCGCAGATCGACATCGGAGTCGTTGAGCCCCGGAATGATCAAGGTGGTAAGTTCTATCCAGATTCCCTCTTCGCGATATTCAATGATCGAGTCGAGTACCTCGGAAAGATCGGCATGGACGACATCGCGGTAGAATTCTTTGGAAAAACCCTTGAGATCGATATTGGCGGCATCAAGAAACGGGGCGATTGTCGCCAGCGCCTCCTTGCCGATGTAGCCGTTGGTGACGAAAATGTTTTTCAATCCCGCCTCCCGTGCGAGGCGGGCGGTGTCGTAGGCGAACTCGAAGAAAATTGTCGGCTCGGTGTAGGTGTAGGAGATGGAACTGCAGTTGTTATCGATGGCCCGCTGCACTATCTCGCGCGGCGTCAGTTCGATGCCGCCAATCGGGGCGTTCCGTTCAACCTGGGAGATCGTGAAGTTCTGGCAGTGGCGGCACTTGAAGTTACATCCCATCGTGGCGATGGAATAGGTTTTGCTCCCCGGCATGACGTGGAAGAGCGGTTTTTTCTCGACCGGATCCACATGTTCGGCGCAGAGTTTGCCGTAGACCAGGCTGTAAAGCGTGCCGCCGTGATTTTCGCGGACGGTGCAGATTCCACGTGCGCCGTCACCGATCAGGCATCTGAATCGGCAAAGTGTGCAGCGTACCTGTGAGGCCCCCTCCCGTTCGTAAAACATCGCTTCTTTCACCGGCACCTCCTGAAATTGAGCGTAGCAATACATTCACCTTTCCCCGGTCCGCTCTTGTCAGGGAGGAGTTGGAGGGGCGACATGCGTCAGCTTAATCATACCACGGGTGTTCGGGTCGTCAAGCACGACCGGTTCGGAATGGATGTATCGATTAATGGAGAGGTAATTGTCGGCAAGGAAGGAAATGCGGCTTTTTAATGCTGCGACGGGGCCAATTTAAAAGACAGTCAGCCCCTTGGTGAAGTCACGGTTCAAGCAATAGCTTGAGGCGCGATAAGGCGGCTCTCATCCTGGTCTCCAGCCGATCACAATGAATGCCGTTTTTTAAATTATCCATATCCGCCTGGAAAATCAATGTATTAACGTTATGCTCTTTTGAGGAGATGTTGAGCATATGAACATCGAGGCACCCTAAAGAATCACCGGAAACAAGCAAAATATTGGACAGATCTACGCCTACCTGGTTCGCAAGATCAGTTATATATTCTTGAATCATTCTGGTTCCCCCCGGTAATCAAGAATGTTTTGCGAATTGTATCGGGCGGCACATTAATGTCAACAAAAAAATACATTCGTTTATGGGCATTATTCATTAAATGTTTAAAATTCCATGTTGGGCTGCACGTAGAGCGTCATGCTCTCCAATTCCAGCGCCGCCAGATTGCCCATTCCATCCCGGTCATTGAAGAAACAGCCGTTGTCGAGCATGATCTTGCTGCTGCCGAGCGACGCTTCGAGCCGGCTTTGTGAGACCAGTGTGTGGCCGCAGATCAGCCGCCTTCCGCCGATGCGTTCCCGGTCGACATAAGTGGAGCGTGTCCAGAGCATGGCGCCGGTGTCGCCAAAGGGATCGGGCGTATCGAAATTGAGTCCGGCATGGACGATGATGAAATCGTCGAGAAGGATGTAGAGCGGGAAAGAGTCCAATAAATCGCGGTAGCGGCGGGGGATGTCGTCGGGGCCATCGGCCTGGAAGCTGGCAAGGGTTTCCAGCCCGCCATTGGCGTACCAGAGCCCTTGGGAGTGACTGTCATTGCCGGCCTGCAGGTACATCTCTTCGTGGTTGCCGCGAATGCTGTCTACCCTCAGGCCCCGCTCCCTAAGCTCGAAGATGAAGTCCAGCACCCCCTTGCTGTCCGGCCCCCGGTCGATCAGGTCGCCCAGCAGGCAGATGCGGTCCGTCGGCTCCGGGCGAAGCGCGACCTCGACCAGCCGCCGCAGGGTTGCGGCGCAGCCGTGGACATCGCCGATAATGAAGGTGCGTGGAGGCATGGGCATTTAAACCTTTACAGTGAAAACGGACCTTCGCAGACGCTTTCCAACAGCGGCCTCCGGTCGTTGGGCTTCTCCCTTGCCTGCAGCTGTTCCGGCAGTTCCTCTGGTTTGCCGGGCCGGCCGATGGCGGCCATCGCCTCCACCTCGAATCCGGGCGGGATGTTAAGCCGGCTTCGGGCTCGCTCGTAGTCGAAGCCCTGCATGCCATGCACCACATATCCCTTCATGCTCGCTTGCAGCGCCAGGCTCATCCAGGCCGCGCCGCTATCGAAAGAGTGGGTGCGGCATGGTGAGGCGCCGCCGGCAATAGTAGTGCAGGATACGAATACCAGCAATACCGAGGCGCGGGCACACCAGACCTTGTTGGAGTCCGTCAGCAGGTCGAAGAACAGCGGCCACTGTCCGCCGGAGTTATGTGCGTACAAAATGCGCCAGGGCTGGTTGTTGCCGGAAGAGGGCGCCCAGCGGGCCGCCTCTAACAGCGTCAGCAGCTCTTCATTGGTAATTGTTTCTCCGGACATGGCCCGAGGCGACCAACGATCGAGGAAGATGCTGTCGATGGGGTGATCCGCATGCCTGATTTCACTTCCTTTGATCATAATAGTCCCTTCGTGAAGCTGAGATTTAATATACCTGGTTCACTACAAAACTCAAGTTGAAGCCTCCAATTAAGTCCCCCCTCCCTTGACGGGAGGGGGTCGCCAGCACGGCAAGCGTAAGGGTGATTCCGTACGGGTGGCCATGGCGAACGGCCTGGACCATCAGGGCCATCAAGAGCAGATATGGGATGACGGTGGTGAGAAGCTGCCGTATTGCGGTGCGGTTTTCCGGTCGCGAGAACGGCGCGGTGCTCTTGTACCACTCCGGTTTTTCTGCTTTCGAAACGATCAGCACCGGATTGAAGGACATGATCAGCTCCTGCAATTTCTGCACTCGGATTTACTCAGAACTAATAGTAGCAAAATACTTTGCCTCATTCAATAGCATCCATATTTGTAACTTCATAAAAACAAGCAAATAACAGTGCCAATAATCTTGGCCTGTCTTGTGTAAAACAAAAACCGTGTAATAATTAAGGCGTACCTATTTCCGCCAACCTGGTATAGACGCCTGAAAATGACAACAGGATTTCATCATGACTGGACAGAATTTCGCAACGGCTTACTTTAGATACGTTATCCCGATCACCGCCCGGCAGTGGCGCTCGCTAGGTTTAAGAACTGTTTCGCTCCAGATCAGCGAAAGAAAACTGCCTTCCGTAATCTTTTATCGTCAACTGGCTCTCTCTCTTAACAGGGCGCATCACGAAACCGCCAAGACGGTATACGCCTCGCACCTGAATCTGTTTGCCATCTTACAGTCAGTGTTTCGATACTTGATCGATGTCATTGCGGAAAGTACGGAGATTGGTGCGCTTGAACAAGCGGTGCGGCGTGCCGGATACGATCCGGCGGGTAGTGAAATCATGCGGTCGGCAGAGCGATTTGTCGAGCTGCTTCCCCCTGCCGAAGTGCTCTCCGGCGAAATTTCGGCTGGCGAATGGCTGTCGGGGGGCGATAAACGGCGGCGCATGGCGCTGCGTGAAATGCTGCTTCTAAACAGTGCCGTAGAAAATCCGGCGGTTGAGAGCTTTCGCGATATTTTCGTCGATCCGGAGCTGGCAGAGTCCTCATCGTGCAAGGTAATCGCCGTAAAAACCGATGCCGCATTGATGGAAAGTCCGTTTCTGGCTCCGCTCGGCTGTTCGCTGGGTGAGGCGCTGCGGGCGCCGATCCTGGCGGCGCCCGATTCTCTGTCCGGACAGATCCGCTTTGTGCGTGACTCGTGGAGCGCCGTTCTCCCGCCTGAGCTGCTGGACGAACTGGAAACTTCCCTCGACATCCTGCTTGAGGAAGAGCGCGAGCGGGGGTGGGGGGGGGATCCGGGGCCGCCGCCGGTGCTTGAATTCAAGCGTGCCGGACAGTCGGCGGGGGAATATGCGCATGGTCGCGGAGATTCCATTTTTGCCGGGTTCGACTATCCCGAATATGAACGTTTTTCTCCGGATGCCGACTGGATGTCAAATGTCGTCCTGATTGCCAAGATGGTCTATATCTGGCTTGACCAGCTGAGCCGCAGTCATGGATGCCTGATCTCTCGCCTCGATCAGGTGCCGGATGCAGAACTTGATCGTCTGGCGTTCAGTGGTTTCACCGGTCTCTGGCTGATCGGCCTGTGGGAACGGTCACCCGCCTCGCAGCGGATCAAGCAGATTTGCGGCAACCAGGACGCGATCGCCTCGGCCTATTCCCTGTACGATTATGAGGTCGCGGGTGATCTGGGCGGGTGGGAGGCGTTGGCCAACCTGCGAGGGCGAGCCGCCGCGCGTGGTATCCGTTTGGCCAGCGATATGGTGCCTAACCATACCGGCATATACTCCCGCTGGGTTATTCAGCACCCGGACTGGTTTGTTCAGACCGACTATCCCCCTTTTCCGACCTATCAGTTCAGCGGTGAAGATCTGTCCAGCGACGGCGCCGTCTCCCTTCAGATCGAAGACGGCTACTGGAACAAGCATGACGCCGCCGTGGTTTTCAAGCATTATGACCGGCGCAATGGCCGTACCCGATATATCTATCACGGCAACGACGGCACCAGCACCCCATGGAACGATACCGCCCAGCTCAATTATCTGATCCCCGAGGTGCGCGAGGCGGTCATTCAGACCATTTTGCATGTTGCCCGCAATTTCCAGATCATCCGCTTCGATGCCGCGATGACGCTGGCGAAGAAGCATTACCAGCGGCTCTGGTTCCCTCTGCGCGGTCTTGGCGGCGGTATTCCGTCGCGTGTTGAGCATGGCATGAGCAAAGAGGAATTCGATGCCGTTTTTCCGGTCGAATTCTGGCGTGAAGTAGTGGACCGCGTGGCTGCTGAGGCCCCCGGCACGCTGCTGCTGGCGGAGGCCTTCTGGATGATGGAGGGGTATTTTGTCAGGACTCTCGGAATGCACCGGGTCTATAACAGCGCCTTCATGAATATGCTCAAGATGGAAGAAAATCACAAATACCGCCATACCATCAAAAATGTGCTGGAGTTCAACCCCGAGGTTCTCAAGCGCTTTGTCAACTTTATGAACAATCCGGATGAGAAGACTGCCGTTGAGCAGTTCGGCACCCAGGATAAATATTTCGGCGCCTGCGTGCTGCTTGCCACCATGCCGGGGCTGCCGATGTTCGGACATGGCCAGATCGAGGGGTTTCACGAGAAATACGGTATGGAGTACAAACGCGCCTATTGGGACGAACTGGTTGACGAAGGGTTGCTGCGAGGTCACGAGTTGTGGATATTTCCGCTGCTGCGACTCCGTTGGCTGTTTTCCGGCTCTGAAAACTTCATGCTCTATGACTTTTATGCCTGCGATTGCATCAACGAGAACGTCTTCGCTTATTCCAACCGGGTCGGCGATCACCGGGCGCTGGTCATATACCATAACCGTTTTTCCACTGCTGCCGGATGGATCAGGGAGTCATCAGGCTTTGCCGTAAAAAACGGTAATGGCGACCCGGAGATTCGCCGGACAACGCTTGGCATCGCCCTGGGGCTTTCCGGCGAAGAGGGTGTGTATTGTGCTTTTAGCGATCATATCAAACGGTTGACGTATCTGCGCAACGCTCGTGAGCTGTGTGAATATGGACTCTACATCGAACTTAAGGAGTACGAGTTCAATGTTTTCGTGGATTTTCGTGAGATCCGCGACGATGCCGAGGGGAACTGGGAGCGGCTCTGCCAGGAACTGGGAGGCAGAGGCGTGGAAAATCTGGATGATGAACTGAAACAGCTTCGCTATGGAACTCTGAATCTGCTGTTCAAAACGTTGATAGAGTTGATGCAGGGTGTGGATTCAACCGCCGTCGCCGAAGATAATTTCCTTGTCGAGATGCAGAAAGTGGCGGACTGCTTGGAAGGAGGTCCACGGCTGCATGGACGGCCCAACACGATTGAGTCGCGGCGCAAATTGCTTGCGGCTTTATTGAAGGCGAAACCGGTTGCCGTGGATGCCAAACGCTTTCTTACGCGTTTGACCGCTCTGCTTGGTTCCTCGGACAACAGTATGCTGCTTGCGGGGTGGGTCGTTATGGCAGGTCTGAAACCGGATGCTCTGGGTCTCTTCGGTCTTGATTGCACCCTGCGCCGGATGCTGGATCCGGATGGCGCCCAACACAAAATCGGACTCCTCTCCGCCTTGCTGGCGCTTTCGATCCCTGACAAACAGGATAGATGTATGCCTGCTAACGAAGCAGCGCTGTCGACGCGCATTTTTTCTGATCCTGCCTGCCTGGAGTTTTTGGCTGTTCACGAAGAGAGCGGTACGGAGTGGTTTAATAAAGAACGTTATGAAGAGTTGGGAGAGTGGCTGGCAATCCTCGGCCTGATCGATTCGGATTTAAGTTCGATCGCTGCCGATGCTCTGTCGGCGGCAATGGTCAAGACTGAAAATATGTTGAGCTGTGCCATGGATATGGCCGCTGAGGCCGGGTATCGAACCGAGACCTGTCGGCGTTTGATATCAGGCAACCTCGGGGGCGGGTCTCAATAGTTTTACTGATTGGTACAGATCTTCCGCCAAAGACAGAATGTAGGGGCGTACCCGGTGGGTCGCCCTGGTGCAACATTCGCCATTGCGGCCTATGGCAGCAGGGCGAGCCAACGGCGTCGCCCCTACAGAATCAAATAATGTAAATAGCGGAAGACAGTATCATTCAGGATAGTTTTTGCCGGTTTCTGTTCGGAGAAGGAAGGAGTACTGAAATGATCAAGAAAATTCGTAATAAGTACAAAAGAAGGAATAGCTTGCCACTCATGGTATTAATCGTGCTCGGAATGTTTTCAATCACCACGGTCGCCTCCGCGTCGAGATATATTGTAAAAAACGCAGGGAAAAGCAGAAATGTAAAAACAACTGCGGCAGGGAGTTATATCGCTTTATTCGACACCGATAACGAACAGCGGGTGCGGTTTGCCGCTGACCATGGTGTGGCTGATCCGGCTGCGCTGGTTGAAGCGGTCAGGCATAGCCAGATGGCAAACCTGCTGATCAGTGTCGCAATTGAAGAGAGCCATGGTGATCCGGTCGCGGTAGGTTCGGCTGGTGAGCGGGGTGCCTGGCAGGTAAAAACCTCACATTGGGGCTCTGTGCCAAAAGATATCCATGGGCAGGCGGGGCAGGCTGAAAAAATCATCCGCTCACTTCTGGATTACGCCAAAGGGGACAAGAAAAAAGCACTGGCACGGTATAACGGGGGAATAACGCCGCCTGAGAAGAGTTATCGTTATGCGGAAAGAGTATTGAAACGGACGATGAATCTCCAGGCCGCGCTTAATTATATTCCGGCAAGTTACAATTCATTGCGAGCAGCCATGCTTGGTCCACCTCGGAATTCACGAATTCTGACATCCTTTTTTCAGTCAGGAATTGCCAAAACAGAAACCTGATCAGCATTTATCTGATATAAAATATAAGTTACAGCGCTACTCCATCTTCCGCAAACGTAAACACTTTATGATAAAATAAACCTTTCCTTTTCATTCTCGTCAATGATAAAATAACGCTGTTCCATATCTACTCTGATTGAGCGCAACAGGTTCCCATGCCGATCAAGGAAAAATTCTTTCATATTATGACGGACAATGCCATGGTCGGCGTCTACATCATCGACAAAAAGTTGATGTGGCGCTACGTCAACGATGCGCTGGCCGCCATGCTTGGCTACACTCCCGAGGAGATGCTCGGTATGGTTGGCCTCGACTCTGTCATCCACCCCGATGAAATCCCTCAGATGGTCCGCAATTCCCAACAGCGCCTCAGTGGTGAAGTGCCCTCCGCCCATTATGAGACCCGTGCGCTTCACAAGTCCGGGCATGTCGTCAATATCGAGATATTTGCCAACCTCATCAATTATAAGGGGCAGCGTGCGCTGGCCGGAACCGTCATCGACATAACGGCGCGCATTGCTGCCGAAAAACAGCTGCACGAGCAGCGGCAGGAACTGGAGATGCTGAACCGCACACTTGAACAGCGCGTTGCCGAGGCATTGGCCGTCAGCCGCGAAAAAGATCAAGTGGTCATGCAGCAGTCCCGCTTTGTCGCCATGGGCGAAATGGTGGCCGGCATCGCTCATCAGTGGCGCCAGCCGCTAAACATGCTGGGCATGTCGGTTCAGGCGCTGCAACTCGCCCATACCAAAGGGAAGCTTACGGATGAGATCATGGAACGTCACAGCTTGAAGTCGCTCGAAGTACTGAAAAGCATGTCTCATACCATTGACGATTTCCGCAACTTCTTCCGTCCGGAAAATGATCCCCAATGTTTTCGTCTGGATGATGTGGTCGAAAGGGTTGTCTCCTTTTTTAACTCCAATGCCAACGGCATTGCCATCACTACCGATGTCCGCAGTCAATCTATCGTATGCGGACACATGAACGAGCTGTCGCAGGTGGTACTCTGCATCCTCAACAACGCTCGTGACGCTCTGCTGGAGCGTCATGTCGCAGGGCCTATCATTTTGGTCACGGTGATCCGCGACAACAACATGAATCTGATCAAGGTTTCCGACAATGCCGGCGGGATACCAGAGCAGGTTATTGGACGAATCTTCGATCCATTTTTCAGTACCAAGGATGCGTTAAACGGAACTGGACTTGGGTTATATATGGTCAAATCCATCGTGGAAAAGAGCATGAAGGGTACCGTCACCGTCAAAAACACGGCAACGGGAGCCGAATTCAGCATATTGCTGCCGCTGCATTAAACCCGATGGTTCTCGCGGAATCGGGATGCATGAAATGTGTCTGCCTGTATTGAGAACTTACTCTTCAATTATATTCATTGGTTTTTTCATTTTTATCCTATATATTTGAACGCTGACGTCTGGAGATTTAATTGACGTCATATGAGCAAGAGGGAGGGCGCCGATGAGATGCCTGATCGTTGAAGATTGTGATTTTGTACGTGAAATGATGGAACTCTTTTTGACGGAGTATGCCGATACCGACTGCGCCTGCGATGGGCTTGAGGCTGTTGAGATGTTTTCGAAAGCATTGGCGGAAGAACGTCCTTATCAGATGGTATGCCTCGATATTTTGATGCCCAGGATGAACGGTCAGGAAGCACTGAAAATGATGCGTCAGGCCGAGACTGAAAAAAAAGTGGCACAGAAGGCGATAATTATCATGACCACCGCCATGAATTCGCGCGAAGATATGGAAGAGGCGATCTGGGAGGGGGACTGTACCGACTATCTGGTCAAGCCGGTCATTCTTGCCGATTTGGTGGCTTTAATGCAAAAGCACAACCTGATTTCCTAGAGGAAACCGACATGGATTTTTCACATCTGTACATCTCCAGACCCCAGAAGAGTGTCGATGAGGACGCGGCGGATATTATCGCCAAATTCCGGGAGTTGTTCAAAGCAAAAAAAACCGGCGTCAGGCTGATCAACTATCATCAGGGGCTGCCGCTCAGTTTCCCTGCTACGATCGTAGGGGTGGAGCATGGTCTGCTCGACTTGGATATCCACCCGCAGCAGGCGGTCGCCATCGAGCGGGATCGTTACACCTTCCTCAAGTGCGATGCCTTTGCTTTTTCCATAGGTGCTCGTGTGCAGAATGTTAATATTTTTAAAAGGGCTGCCACTCTGACGAGGTTCTTTTTTGCCGACGTCATGGCCGAACAGCGCCATGCACTCCGGCTGACGCTTAATCCGACAACGGATGCGGCTTTCGAAATTCCGGAGGGCACGGTCACCGGCAAGCTTTACGACCTGTCGGTTGGCGGCGCTACTGTGCTGACGGATCAGCCGGTAAATATTCCAAGCGGTACGGATGTCAAGTTACAGTTCCTGCTTCCCAACATTATCCAGAACACTCATATAATTACCTGAATCGTTCTAAAAGAGCGCTAGTCGTAAAAACCATTCCGGACGGCATCCGGTA